>JBFWXZ010000042.1:0-19715 GCA_050186955.1 Flavobacteriaceae bacterium
CTTCCGCGTTCGGCTCGGTCGTGAGGAAGCCGAAGAGGTCGACCGTGACCTTGCCCTCCTTCACCTTCCGCGTCCCGGTCCAGCTGGTCCAGATGCCGGCGAAGAAGGCGAGCGGCCGCTCCTGCGAGAATGCGAACCAGACGGGCGGATGCGAGCCGTCGGGCAGCGCCTCGTTCTCCGAGAAGGACGAGAAGGGCACGACGCAGCGGCTCGCCTCGCCGAGCCAGCGGCGCCAGTGCGCGCTCTTGGTGTTGCGGATGTTGGTGACGCCGCTGTCGGCGTTGCGCCCCTTCAAGGCGAAGGCGGGCTTGGGCATGCCCCAGCGGGCCATGGTCAGTTCGCGCTCCCCGTCATGGTTGCGCACGATGGGCGCGGCATAGTCGGGGAAGATGCCCGTCAGCGGCGCGAGATTGCCGATGCCGTCCGCCACTTTCGTCGCGTTGGCGAAGCGGATGATCTCGTCGCGGCTGCGGGCCATGGAATAGAGGTTGCACATGGGGCGCGAGGCTACAGCGCGCAGCGTTTGACGTCCACGCGCAGCGTTTAGTGTCACGCCTTTCACGAAGGGGAGATCGGTGGGTCGGCTCAGGATGGCGGGCGGGACGCTGCGCCAGGCGGGCGGAAGGCTCGCCACCCCGGCGGGGGAGGACAGCCGCGACCGCCTCAACCTCTGGCGGCGCTGGTACAAGACGGCGCGCTGGCGGAAGCTGCGCTGGAAGATACTCCTTCGCGATCGCTTCACCTGCCAGATGACGGGGTGCGGGCGTGTCGAGCATGACACGTCGCGCCTCGTCGCTGACCATCGTGTCCGTCACGGTGGCGACGCGTCGCTGTTCTGGGACGAGGCGAACCTGCAGACGCTTTGCAAGTCCTGCCACGACGGCACCAAACAGGCAGGAGAGCGCGGCTGAGAGGGGAGGGGGGGTAGGCATATCTCTGCAACCCCTTCGCCCCACAGACCGGCGTGGTTCTCACAAAGAGATTTTATTCCCGCAGATGAGCGAAAACCAGCAGAGCAAGGGCGAGGTCGATCTGTTCGGCGCGCCGCTCACGCAGATACGCGAAAGATGGGGTCGCCCCTCGTTCGCGAAATCGAAGGAGAATCAGGAGCTTGTTGCCCTGCTTCGGGCGGCCGGCTGGAACCAGTCGCGGATCGCGCGCTATCTCGGCTGCGACGAGAAGACACTTCGCAAACATTTTTCCCGGGAGCTCGAGCAGGGCTGCGACATCATCGAGGCGATGGGCCTGCAGGTGCTGCTGAAGAAGGTTCGCGAGGGCAACGCACCGTCGGTCAACCGGCTGCTCGACCTGGTCGAGAACAAGGGCAATCCGGCGCCGCCGGCGCCGCTGAAGCCGGCGGCCGCCGCCGCGGAACGACTCGGCAAGAAGGCGAGCGCCGACCTGGCGGCGGTGGACGCACACCGTGACACCGGCTGGGGCAGCATCCTCCAGTGACGAATCACTGGAACTTCGCCTGCCCGGATTGGGCGGAGCGACTGGCGGCCGGGCAATCGCTGGTGCCCGACCTGCCGCTCGACCAGGCGGAGGCGGACCGCGCCGTCGCGATCTTCAACCGGCTCTGCCTGCCGGACGTACCGGGCCAACCCTCAATGGAAGAGGCTGCCGGCGACTGGATCCGCGATATCGTGCGCGCTCTCTTCGGCTCGCTGGACGACGCCGGGCGGCGGCGGGTCTCCGAGATCTTCGCGCTGGTGCCGAAGAAGAGCTCGAAGACGACCAACGGCGCGGGCATCATGGTGACGGCGCTGCTGCTCAACCGGCGGCCGCGGGCGGAATTCCTTCTGGTGGCGCCGACGCAGGACATCGCCGACCTCGCCTTCCAGCAGGCCTCGGGAATGATCGAGTGCGATCCGGAAGGCTATCTCCAGAAGCGGTTCTCGATCCACGAGCACATCAAGACGATCCGCGACCGCCGCAACAAGGCGACGCTGAAGATCAAGACCTTCGACATGAAGGTGATGACCGGGGCGAAGCCCTCGGGCGTGCTGGTCGACGAGGTGCACGTCATGCAGGGCATCTCGTATGCCTCGCGTGTGATCGGCCAGATTCGAGGCGGCCTGCTGCCGAATCCGGAGGCGTTCCTGATCTTCATCACGACGCAAAGCGACCAGCCGCCGGCGGGTGTCTTCAAGGCAGAACTGGAGATGGCGCGCGGCGTCCGCGACGGGCGGATCGAGAAAGCGCGGGTGCTGCCGGTGCTCTACGAGTTCACGGAGGAGATGCAACGCTCCGGGGATTGGGAAGACCCGGCCCTGTGGCCTCAGGTGTTGCCCAATCTCGGCCGCTCGATCGAACTCGACCGCTTGGTCGACGACCACAACACGGCGAAGTCGAAGGGCGATGAGGAACTGCGCCGATGGGCTTCGCAGCATCTCAACGTGCAGATCGGCCTCGCATTGCACGCCGACCGCTGGGAAGGCGCCGACCATTGGGAAGCGGCCGCCGACAAGACGCTCACCCTCGACGAGTTGATGGCGCGTTCGGAAGTCTGCACCGTCGGCATCGACGGCGGCGGGTTGGACGACCTTCTCGGACTATCCGTGATCGGTCGCGAGAAGACAACGCGCCGTTGGCTGTCCTGGGGCCGGGCCTGGGCTCATGAGAGCGTGCTGGTCAGGCGCAAGAACATCGCCGAGCGATTGCAGGATTTCGCCCGCGACGAAGACCTGACTATCTGCTCGGCGCTCGGCGACGACGTGGCCGAGGTCGCGGCGATCGTGCACCGGCTGCATCTTGCCGGCCTTCTGCCGAAGAAGATGGGTATCGGTCTCGACCCCGTCGGCGTGGCGGCGATCCTCGACGAGCTGGCGCTGCTGGGCATCGATGACGACTGCATGGTCGGCGTCCCGCAGGGCTACAAGCTCTCAGGCGTCATCAAGGGCGCGGCGCGGAAACTGGCGGACGGATCGCTGTCGCATGCCGACCAGGCGATGATGGACTGGTGCGTGTCGAACGCTAAGGCAGAGCAGCGCGGCAACGCGCTGCTGGTCACCAAGCAGGCCGCGGGCTCTGCGAAGATCGATCCGCTGATCGCCTTCTTCAATGCCTTCGACCTGATGAGCCGGTCGCCCGAGGCGTCCGGTCCGAGCGTCTATCGCAAGCGCGGCGCACTGGTTCTCTAGGAGACCCGACGAATGGCAATTCGCGACTGGCTCCGGCGGGCGCTGGAGCCCCGGCCGGCGCCGCGCGCGGCGGTCCAGCACCGGGGCGGCGGGGTGATCATTAACACCTCGCAGGATCTGGAGGAGGCGCTGCGCGACGGGGCTGGTGCCGTGACACCGGAAACGGCGATGCGGACCGCGGCGGTCAATGCCTGCGTCCGGGTCATCACCGGCCCGGTCGGTAACCTGCCGACCGACCTCAAGCGCAAGCTCGGACCGCGGGAGCGCGAGGACGCTGAGGACCATCCGCTGCACGCCGTCCTGACCCGGCGGCCGAACCGGTGGCAGACGCCGTCGCAGTTCAAGAAGATGATGCAGGCGCATGTTCTTCTGCGCGGCAACGCCTACGCGCGAATCGTGCGTTCGGTGGCGCGGCGCGGGGTCGTCGAGCTCATCCCGCTGCACCCGGATCGGGTGCGATGCCGGCAGAACGACGACCTTTCGCTGAGCTTCGAATACCGGCGTCCCTCGGGCGGCCCCGTCACCTTCGCGCAGCGCGACATCATGCATCTGGTGGGGCTGACGCTCGACGGCGTCCACGGGGTGTCGGTGATCGCCTACGCCCGCGAGACCATCAAGTTCTCGATGGCGATGGAAGAGCATGGGCTGACGACGTTCAGGAACGGCGCGCGCCCGAGTTCCGTCCTCAAGCATCCGGGAATCCTGGGACCGGAGGGCACGGAGAACCTGCGCGCGAGCCTGGACGACTATCGCGCCGGTGGCGAAAGCGAGGGCAAGGCGCTCATCCTCGAGGAGGGGATGAGCGTCGAGACGCTGGCGATGACGTCGGAAGACGCCCAGTGGCTGGAGAGCCGCAAGTTCACCCGCTCCGACATAGCGATGTTCTTCGGCGTGCCGCCTCACATGATCGGCGATACCGAAAAGTCGACCAGCTGGGGCAGCGGCATCGAGCAGCAGTCGATCGGCTTCGTCACCTACACGCTCGAGGATCACCTGACGGCGTGGGAAGAGACGATCAACCGGGATCTGCTGGAGCCCGGGGAGACCGATCTCTACGCCCGGTTCAACCGCTCGGCGCTGGTGCGCGGCGACATCAAGACCCGCTGGAGCACTTATGCGACGGCCATGCAGTGGGGCGCGATGAGCCCCAACGAGGTGCGGGCGCTGGAAGACCTCAATCCGCGCGAGGGCGGCGACGACTTTTACGATCCGCCGAACACGGCCGGCGGCGCCTCAGACCAGAAAGGAAACGGCGATGAGCCTCCGCAACCTGCCTGAGATCAAGGCCTTCGAGCGGCCGGAAGGCTATTCCTGGGACGTCCCCTCAGACGTGCTGGCTCGCTGGTGCGACGAGTTCTCGGCCGCCGAGGCCGACGACCCGAACACGATCTCGATCTACGAGACCATCGGCGAGGACTGGTGGAGCGGCGGCGGCTTCACGGCGAAGCGGATGGCAGCGGCGCTCAGGACCATCGGCGCGAGCGACGTGACGGTGAACATCAACTCTCCCGGCGGCGATGTCTTCGAGGGCTTCACGATCTACAACCTGCTGGCCGAGCACCCGGCGAAAGTCACGGTCAACGTGATGGGGATCGCCGCCTCGGCGGCGTCCGTCATCGCCATGGCCGGCGACGAAATCCGCATGGGTCTCGGCACCTTCATGATGGTGCACAACGCCTGGGGCCTTGTGATCGGCAATCGCCACGATCTCGCCGGCGTCGCTGGAACGCTGGAGAAGATCGACGGCGCGATCGCCGACATCTACGAGGCGCGCAGCGGGTTGCCGCGCAAAGACATCGCGGCGCTCATGGACGCCGAGACCTACCTGACCGCCAAGGAGGCGGTCGACAAGGGATTCGCCGACGAGGCCACGGCCAAGAAGGCCGAGGGCAAGAAGGCGGAAACCCGCCCCGAGATCCACGCCAGACGGCGACTGGAAGCCGTCCTCGCCCAGACCGGCATGCCGCGATCCGAGCGGCGCCGGCTGATCAAGGACGCGGCGACCGGCATGCAGGACGCTGCCGGATCGGTCATGCAAGACGCTGACCCCATCGCGGCCGGAATTTCCCGGCTGATCGAAACCATCAGATACTGAGGAGCAATCCAATGAAGACCACGGCCTTCCTCGTCGCCCTTGTGGCGACGATCGGGGTTTGCGTCGGCGTCGCCCATGCACTCCCCCACGACCAGATCGCCGCGCTTTCGGCGCATGCGATGGACTATGCCGGCGCCATGACGATCGCGGTGCCGCTGAACGCCCGTGCCCGCGGACTCGTCGGCGTGCGGGCTGACAAAGGCAGCGCGGCCGAACTGCTCGCCGAACTGCAGAAGACCTTCGAGACCTTCAAGCAGGAGCGCGAGGAGGAACTCAAGGGCATCGAGCGCAAGTTCGCCGACGTGGTGCAGACCGAGAAGGTCGACCGCATCAACGAGGAGCTCACGCGCCTCCAGTCGGCGATGGATGACACCAACAAGCTGATCGCGGCGCTCCAGGTTGGCGGCGCCGGGGACGGCGAGGCGCCGACGGCAGAGCAGCGCGAACACGCCAAGGTGTTCAACAAGTTCCTGCGCCGCGGCGCGGAGGACGGGCTCGGCGACCTGCAGATCAGCGCCAAGCTGACGACCGATTCCGACCCCGATGGCGGCTATGTCACGCCGGCGGAAATGTCGACGATGATCGACCGCGTGCAGGAAACCTACTCGCGGATGCGCCAGATCGCGCAGGTCATGTCGGTCTCCAGCTCCGAGTTCAAGAAGCTCGTCAACCAAGGCGGCACGGGATACGGCTGGGTCGGCGAAAAGGAGGCGCGGTCCGAAACCGATACGCCGACGCTCGCCGAGCTGAAGTTTCCGGCCATGGAGCTCTACGCCAATCCGGCGGCAACGCAGCGGTTGCTCGACGACGCCAACGTCAATGTCGAGCAGTGGCTGGCCGACGAGGTCGGCATCGTCTTCGCGGAAGGCGAGGGTGCCGCGTGGATCTCCGGCGACGGGGTCAACAAGCCGCGCGGCATCCTGCAGTACGACACGATCGCCGATGCCAGTTACAGCTGGGGCAAGCTCGGCTTCATCGCGTCGGGAGTCGCAGCCGACATCAACGACAGCACCCACAACGGCGTCGATGCCCTCACCGACCTGACCTATGCGCTGAAGCAGAGCTACCGCATGGGCGCGAACTTCCTTATGAACCGGGGGCTGGTCGGCAAGGTCCGGAAGCTGAAGACCATCGGCGACACCGAGGGGTATCTGTGGCAGCCCTCCGTGCAGGTCGGCGAGCCGTCGACGCTGCTGGGCTTCCCGGTCTACGACGACGACAACATGCCGAATGTCGGCTCCAACGCGTTCCCGATCGCGTTCGGCAACTTCCGGCGCGGCTACCTGATCGTCGACCGGTTCGGGATCCGGGTGCTGCGCGATCCCTACACCAACAAGCCGAACGTGCACTTCTACACGACGAAGCGGGTCGGCGGCGGCGTGCAGAACTTCGAGGCGATCAAGCTGCTGAAGTGCTCGGCCTGATGTGCTGATCCAGGCGGGCGGCAGGCGCCGCCCGTCCTGATGCCCTGATCCGGCGGGCGGCTGCAGCCGCCCGTCCCTCACCCCTCCCGAAGTTCAATCCGAAGGACCAGTCCCATGAAGGACATGCACAATAGCATCAAGGTGCTCCGCGCAGTCGGCCCCGCCGCTGTCGGCACCACGGGCGCGTCGAACGGCACCCTTTCCGGCGTCATCGACCGGCAGGGTTACGAGAGCGTCGAATTCGTCATGAGCCGCGGCGTCAGCGCGGCGGCTACCGACACCATCACGCCGGTGCTGCTGGAGGCCGACGCGACAAACGGCAGCTTCACCTCCGTGGCGGACGCCGACCTGCTCGGCACCGAGGCCGATGCCGTGATGCTGGGCAATGCCGCGACGCAGAGCAAGCTCGGCTATCGCGGCAACAAGCGTTACCTGAAGCTGCGGATGTATGGCGTCGGCACGGCGACGGCGGTCGTCGCCGGCACGGCGATCCTCGGCGAACCGCATCTCGGCCCGGTTGCCTGAGTGACCGCCAGTATAAGAAAGGCCGCGCCGGAGGCTACCGCCGCCCGGCGCGGCCGCGCCGCACCGAAGCATGTGGCGATCGTCGGGCTTGGCCCGTCCTGCGCGGCCTTCTTCGAGCTGACGCGGCGCCTGGGGGGCGTCTCCGCCTATTGCGACGAGGTGTGGGGCATCAACGCCATCGGCGACGTGCTGCGCTGCGACCGCATCTTCCACATGGACGATCTCAAGGTGCAGGAGGCGCGCGCCAAGGCTCGTCCCGGTAGCAACATCGCGGCGATGGTGCGGTGGCTGAAGACGCATCCCGGCCCTGTCTACACGTCACGCCCGAGACCCGGCTATCCGGGCCTGGTGGCGTTCCCGCTCGAAGACGTGCTCAACCGCCGGCATGACGGAAACGGGGGCGCCCCGTATTTCAATTCGACCACGGCCTATGCGGTGGCCTACGCCATCCACATCGGCGTCAGCCGGATCTCGCTGTTCGGGATCGACTACACGCTGCCGGACGCGCACAGCGCGGAAAAGGGGCGCGCCTGCGTGGAGTTCTGGCTCGGCATCGCCGCGGCGCGCGGCATCGAGATCACCGTCCCGGAGCAGTCGTCCCTGCTGGACGCCTGCGCCGCCGATGCCGAGCGGCTCTATGGCTACGACTGCGTCGACGTGGCGCTCTCCGACCGCGCGGACGGCGGCATAGCCGTCAGTTTCACCGAGAAGAGCGACGTGCCGGACGCCGCCGAGATCGAGCGCCGGTACGACCACAGCCGGCATCCGAACCGGCTGATCTCCAACGAGACGAAAGGATAGATCGATGAAGGCCAAGGTGACCAAGGAATTCCACGGCGTGCCCGACAAGCAGGTGCACCCGGTCGCGTTCAAGGAAGGCGACGAGGTGAACGGGGATCTCGCCGCGACCGCCGTCAACAACGGTTGGGCAAAGAAGATTGATGAAAAGCCCGCCGCCGCCGAGAAGCCGGCGAAGGAGAAGAAGTAGAGCCATGCTGCGGCCCGTGCTTACCGTCGCACCGGCCGAGCCGGCCGTTTCGATGGACGAGATCAAGACGTACCTCGCCATTGAGCACGGGGATGACGACGCCATGCTGGCGGCCCTGCGAGATGCGGCTGTCGCGCACTACGATGGTTGGACAGGCGTTCTCGGCCGCTGTCTGGTGACTCAGACCTGGCGCGTCGATCTTTGCGACTGGCCTGGCTCTGGCTGCATCCGATTGCCCTTTCCGGACGTAACCGCGGCAACGGTCTCGTATTTCGACGAGGCGAATGTTGAGCAGACGGTCAGCTCTTCGTTCTATGAACTCCTCGAAGACGCGCGCGGCGCGTTTGTCCGGTTTCTCAACGAGTTCACCTCGCCGGGGGTTTACGATGATCGCTCGGATGCCGTGCGGGTGACATTGGTTGCAGGCTATGGCGACGCCGCTGAGGTGCCTGAGCCGGTAAAGCTCGCGATCAAGATGCGTGCGGGTTGGCGATACCGGAATCGCGATGGCCTTGCCTCAAGCGACGCAGCCGAGGGTATCGACCGCGCCGCCGACAGCGCCGCCGCTCCCTACAAGCGTCGCCGGATTTGATGAGAATCCTACTCGAAAGGAGAACCAACCATGACTGACATCAGCATCACTGCGGCCAATGTCGTGAAGGGCGCGAACGCCGTCACCGAGTCCGGTATCGCCGGCGCGACGATCACCGCCGGGCAGGCGGTCTATCTCGACTCCGCCACCGGCAAATACAAGCTCGCCGACAGCAACGACGCCACGGCGGCGGTTCGCCAGCCCCGGGGTATCGCGCTCAACGGCGCTTCGGACGGTCAGCCTCTCACGATCCAGAAATCCGGCGACATCACCATCGGCGCGACGCTGACCGCCGGCGTGGCCTACTATCTTTCCGACACGGCCGGCGGCATCTGCCCGGTCGCCGATGTCGGCTCCGGCGAATATGCCTGCATCATCGGCATCGCCGAATCCACCAGCGTGCTGCACATCGCGATCAGCTATTCGGGCGTGGCGCTGTAGCGATGCCCTGGGTCGAGTTCACCGGCACGTTTCACTGGCATTTCCCGGAGTATGGCGGGCGGGTCACGCAGAGGTTCGAGCCGTCCGCTCCGGTGCTGGTGAAGAAGGACATTGCCGAGGCCGCGATAGCGGCCGGCAAGGCCAAGGCATCCAAACGCCCGAAAGGCGCGCCAGATGGTGAAGCGGACTGAGCAGATCGGGGCCGGTGATCTGCGGTGGCTGGTCAGCCTGCAACGCCGCATCGACGTTTCGGACGGCTACGGCAATCACAAGGGCGAATGGTCGAGCCAGTTCAGGCGAAGGGCCTATATCGGCCCGATGCGCGGCGGCGAAAGCGTCATTGCCGGTCGCCTCGAAGGCACGGCGCCGACGATCATCGTCGTTCGATATTCTTCGGAGACGAAAGCCATCACGAGCGACTGGCGGGTTGTCGAATTGCTGCCGGACGGCACTGAGGGGCCGGCCTACGCGATCCGGCAGGCCGAGGACATGGAGCGCGAGCGGCAGTGGATCACGCTGCTCTGCGAGCGCGGCGTTGCTGCCTGATGGCGAAGGTTCAAGGCCTTGACCGGCTCCGCGCCAAGCTGAAGGCGCTTCCCGAAGCAGCCAAGGTGGGCATCCGGGTGGCAATGGAGCAGGGCGCGACAGAGATCGTCGATCTTGCCAGATCGCTTTGCCCGGTCGATCGCGGCGATCTTCGAGACAGCATCGGCTGGACGTGGGGCGACGCGCCGAGGGGCGCGATGGTGCTGGCGCAGGGTGGCGAGGGTGACCTGCGCGTCACCGTCTATGCCGGCAATGATGAAGCATATTACGCCCGGTGGGTCGAGTTCGGCACGCAGAAGATGGCAGCACAACCATTCTTCTTCCCGGCCTACAGGGCGCTCCGTAAGCGCGTGAAAGGCCGGATCAGCAGGGCGACCACCAAGGCGGCCAAGAAGGTAGCGGCGGGCGGCAAATGAGCGATCCGGCACTGGCGCTTCAGGGGGCGATCCATTCGGCTCTGGCCGGCGCTGGCGTGTGCGGTGGCCGGATCTATGACAGCGTTCCGGAAGAGCCGGAATTTCCATATGTCGCCATCGGAACCGGCGATACCGTCAATGCCGATACGTCGTGCTTCGACTCCTCGGAAGTCAACGCAACCGTGCATGTCTGGTCGCGGGAAGTCGGGTGGCCGGAGGCGAAGGGCATAGCGGGGACGATCCGCGCCCTGCTGAATACCGAACTCGCGATTTCCGGGTTTCGCGTGGTGGTGGCCGAGCACGTCATCACGCGATGGATAGACGACCCTGACGGGCTGACGCGGCACGCCGTGCTCGAATTTCGATACCTGACCGACCACGAACTCTAGTCCGGCCCCGACTAGGGGCCTTTTTCATGAAAGGGCCTGACAATGGCAACTCCGAGCACCCTTGACGGGCAAAAGCTCTACATCAAAGTCGAGACCTCGGAAGGGTCCGGCGTCTTCAACCACCCGTGCCTCATCAATGCGGCGCGCGGGCTGGAACTCACCTCGCAGGGCAATGACGTCTATATCATCGACTGCGATGATCCGGACGCCCCCGCGATCCGCGAGCATCTGAAGACCGGCGTCGAGGCGTCGGTCACCGGTGAGGGGCAGTTGGACCTCGCCGCTCTGCCGGCATACACGGCATGGTGGAAAGCCGACCTCGCCAAGAGCGTGCAGGTCTGGTTCGGCACGATCGGCTACATCGAGATGAACATGAAACTGACCGCGTTCAGCACGCCTGCCGAGCGTGGCGACAAGGTGCAGTGCAGCCTCAGCCTCGTATCGCACGGCGCCATCGGCGACTACACGGTCGTCTGACCATGACTGCCGATGAAGCCACGGTCGAAATCACCTGGGGCGGCGATGAGCGGGCTTTCCGCTTGGGTATCGCGGAACTCATCGCCCTTCAGGATAAGCGGGATTCCGGCCCGACCGAAATCCTTGAGCGCCTTTTCCAGAACCGCTGGCGCGTCGAGGACTTGCAGGAGATCGTCCGTCTCGGGCTGATCGGCGCGAAGATCGAGGGCCGCAAGGCCCGCGAGCTTGTCGAACAGCATGTGACGGAGGGCAGGCTGCTGGAAAGCGTGCTGGTGGCTCAGGCCATCCTCGCTGCCGCTGTGCAGGGCAGGCCGGGCGATCCCGTGGGAAAAGCAGGGGCGGACGCGGAAAACCCGGAGACGGCCGTCTCTCCGCAACCGCCCTCTACGGATCGGGTGCAGTAATGGGCTTCACCCCGGCGGAAGTCGGGGCGATGAGCCTCTACCAGTTCGCGGCTTGCGTTGACGGGTGGAACCGCTCGCAGGGCGGCGAAACCACGGAAGCCCCTTCTATCGAAGAATTCGAGGCTGCAAAGCGCGCCCACGGAGACGCCTGAAAGGATGACGCATGGCTGAAGTTACCGACCTCCAGCGCCTCATCGTCAGCTTTGAGGCGAACATCAAGAAATACGAAAGGGAACTGAACAAGGCCAACGGCGTGGCGCAGCGCCGCGCGGCTCAGATCAACTCGACCTTCGGTCGGATGAACCGGCAGCTTGAAGCGCAGTTTGCCGGGCTGGGCCGCGGCCTTGTGGCGGCCTTTGCCGGCGCTGCCGCGATCCGGGGCGCGCAGCAGATCGTCGACGCCGCCATTCGCATCGAGAACGCGCTTAAGGTCGCCGGTCTGTCTGGCGATGAACTCACCAAGGTCTATGACCGGCTTTTCGCGTCGGCTCAGCGAAACGCCGCGCCCATCGAAAGCCTTGTCGAACTCTACAGCCGCGCCGCGCTTGTCCAGAACGAACTGAATGTTTCGACGGAAGAACTGCTGCGGTTTACCGACCGCGTCGCGGTTGCGCTTCGTGTATCTGGAAAGTCTGCATCCGAGGCGAGCGGCGCGCTTCTCCAGCTTTCGCAGGCTCTCGGCTCTGGCGTGGTCCGCGCGGAGGAATTCAACTCCATTCTTGAGGGCGCGCTGCCTATCGCTCAAGCGGCGGCAGCCGGGCTGGAGGAAGCGGGCGGGTCTGTCGCTAAACTCCGCAAACTCGTCATTGACGGCAAGGTGTCGTCGGAGGCTTTTTTCCGCGCGTTCGAGGCGGGGGCATCGGTTCTCGACCAGAAGGTTGCCAACGCCGAACTGACCCTAAGCCAGAGTTTCATCCGGCTTCAGAACGTCCTTGTCGACGCCGCCAGCAAGATAGACCGCGTTAGCGGCGTGAGCGGCGAACTCGTCAAGATCATGACGCGGCTCTCGGCTCTCGTTCAACTGCTCGGCGACAATGCCACGACGCTCGGAGCGTTCTTCGAGAAACTCGCCAACTACGGCGAGCGGGCAATCCCCGGCCTTACCACCGTCAAGATGCTGCTGGAGCAGATCGGCAAGCTTCTGGACGCTGATCCGAAAGCAGCCGCGACCGCCGCTCTCGGCGAGGCGCTTGCCGGGCGCAACGGTGGCGCCGGAAACACGGTGGCGGGCGTCGCTACGAACTCGCGGATCGATCAGGCTTTCAGCCAGTTTTCGCGCAAGCCCGTCACCCTGTCCGACTATCCCGTCACTGGCGGCAAGGCGGGCCGCGAGAACTCTTTCGAGCGCGAAATCCGCCAGATGCAGGAGCGCACCAAGTATCTGGACCTGGAGCGCGAACTGGTAGCAGCGACCAACTTGGAGCGCGACAAGGCGCTTGCCACGCAGGAGCTTGAGAACGCAGCCCTTCAGGCGAAAATCCCGCTCAACGAAACCATCCGCCAGCAGATCGAGCAGACGGCGGAAGCCTACGCGATGGCCGCCGAGAAGGCGCGCGAGGCGACCGACAAGCAACAGGCCATCATCGAACTCCAGCAGGAGTTCGGGAACATGGCCGCGTCCAGCATCAAGGGCCTGATCGACGGCACCAAGTCCCTGAACGACGTTCTGCAGGACGTTCTCTCGACGCTGGCCGATCTATTCATCCAGTCGGCTTTGCTCGGGCAGGGGCCGCTTGCCAGCCTGTTCGGAACGGGCGCAAAGGGCGGTGGCGTAGGCGGCATCATCGGGGCGCTGTTCGGCGGCGGCAGGGCCTCCGGCGGGCCTGTGTCGGGCAACCGCGCCTATGTCGTCGGGGAGCGCGGCCCGGAACTGTTCTATCCCGGTCGCAGCGGCACCATCACGCCGAACAAGGCCATCAGCGGGGGCGTGGGCGGAACGGTGGTCAACGTCATCAACAATGCCTCAGGCGTTCAGGCGACGCAGAACAAGCGCCGTGGACCTGACGGTCGCGACATCGTGGAAATCGTCGTCGCGGAAGTCGGCAGGAAGATCGGCGAAGGCGGATACGACAAGCAGCTTGATGGCCGCTATGGCGTGGCACCGAGGCGGGTAGCGCGATGATCGTATGGCCATCCTCGTTGCCACAGTGTCCAATTGTCGGGACATGGCAGGAAAGCCCGCAGCCGAATGTTCTGGCTTTCCAGCCTGACGTGGGCAAGCCGATCACGCGCCGCAATTCGACGGCGAAGATCTGGCTGACCTCATGCCGGTTTCTTCTGTCCAGCGAGCAGCGCAGGACATTTCTCGAATTCTTCGACTACGACTGCTTCGACGGAGCGCTGCCCTTCTACTGGAACCACCCGGAGACCAAGGCGCAATACCGCTGGCAATTCGATCCTGAAAGCCCGCCGGTGTTCACGCCCTACACGATGGGCGTTTGGGAACTCGGGCTGTCGCTTGTGAGGCTGCGCGACTAGATGCCCCGCACCATCGCGCTGTCGCTCCGCCAGGAACTCGAAAAGCAGGAGTCGGCGGAAGCGATCCTGTGCTTTGTCGCGATCTCGCATCCGACCCTTACCGATCCGCTGCGGTTCGTCTCGTCTCCCGTGAACCATGTGTGGGGCGGCAACACCTATCTCGGCTGCGTGTTCGATTGGCAGTTGATGACGGACGACGATACCCCGCCGACATCGCGCATCACGGTGCAGAACGTCGACCGGATCGCGGGGCGCTATGTCCGCACGCTGAACAGCCCGGCGCGCATCAGGATCGACGCCTTGGTCGCCAGCGACTTCGACGAGTCCACGGACCCGCGCGAGGAAATCGGAACCCCGACCGCTTTCTACACGGCGAACCACCTGTATCTGGTCAACGTGGCCGGGAACAACGTCGACATTCAGGGCGAGCTTCGATCCTGGGACTACGTGCAGGAAAACTGGCCAGCCGTTCGGGCGACGCAATCGAGACTGCCGGGCGTCTATCGGTAATGGAGTGGGTTTCTCGCTACGTAGGGCTGCCGTACGTTGATGGCGGCAGGGCCTTCGCTGGCGTCGACTGTTGGGGCCTGTGCAGGCTCGTCTACTGCCATGAGCTTGGCGTCCATCTGCCGGAGTATGGGGAAATATCCGCCCGGCAGTTGAGGGACGTGAACGAGGCCATCGAGAAAGGCCGCGAGGCCCGTCCGTGGCGGTTGGTCGACAAGCCTCAGCCTTACGACTTGTGCGTGATGACGGGTCACGTCCCGATGGATGGCGACCGGAAGGTCATC
The DNA here is from genome assembly GCA_050186955.1 of Flavobacteriaceae bacterium. Lineage (GTDB taxonomy): Bacteria > Pseudomonadota > Alphaproteobacteria > Rhizobiales > Tepidamorphaceae > JACKJP01. The sequence goes on from JBFWXZ010000042.1 coordinate 14,710, forward strand.
CGCATGCGCGTGGTGCATGTCGGGGTCATGGTCGACGAAAAGCGTGTCCTGCACATCGAGGCGGCCACGGATTCCGTTGTGGTGCCGATCAGGCATCCATTGGTGAGCAAGCGCATCAAGGGCTTCTATCGGCATGAGCGGTAAGATACTCGCGACCTATGCCGAGCCTTTCGAGGCGCGGGGCGTCACGGTCGAATTCGAGCGCGGGGTTTCGCTCGCCGACATCGTGGCGGCTATGCCTGTCCGCGGGGACTTCGCCGAGCGCGGAACGATCTGCATCAACGGCGAGGTCACGGTCAGCGAGTATTGGCGCAACATCAAGCCGCACGGCGGAACGCATCAGAACCCCGTCGCGGTGACGCTGCACTATCCGCTCGGCGATCCGGGATCGGTGGTCGCCGGGACGAAAGCAGTCCTGACGCAGCTTGGCATTCTCGGCACCACGGCGAGCGGCGCGCTTGGCCTGACGGCGCTCGGGCAGTTCATTGTCGGCATCGGCCTTTCGGTCGGCGCTTCGCTGATCGGGCAGGCGCTTTCCAAGCCCCCGGCGCCGAACGTAAGCAAGGAGGAATCGTCCGACCGCCGCGAGGCCGCATCGGTCGAGGGCAATATCCTTGAGCCCGGCGTTCCGATCCCGCGCGTATGCGGAACCCGCAAGGTCTATCCGCCGCTTGCCAGTGAGCCCGTCATCACGCTGGACGGCGACGATGAAGTGGCGGAAGCGGTGTTTGTCCTTACCGGCCCGCATGAACTCACCGACATCCGCGTCAACGATGCGCCCATCGAGGAAGCGGAGAACGTCGAATACCAGACCCGCGAAGGGTGGGTTGACGACGTTCCGGTCGAACTCGTCACCCGGCAGGGCAGGCAGAACGGCTACAACGCGAAACTCTCGACCCATGTCGTTCGGGAGTCCTCGCCGGAAGTTCTGGACAATCAGGCGGTGCCTGAAAACAGCCTGCCGAAATACCAGATCATGGCGACGCGGGAGTCGCCCGACGAAGCTCATATCAACATCATCTTCCCGCAGGGCCTAGTCGATACATCCGACCCCGACAATCAGGTGGCGGTGCCGTTCCGGCTGGCGATCAAGAAGCGCGGCGAGGCCAACTGGATCAACCTGCCGGATATTCACTTCACCGACGCTCATATCGGCGAGCGCAAGGCGGTCATCATTCTGCGCTGGGGTGCGGCTCCGGAGGCCATCCCGGCCGTCCCGACATCGCAGGGCTGGTATTTCGCGTCGAAGTTTGTTCCGGCGCAAACCATCGTTCCGGGCTTCCCGTCCTATTCGGCTGACAGCTACTTTTCCGCCAGTTCCGGCAGCGATGTGCTCTATCAGGGCGTGGAGGGATCGACCAACATCCGCAATGTCTCGCTCGGGGCGAGGGAAGCGGTTTTCTATCTCGATGAAGGGACGTTTCCGAAAGGCATCTACGACATCCGCATCAAGCGCGGCATGTGGTATGATACCGACGACTTTTCCAAGTCCGCGCAGACCTACGACAGCGGCAGCTACGACCTGTTCGGCTACTACCTTTCGAGCGGCGTGGCGGTCATCAAGGAAACCCGCGACAACGCCGGCGATGATGTCTATGTGCGCTTCGTCCAGTCGATCTGGAACGAGCACCCGATACAGGCCGAAGGTCTGGCGGTCATCGCGATCAAGGTCCGCAACCAGCGCATCGACAAGCTCTCCACCGTCGCATCCGGCTACGTGAAGGACTGGGACGGTTCGGCGTGGGCCAACTGGACGACGACGAGCAACCCGGCGGCGCACTATCGCGACGTGCTTGTCGGCGAGGCGAATTTCGATCCGCTACCGGTAGATCTATTGGACGACGACAGCCTTGTGGACTGGCGCTCGACCTGCGCGACCAACGGCTATGAGTGCAACGCGGTTTTCGAGGGCGCGAGGACGCAGGAAGCTCTCGACGTGCTGGCATCGTGCGGCTACGCGCGACCCTATCAGTCGGAAGTGTGGGGCGTGGTCGAGGACAGGGACCGCAGCGCCGAAAGTCCGATCCAGATATTCAGCCCGCGCAATATGTCGGGGTTCAGGTGGGAGAAGGGTTTCATCCGCCGGCCTGACGGCTTCCGCGTGGCGTTCCGCGATGATACCGGCGACTACGGGCGCGAGGAAATTATCGTCTATCGCCGCGACTACAACGAGCTGGACGAAGGCCGGCTGGAGCAGATCGCCTATGTCGGCATCACCGATCCCGACAAGCTCAGGACGCGCGCCCTGTTCGATCTTGACCAGTCGGAGCAGCGCGCCGCGTTCTACTCGTTCGAGGCTTCCGCCGACGCCATTGTCTGCCGGCGCAATGACCTGATCGGCATCACGCACGACCAGCTTTCCGACTTCACCGGCTATGGCCGCATCGTCGATGTCACGGTCGATGACGGCGACGTTACCGAGATCGCGCTGGATAGCGAAGTGCAGGTCTACAACGAGGACGACATGTCGGAGATCACCGATATGTCGGCCATCACGGATTTCTCGCTGATCGGCCTCAAGGGCGGCATCGCGATCCGCCGCAAGGATGCCAGCGTTTCGACGCACGCGATCAGCAACCCGACCGGGCTGTGGGATCACTTTGTGCTGTCCACGCCGATTGCGGTCGCGACGACCACGACATCGGCCTACGACGAAGACGACAGTCAGAACGTCATCGGCCCCGGCTGCATGGTCACGGTCGGGCCGCTCTCGAAGGAATACGGGCGCTACCTGGTGCACTCGATTGAGTATGCCGGGCAGGACCGCGTTCGACTGACTGCCGTGGACGAAGCTCCGGACCTCGTCCGCACCTGATTTATCTCACATCGCTGGAATGATTCATGGCTGCTGATCGGCTTACCCCGACCAGTTCGGCGCTCGTTGGCTTGAGCGGCCCGGACTATGCGGATGGTGTGCAGGAAGAAGTGACGGCGCTCTACAACGCCTCGTCGCTTCCGCTGTCCTCCGTCTCGGGAACGAACACCATTACCGCGTCGGCCACGCCTGCCGTGACGGCCTACGCGACCGGCATGAAGTTCTCGCTGATCCCGGCGAACGACAACACCGGGGCGGTGACCATCGACATCGACAGCGTCGGCGCCAAGAACATCAAGGATTCCGCCGGCAATGATCTCGTGGCCGGCGCCCTGCAAGCCGGGGACATGGTGACGATCGAGTATGACGGCACCGACTTCCGCGTCCACAACTCCACCAACATCCAGAAGGTCACGGACTATCAGTCGTTCACGTCGAGCGGGACGTGGACGAAGCCGACCGGAACGCCCGATGACGCGCTTGTCGTGGTGCACATGTGGGGCGCGGGCGGTGGTGGCGGCTCCGGCTCCACAAACCGGGGCGGCGGCGGTGGCGGCGCTTTTGTTCGCCTTGAGCTTCGCGCTGGTGCGCTTTCCTCCACCGAGACGGTGACGGTCGGGGCTGGCGGTGCTGCCGGCTCGTCTGGCGGCAATACGTCCTTCGGATCGCATGGCACGGCCTATGGCGGCGGCGCTGGATCGTCAGCGGTCGGCACGGGTGCGGGCGGTGGTGGCGGTGGCTTCACGTCCAAGGGCTCCAATGCATCGGGCAGTTCTGGCGGGGCAAGCGGCGGGCCTGTCTCGGCTGCTGCCGGTGCATCGGGTTTCGCTGGCGGCGGCGACAGTGGGGCTGGCGGCTCTGGCATGGAGGGCGGGGGCGGCGGTGGTGGCTCCAACGGCACCAGTTCGACGGGCGGTGCGTCGCTTCGCGGCGGCGGCGGCGGGGGTGGCTCCGGCTCCGTGAACAACGCTTCTGGCGGCACTTCGAAATATGGCGGCAACGGCGGGACGGGCGGCGCTGCCGGGACGGCTCCCGGCGGTGGCGGCGGCGGCAACGCTGCCGGTGCGCGCGGCGAAGTCCGTGTCTGGACTAACGGCTAGGAGGCACGGGCATGTCGGCAAACGTCGCCATCGTGGACTTCACGATATACCGGAACGTCGATTGGGACATTCCATTCCAATTCAAGGACGACGCGGGCGATCCGGTCGTTTTCACCGGCTCCACATTCGAGATGGAGATTGCCACGGCTGCGGGCGCTACCGCGACGCTCACGCTCAATACCGGCAATGGCGGCATCGCCTCCACCGACCTCGCCAACGGAAAGATCAACGTCGTCCTCGCCGATGAGGCGATAGCCGTTGGCGACTACGTGCACGACCTTGTGCGCATCGGTGGTTCCGGTGAACGCGAGCTTTTGTGGCGCGGTGCGATGGCTGTAGTGGCGGGAGTTTCGCAGCCATGACCAACATCATCACGCTGAGGGCCGACACGCCGATTGTTGAAGTAAGGCGCAACAGGTCTCCAAATCGTATTGTCGTCGGAAAGGCCCTGTCGCCCGTAACTCTTGCGGCTCAGGTAGCCACTAGAACGGCACTCAAGGCGTTGTCGACTGCCTCAACAACGCTCGCCTTTCTAACCGAATCTGGCCGCACCGGTTTGTTCGTCTTTCGCTCCGGCGACTATTCGACCGAGATCAGCGCCGACACGCTCGAAGGCATCTATGTGAAGGCTGACGACACGGCGGCGTCGTCCGGTGCGTGGGTGCGCGAGTATGTGGGCGCGACTGACCCGCGCTGGTGGGGCGCTGTCGGCGACGGGACGACCGACGACACTGCCGCGCTCAATGCCGCGCTCTCGATTGGCGGCTACCTGATTGACGGGCAGGGCCTAAACTACGAGATCAATTCTTCTGTGACTGTCCCCGCAGATGTGATGTTCCGCAATTTCACGGTAACGGCAGGCACGTCAGCAATCGACATGATACTCGTCAACTCCCGGTGCAAGGTGTTCGGGAAGATCGTCGGGACCAGCACGCACGCGGTGACGGAGCGCGGGGTTTATCCTGCCGCCGACAACGTGAATGACGTTGAGCTGAACCTTGAGGTTACCGGCGTCACCTATGGCGTCCACGCCCGCCCGACGAGCAGCACGGACGTGGCCGATGCGCCCGCCCGCTGGTATGGGCACCTGC
>JBFWXZ010000043.1:0-19602 GCA_050186955.1 Flavobacteriaceae bacterium
CCAGCGTCGCGCCGAGCGTCGCCGCCACCACGGTCAGGACGCTGCCGCCGACCCAGCCGAAGAGCAGGCCGCCGGCGAGCGTCATCAGCGAGGCGCCGGGCAGCGAAACGGCGACGACGGCCACATCGGCGAGGAAATAGACCGTTGCCGCCAGGACGTAGTTGCCGGCGACGAAGCCGCCGAGCGCGTCGCGCTGGCGGGCCAGCGTGTCGAAGGTCAGGTAGCGGTACCAGCCCTGCTGGAAGGCGACCGCCATGAGCAGCGCCAGCAGCAGCAACGGCAGGTGGCGCCGGTAGCGCGCCCACAGCCCGTCGTCGGTTCGCCTCGCTCCTTCGCGCATGGATTCCTCAGGCCTCACGGCCGCTCCCGGCGGGCCGCATCCAGTCCATAACCGCAAATGCCCCCGCCGCGCAGCCCGCGCGAGGGAGTGTCACCAGCTTGTGAAAGGGCGTCATCACGGCGGCCCGGCCTAGTGCGGTATCGCCGCGGCGGCAATTGACTTGCCGGGGGGCTGCATTTTATATGCGCCACGAATTCGCTTCACAGCGTAATTTCTCGTCTTCCGCTACCTGGACGGAATATCCGCCCGGTCACGCCCGAAAGGGCCGCGATTGCGGTTACGGGATTGAAAGTCAACGCAAAAATCGCCAGACGGCGGAGTAGAGACCGTGAAACGCACCTATCAACCTTCCAAGCTCGTCCGCAAGCGGCGCCATGGCTTCCGCGCGCGCATGTCCACCGTCGGCGGCCGCAACGTGCTTGCCCGTCGCCGCGCGCGCGGCCGCAAGAAGCTCTCGGCCTAGGCCTGCACTCATTATCGCGGGCGGGACGGTATGAACCGAATTGTCCAGCCGGCAGGCGCAGGCCCGCGGGTTGCGCCTTTCCTCGCACCGCCTTGCCGGACGCCGCATCGCCGGCGACCGGAATAATGACCAGGGACCTGATCCGGCTCGGAAAACGGGCCGATTTCCTGCTCGCGGCAAAGGCCAGCAAGGCGGCGCTGCGTAACCTCGTGCTGCAGGCGCGCGACCGCGCCGACGAGGACGCGGCCTGCCGCATCGGCTTCACCGTCACCCGCAAGGTCGGCAATGCGGTGGTCCGCAACCGTGTCCGCCGGCGGCTCAGGGCGGCGATGCGCGAGGCGGCGCCGCTGGCCCATGACGGACACGACTACGTGCTGATCGGCCGCCGCGGCGCGCTGTCGGCGCCCTTCGCCGAGATCGCCGGCGACCTCGCCGCCGCATTCGCGAAAATCCATTCCCGCAAGATTGATTCCCGCAAGGAAACGGACTGATGCCGGAGAACCGGAACTATATCCTGGCCATCGCGCTGTCGATGCTGGTGCTGATCGCCTGGCATTTCCTGGTCAACGTCCCCGAAATGCAGCGCCGCGAGGCGATGCAGGCGCAGCAGCAGGAACAGGCGCAGAACCAGGCCGGCGCGCCCGGCGCACCTTCCGGATCGAACGTCCCGGCGCCTTCCGCCGGCGGCGCGCCGCAGGCTCCGGCATCCCCGCAGGCCTCGTCGGCGCCGGCCGCACCCGGCGCGACGCCCGAGGAGAACCGCACCGCCGCGCTCGCCGCCTCGCCGCGCGTGCCGATCGAGACGAAGTCGGTTTCCGGCACGATCTCGCTGCGCGGCGGGCGCATCGACGACCTGCTGCTCAACGACTACCACGTGACCGTCGACCCCGGCAGCGAGCGCATCGAGCTGTTCTCGCCCTCGCGCTCGACCAATCCCTATTACGCCGAGTTCGGCTGGGTCAGCGGCGACAAGCAGGTGGCGTTGCCCGGCCCCGACACCGAGTGGCAGGTCTCCGGCGGCAGCACGCTGACGGCGTCGAGCCCGGTGACGCTGACCTGGTCCAACGGCGCCGGCCTGACCTTCACGCGCCGCATCGCCGTCGATTCCAACTACATGTTCACGATCACCGACACGGTCCAGAACGCGACCGGGGAGCCGGTGACGCTGCACCCCTACGGCCTCGTCTCGCGCCACGGCAAGCCGAAGACCAAACCCTTCTACATCCTCCACGAGGGCCTGATCGGCGTGCTCGGCAGCGACGGCCTGAAGGAAGTCGACTATTCCGACGTCGAGGAAGCGCCGGTGACCGGCGAGGCGACCGGCGGCTGGCTCGGCATCACCGACAAATACTGGGCCGCCGTGCTCATCCCCGACCAGACGGTGAGCTACAAGGGCCGCTTCACCTCCGGCCAGGCCAACGGGCAGACGACCTACCAGGCCGACTTCCTGCTTCCGGCGGTGAGCGTTCCCGCCGGCGGCGGCACCGAGACCACGACGCGGCTGTTCGCCGGCGCCAAGCAGGTCTCGCTGATCGACAATTACGAGAAGACGCTCGGCGTCACGCAGTTCGAGCTGCTCATCGACTGGGGCTGGTTCTACTTCCTGACCAAGCCGCTCTTCTTCGTCATCGACTGGCTGTACCGGCTGATCGGCAATTTCGGCATCGCCATCCTCGTCGTCACCGTGCTCGTCAAGGCGCTGTTCTTCCCGCTCGCCAACAAGAGCTACGAGTCGATGAGCAAGATGAAGAAGGTGCAGCCGCTGGTTCAGCAGATCCGCGAGCGCTACGCGGAAGACAAGATGAAGCAGCAGCAGGCGATGATGGAGCTGTACAAGAAGGAGAAGATCAACCCGCTCTCGGGCTGCCTCCCGATCGTCATCCAGATCCCCGTCTTCTTCGCCCTCTACAAGGTGCTGTTCGTCACCATCGAGATGCGGCACGCGCCGTTCTTCGGCTGGATCCGCGACCTCTCGGCGCCGGACCCGACCACGGTGTTCAACCTGTTCGGCCTGATCCCGTGGGATCCGCCCTCCTTCCTGATGATCGGCATCTGGCCGCTGATCATGGGCGTGACGATGTTCCTGCAGATGCGGCTCAACCCGCCGCCGCCGGACCCGACCCAGGCGATGATCTTCAACTGGATGCCGCTGGTCTTCACCTTCATGCTGGCGACCTTCCCGGCCGGCCTGGTGATCTACTGGGCGTGGAACAACACGCTGTCGATCATCCAGCAGTCGGTGATCATGCGTCGCCTCGGGGTGAAGGTGGAGCTGTGGGACAACGTCAAGGCGCTGTTCACCCGCAAGAAGAGCGCGACCTGAGGGGAGCGGCGGCGGCATGGCGGAGGACGCAGCGGCGGACGCCGGCGACGCGATCTTCGCGAAGCCCTGGACCTTCCTCAGGAGCGTCGTCGCGCTCGACGGCCTGCCGCCGGAGGGACCGCCGGAGATCGCCTTCGCCGGGCGCTCCAATGTCGGCAAGTCGTCGCTGATCAACGCGCTGACCGGCCAGAAGGGGCTGGCGCGCACCTCCAACACGCCCGGCCGCACCCAGGCGCTGAACTTCTTCGCCCCCGAATTCGCCGGCGAGAAGCCGCCCTTCGCCCTCGTCGACATGCCGGGCTACGGCTTCGCCAAGGCGCCGAAGAAGGAAGTAGAGCGCTGGACCGCGCTGGTCTTCGACTATCTGCGCGGCCGGCGGACGCTGAAGCGGGTGTTCCTGCTGGTCGACGCCCGCCACGGGGTCAAGGCGAACGACGTCGAGACCATGGACATGCTCGACAAGGCGGCCGTCTCCTACCAAGTGGTGCTGACCAAGTTCGACAAGCTGAAACCCGCCGACGCGGCGAAGGTGATCGGCTCGGTCGGTGCGGTGCTGGCCCGCCACCCGGCGGCGTTCCCCGAGCAGATCTACACCTCCAGCGTCACCGGCAGCGGCCTGGAGCCGCTGCGCGAGGCCGTGCTGCAGGCGGTGGCGCCAAGCTGATTGAGCCTTCGCCGCCGATCGGCTATTCACCGCGCCCGAGGACAATCCGGGAAGGAAACGAGCCATCATGAGCGACAACCCGCAGGACGCCGTCCCGGCGATCGAGCAGGCCCGCCTTCTTTCCGAGGCGCTGCCCTTCATGCAGCGCTACGCCGACAAGACGGTGGTGGTGAAGTATGGCGGCCACGCCATGGGCGACGCCGGGCTGTCGCGCGCCTTCGCCCGCGACATCACGCTGCTCAAGCAGTCGGGCGTGCGCCCGGTGGTGGTGCATGGCGGCGGGCCGCAGATCGCGGCGATGCTGGACAAGCTCGGCATCAAGTCGGAATTCCGCGCCGGCCTGCGCGTCACCGACAAGGCGACGGTCGAGATCGTCGAGATGGTGCTCGCCGGCTCGATCAACAAGGAGATCGTGCAGGCGATCAACGCCGAGGGCGGCCGGGCGATCGGCCTGTGCGGCAAGGACGGCAACATGGTCACCGTGACCAAGGCGACGCGGACCATGGTCGATCCCGATTCCAACATCGAGAAGGTCGTCGACCTCGGCTTCGTAGGCGAGCCGGAGACGGTGCGCCCCGCGGTCATCGACATGGTGGCGCGCGAGGACCTGATCCCGGTCATCGCGCCGGTGGCGCCGGGCAGCGACGGCGAGACCTACAACGTCAACGCCGACACCTTCGCCGGCGCGGTCGCCGGGGCGCTCGGCGCGACGCGCCTGCTGTTCCTCACCGACGTGCCGGGCGTGCTCGACAAGAAGGGCGAGCTGCAGAAGGAGCTCACCGTCGCCCAGTGCAGGGCGCTGATCGCCGACGGCACCATCTCCGGCGGCATGATCCCCAAGGTCGAGACCTGCATCGAGGCGCTGGAGCGCGGCGTCGAGGGCGTCGTCATCCTCAACGGCAAGACGCCGCACGCGGTGCTGCTCGAGATCTTCACCGAGCACGGCGCGGGAACGCTGATCAAGCCGTAGAGACGATCAGGCCTCGACATTCGCCGCCGCCGGCGCGGGGGCGGCGAGCGGCGGCAGGGTGAGCGCCAGCAGCGCCACCGTCATGTAGGCGGCCATCTCGTAGACGAGCGCCATCCTGAGGGCGGGGACGTAGCTGCCGGCCCCGAGCACGGCGAAGAATATCTCCGCGATCAGCGCGACGCCGAGGGCGGCCCCGACCTGCTGGAACGATTGCAGCCCGCCGGAGGCGGAACCGGCGTCGCGCGAGGGGATCCCGGCGAGGCCGAGCTGGTAGAGCGGGCCGATGGCGGTTCCCATGCCAAGGCCGGCGCAGAAGAGCGGCGCCAGGAACAGCACCCTGTCGGAGCCCTGCGCGAAATCGCCGACCAGCAGCCGCAGGACGAAATAGGCCGCCACCATCACCAGCACCCCGCCGGCGAGGCGGGTGCGCGCGTAGCGGTGCGACAGCATGCGGCTGACGAAGGAGGCGCAGAGGATGCCGGCCGGGAACGGCACGGTCGTCAGCCCCGACTGCAGCGGCGTCAGCCCGTATCCCTCCTGAAGGAAGATGGCGACGACGAGGAAGAAGCCGGGCATGGCGGAGAAGAAGATGGTGACGATGGCGCTGCTGGTCGCGTAGCCGCGCCGCGCCAGCAGGTCGGGCGGCAGCAGTTGCGGCGCCGACAGCCGCCGCTGGCGGCGCTCCCACAGGATGAAAAGCACGGTGCCGGGAAGGGCGGCGGCGAGCATGGCGAGGCACCATAGCGGCCAGCCGGCGGAGCGGCCCTCGATGGCCGGGAAGATGACCAGGAACAGCGTCACGGCGGCGAGCGCGATGCCGACGATGTCGATGCCGAGCGCCCGGTGGCCGGCGATCGGCGGGATAAAGCGCAGCCCCGCCGTCACCGCGAGGATGCCGATCGGGATGTTGACGAGGAAGATCGGCCGCCACTCGAGGCCCCACAGGTCGGCGCCGATCAGCAGCCCGCCGATGACCGGCCCGGAAACCGCGGCGAGGCTGGCGGCGACGCCGAACAGCGCGAAGGCAGATCCCCTTTCGGAAGGCGGGAAGATCACCTGGGCGATGGCCAGCGTCTGCGGCGTCATCATCGCCGCGGCGGTGCCCTGCAGGACCCGTCCGGCGATCAGGACGCCGATGGAGGGCGCGAGCCCGCACAGCGCCGAGAACAGGGTGAAGAGGGTGACGCCGGCGATGAACATGCGCCGCCGCCCGATGGTGTCGCCGAGGCGCCCGAAAGGCAGCAGGCCGAGGGCGAAGGCGATGATGTAGGCGGCGACCACCCATTCGATGTCGCTCGCCGACGCGCCGAGATCGCGGCGCAGGCTCGGCAGCGAGACGTTGACGATCGTCACGTCCATCAGGTTCATGAAATTGGCGATGAGAAGGACGCTCAGCGCCACCCAGCGCCGTTCGTCCGGTCCCGCCGTCTCGTGACGATCCGCCTGCATCAGTCGTGCAGCAGCAGGACGAGGATGCCGAGGACGATCAGCAGGCACCCGATGATTTCGAGGCGGTTGATCTTCTCGCGGAAGATGAAGACCGAGGAGGCGAAGGTGAACAGCATCTCGATCTGCGCCAGCGCCTTGACGATGGCCGCCTGTTGCAGCGTGAAGGCCATGAACCAGCCGAAGGAGGCGCTGGCGCCGACGAAGCCCACGGCGAGGCCGACCTTCCACGCCTTGCCGACGCGGCGGATCTCCTCCGGTTCGCGCAGCCGCATCCAGACGAACATGATGACGGTCTGGAAGACGATGCCGCAGATCAGCGTCATCGCCGCCTGCATCATGAAATTGGGGTAGCCGAGCGACAGCGAGGCGGCCCGGTAGGCCACCGCGGCGATGCCGAAGAAGGTGCCCGAGGCGATGCCGATCATGGCGGTGCGCGAGAACACCGAGGTCACCAGCGTGCGCGGGCTGACCGGCGAGCGGGCGACCGAGATCAGCATCACGCCGACCACCGAGATGGCGATGGCGATGAGCGCGCCGGCGGTCGCCTTCTCGGCGAAGAACAGCAGCGCGAACAGCGCCGCCTGCGCCGGCTCGGTGCGCGAATAGGCGGTGCCGACCGCGAAATTGCGGAAAGAGAACAGGTGCACCAGCAGCGCCTGCGCGAAGATCTGGGCGAGCGCGCCGATCACCACCCACATGGCGAAGGAGGCGTTGGGTGCGGGAATCTCGTAGCCGGCGCCGAAATGCAGCACGGCGACGAAGACGAGCGCGAAGGGTATGCCGTAGCCGAAGCGCACGAAGGTCGCGCCCGTCGTGCCCATCACGCCCTTGAGGTGCTTCTGCAGCGTCGAGCGGATGTTCTGGAGGAACGCCGCGGCGACCGTGATGACGACCCAGGTTTCCATGCCGGCCCGGTTATCACGCCGCCCGTCCCGCGTCACCGCTCGGATGCGCATGCGGATCATGCGCAAAGCTGCGTCCGGATGATTGACAGACGCCGCGCGTCGGGCCACGCAGGGGCCGTCATGCAGCAGGCTCTCCCCCCGACCGACCGTTTCGCCCATGTCCGCGACTGGGTCTTCGATCTCGACAACACGCTCTATCCGCCGGCCAGCAACCTGTTCGACCAGGTGGCGGGCAGGATGAACGTCTATATCTGCGATTTCCTCGGCATCGGCATCGAGGAGGCGCGCACGCTGCGCCGCGACTACTACAGGCGCTACGGCACGACGATGCGCGGGCTGATGATCGAGCACGGGCTCGACCCTCACGACTTCCTCGCCAAGGTGCACGACATCGACCACTCGCCGCTAGCCCCCGACCCAGCGCTCGGGGCGGCCATCGCAGCGCTGCCGGGGCGCAAGTTCGTGCTCACCAACGGGTCGCGCGCGCATGCCGAGGCGGTCGTCCGCCAGCTCGGCATCGACAGCCATTTCGAGGATTTCTTCGATATCGTCGCCGCCGGCTTCGAGCCGAAGCCGAACCGCGTGCCCTACGACCTTTTCCTCGAAAAGCACGGCGTCGATCCGCGCTTCGCCGCGATGTTCGAGGATTTGCCGCAGAATCTCGAGGTTCCGCACACGCTCGGCATGACGACGGTGCTGGTCACCGGCCGCGGCGAGGAGGGCCCCGGCGCCGGCCATATCGACTTCGTCACTGACGAGCTCGCCGTCTTCCTCGGCGCTTTCGACCGCGCCGCCTAGCGCATTCCGTAGAAGCCGGCGATCGTCGCCCAGCCTTCCTCGGCCGTCTCGGCGAATGTGAAGAGGTCGAGATCGGACGGCGAGATCGTCCCCGCCTCCACGAGGGCGTCGAAATCCACCACCGCCCGCCAGAAGCGCTCGCCGAACAGCACGATGGGCATCGCAGCCGCGCGGCCGGTCTGTACCAGGGTGATCGTCTCGAAGATCTCGTCCAGCGTCCCGAAGCCGCCGGGGAAGGCGACCACCGCCCTGGCGCGCATCAGGAAGTGCATCTTGCGGATGGCGAAGTAGTGGAACTGGAAGCAGAGGTCCGGCGAGATATAGCGGTTCGGCGCCTGCTCGTGCGGCAGCACGATGTTGAGGCCGATGGAGGGCGCGCCGACATCCGAGGCGCCGCGATTGGCCGCCTCCATGATGCCGGGACCGCCGCCGGAGACCACCACGAACTCCTTGAAGTCGGTTTCCCGCGACGCCTCGGAGACGATCCGCGCGAAGCGGCGCGCCTCGTCGTAATAGCCGGTCATGGCGGGATTGGCGGTCGCCGCCGCCGATTCGTGGATGCGCGCCGAGCCGAAGACGACGACCGTCGACTTGATCTCCCGCTCCTGCATCAGCAGCTCGGGCTTGAGCAGCTCGAGCTGCAGGCGCACCGGCCGCAAATCGTCGCGGCAGAGGAAGTCCATGTCCTGGAAGGCCAGCCTGTAGGACGGCGCCTCGGTCTGCGGCGTCGAGGGATGCTTCTCCCACGCCATCACGTCCTCCGCCGCGCGGCGGAACAGGCCCGGTCGTTCGGGCTTCTCGTATGCCATTGTCAGGTTTCCTCCGTGTCGCCGGCGCAGCGGCCGGCGATTCAAGTCCCTCGCGAATCATCAAATCAGGCGGATGTTAATGGCGCGCTACGGCGGCCAAGAAGCGTTGCGCCGCGATGCCGCTTCCCATAATTTCGCGCCCGAAACGCGCCGGCCGGCGCTACCGACACGAAAACCGGGAATCGAGATGAGCGACAATCTGGAAAAGACGATCGAAGCCGCGTTCGAGGACAGGGCTTCGGTCTCGCCGGCCACCAAGGGCGAGGTGCGCGAGGCGGTCGACGAGGCGCTGAACCTGCTCGACAGCGGCAGGCGCCGCGTCGCCGAGCGCGGCGGCGACGGCGCATGGACCGTCAACCAGTGGCTGAAGAAGGCGGTGCTGCTTTCGTTCCGGCTCGAGGACATGAGCGTCATTCCCGGCGGGTCGGGGAAGGCAACGTGGTGGGACAAGGTGCCGTCGAAGTTCGAGGGCTGGGGCGAGAACCAGTGGCGCGAGGCGGGTTTCCGCGCGGTGCCAAACTGCGTGGTGCGGCGCTCGGCCTATATCGCGCCCGACGTCGTGCTGATGCCCTCCTTCGTCAATCTCGGCGCCTATGTCGATTCCGGCACCATGGTCGACACCTGGGCGACCGTCGGCTCCTGCGCGCAGATCGGCAGGCATGTGCACCTGTCCGGCGGCGTCGGCATCGGCGGCGTACTCGAGCCGATGCAGGCGGGGCCGACGATCATCGAGGACAACTGCTTCATCGGCGCGCGCTCGGAGGTGGTCGAGGGTTGCATCGTGCGCGAGGGCTCGGTGCTCGGCATGGGCGTCTTCATCGGCCAGTCGACCAAGATCGTCGACCGCGAGACCGGCGAGATCCACATGGGCGAGGTGCCGCCCTATTCCGTCGTCGTCGCCGGCACCCTGCCCGGCAGGCCGCTGCCCGACGGCAATCCCGGACCGAGCCTCTACTGCGCGGTCATCGTCAAGCGGGTGGACGAGAAGACGCGCTCCAAGACCTCGATCAACGAGCTGCTGCGCGCCTGACCCGGCGATGGCGTCGCCGCGCGCATCCAGGGCGGACATGCACTGGCTGTTCTTCGGCTACAGGGGTCGCATCTCGCGCGGCGTCTACATCCTCGCGATCCTGTTCTGGGTCATGGTCATCGCGGTACCGCTCTCCGGCGGGATCGACGCCCCGCGGGACAGCGAAACCCGGAATTTCTGGGTATTCCCGTTCGTTTTCGTGGCCGGGACCGGCGCCGTCTCCTGCGTTCACCTGACCATCAAGCGGTTGCACGACATCGGCCTGACCGGATGGCTGACGCTCATCGCGCTGATCCCGGCGCTGGCCGCGCCGGCCGCCCTGGTGCTCGCCTTCTGGCCCTCCAATCCCGGCCCGAACCGGTTCGGCGAGGGACCGGACACACGGCCGCAATAGGCGATCGCGGCAGGGCAGGCATGCCATGACAGGACGGGCATATTCGGCTAATCAGGCGGCATGAACCCTCGCGATCCCGTCGCCATCCTGCAAGCGCTGATCAGATGCCCCTCGGTGACGCCCGAGGACGCCGGCGCGCTGCCGCTTCTCAAGGGGCTGCTGGAGGCTACCGGCTTCGACGCGGAGATCGTCCGCTTCAGCGACCGCGGCACGCCGGACATCGACAATCTCTACGCCCGCATCGGCACCGGCGCGCCCTACATCCTGTTCGCCGGCCACACCGACGTGGTGCCGACCGGCGACGAGAGCGCCTGGCGGCATCCCCCCTTCGGCGCGGAGATCGACGGCGGGCGGCTCTACGGGCGCGGCGCCGTCGACATGAAGGGCGGCATCGCCGCCTTCGCGGCGGCGGCGGCGCGCCATCTGGATGCGCATGGCGGCCGGCCCGCCGGCTCCATCGGCCTGCTGATCACCGGCGACGAGGAAGGCCCGGCCGTCAACGGCACCCGCAAGCTGCTCGAATGGGCGGCGGCGAAGGGCGAGCGGTTCGATCACTGCATCGTCGGCGAGCCGACCTCGGCGGCCGCGCTCGGCGACCAGATCAAGATCGGCCGGCGCGGCTCGTTCTCCTGCACGCTGACGGTCGAGGGCGTGCAGGGCCACGCCGCCTACCCGCATCTCGCGGACAATCCGGTGCGCGGGCTCGCCACCGTCATGGAGGCGCTGTTCGCCACGCCGCTGGACGCGGGCAGCGAGCATTTCGAGCCCTCGACGCTGGAGGCGGTGGGGCTGGAATCGGGCACCGGCGCGTGGAACGTCATCCCCGGCCGCGCCAGCATCCGTCTCAACAGCCGCTACAACGACCGCTGGACGCGGGAGACGCTGAAGGCCGAGATCGCGCGACGCGCCGAAAGCGTGCGCGAGGACTCGCGGCTGCGGCCGCACGCCAAGGCGCCCATCGCCTTCAGCATCGCCGAGGCGCCGGGGCCGAGCGACGTCTTCCTGACCCGCGACGAGGCGTTGATCGACGCCGCCGCCGGCGCGGTGGAGGCCGTCACCGGACGCCGCCCGGCGCTTTCCACCGGCGGCGGTACCTCCGACGCCCGCTTCATCAAGGACCATTGCCCGGTGGTCGAGCTCGGCCTCGTCGGCGACACCATGCACATGGTCGACGAGAGCGTGCCGGTGGCCGATCTGGAAACGCTGACGGAGATCTACCGGCGCTTCCTCGAAACCTATTTCGACACATTCGCCGGATAGCCCCGTCCCATGGTCATTCGCGAGATCGACATCCGGCAGAACCTGTCCGCGGTTTGGGGGATATTCCGCGGCAGGCCGGAGGCCATCCGCGGCATCGACGCCAGCTACGAGGGCTTCTGGCGCAGCTTCGGCGTCATCGCGCTGGTGGTGCCGGTCTACATCCCCTACGTGATGTCGGAATATTCGCTGATCACCGGCGACGGGGTGGTCGAGGAGGATTTCAGCCTCAACGCCTATCTCATCTCGCGCGTCTTCAGCCTCCTCGTCGACTGGGTGGCGTTCCCGCTGGTGATGGCGGCGATCGCCGGCCCGCTCGGCATCGCCAAGCGCTACGCGCCCTACATCACCGCCTACAACTGGTCGAACCTGATCGTCGTCCTGCCGCTGGCGCTGCCGGGCATCCTCTACGGCTTCGGCCTCGTCCCCGGCCAGATCGCGACGCTGCTGCTGCTCGCCGGGCTCGCCGTCTTCGTGAGAACCCGCTACACGATCGCCAGAGCCGCGCTCAACGCGCAGGCGCCGCTCGCCATCGGCCTCGTCGCGCTCGATTTCGGCCTCGGCCTGCTGGTCGCCGGGATGTTCGACCGCATGGCGGGGCTCTGAGCCGGGGTCGGTAGCCAGGCCGGCCAATGACCCCGCTCATCGGCGAATTGTGATGCCAGCCGGGTGAAGCCGGTATACTATCGGGACGTGAGCGACGTTACGTCAATGTTTGGCGTGCTGCGCCAATCCGCACAGGCGGCTGTCGCCGACGCCATCGAGCAACTCGTCGGCGAGGGAGCGGATCGCGACCTCAACCGCGTGAACGCGCTCGCCTTCGCCGCCAGGAACGGGCTCAGCGAAGAGCTGACGATCGCCGGCTTCCTGCACGCCGCCCGTCTCGGGCTCTTCGACCTGTCGTGGAACGTCCTCTGCCCGGGCTGCGGCGGCGTCCTCGACGCCAACACCTCCCTCAAATCCGTCAAGAGCGACGCCTATAGCTGCGCGCTCTGCGCGGCCGGCTACGAGCTGACGCTCGACGAGATGGTGGAGGTGACGTTCACGGTGAGCCCCCGCGTCCGCCGGATCGCCGCCCACGATCCCCACCAGCTGCCCCCGGAGGAATATTTCCGCCAGATCTACTGGGGTTCGGGCATCGACCTGCCCGAGGAGGGCTACGAAACGCTGATGGACGCCTTCGTCATCGAGGCGCTGGAGCTGCCGGCGGGCGAGAAGGCGGTGATCTCGCTGCAGCTGCCCGAAGCCTTCGTGATCGTCTTCGAGCCGGTGACCCACGCCGCGCAATTCGTCGACGTGAAGGGAGAGCCGACGAAAGAGCGGCAGACGATGTCGCTGGTGTTCGACCGCGGCCACCGGCACAGCGACACCCTGACCATGCGCCCCGGCGCGGTGCGGATCTCGCTGGAGAACCACATCGACGTCCGCACCCTGCCCTCGGTATGCGTCGCCAACGACGCGCTGCACGACATGCTCGGCAAGCGCCGGCCTTTCCTCACCGCCAAGCGGCTGCTGTCCAACAGCACCTTCCGCGACATCTACCAGACGAGCTCGCTCGACGTCGACCAGCGGCTGAAGATCACCAGCCTGACCTTCCTATTCACCGATCTGCGCGGCTCGACCGCGCTCTACGAGCGTGTCGGCGACCTCGCCGCGTTCGACCTGGTGCGGACGCATTTCGGCGTGCTTGAGGAAATCGTCGCCGCCGAGGCGGGCGCCGTGGTCAAGACGATCGGGGACGCCGTCATGGCGACCTTTCCGACGCCCGACCGGGCGGTCGCGGCGGCGCTGCGGATGCGCGACGCGATGCAGGCGCTGAACGAGGAACGCGGCAGCGAGGACCTGCTCCTGAAGATCGGCATTCACGAGGGGCCGTGCATCGCGGTCAGCCTGAACCAGCGCCAGGACTATTTCGGGCAGACGGTGAACATCGCCTCCCGCGTCCAGCACCTCGCCACGGCCAGCGAGATATTCGCCACCACCGCCGTGCTTGAGAACTCCGTCGCCTCCGGCCTCCTCGCCGAGCGGGGGCTGATGCCCTCCTCCTACAACGCGCCGCTGCGGGGCATCGCGAAGGAAGTCGGCATCTTCGCGATTCCCTAGGGCCTCAGTAAGTCACGTGCTCCAGATAAAGGCCGCAGGCAGGCGCCACCGGCCCGCAGGCCGCGCGGTCGGCCGCCTCGAGCGCGACCGCCAGATCGCCCGCCTCCCACCGGCCCTCGCCGACCAGCTTGAGCGAGCCGACCATCGAGCGGACCTGGTTGTGCAGGAAGGACTGCGCCTCGACCGTCGCCACGATCTCGTCGGCCTCGCGGGCGACGTCGAAGCGGTCGAGGGTGCGCATGGGCGATTTGGCCTGGCAGTCGGAGGAGCGGAAGGTGGTGAAGTCGTGGTGGCCGAGCAGCCGCTTCGCCGCCGCGTCCATCGCCTTGGCGTCGAGTGGCCTCGCCACCCACCAGACGCGGTTCTTCTCCAGCGCCGGCGGGCTGCGGCGGTTGAGGATGCGGTAGCGGTAGCGGCGCGCCCTGGCCGAGAAACGGGCGTCGAAATCGTCCGCCACGCGGGCCGCCTCGAGGATCGAGACCGGCTGCGGCCTGAGATGCGCGTTGAGGGCGTCGCGCACGGTGTCGGTGTCCCATTCCTTCGTCAGGTCGGCGTGGGCGACCTGGCCGGTGGCATGGACGCCGGCATCGGTGCGCCCGGCGGCGCGGATGCGCACCGTCTCGCCGCTGAAGCCGGCGATCGCGACCTCGACCGCCGACTGGACGCTGTCGCCGTTCTCCTGCGCCTGCCAGCCGACGAAGGGCGTGCCGTCATATTCGACGATCAGGCGGTAGCGGGGCATAGTGATTTGCCTAACCGGGTATGGAGAAAACCAAATGGCACTAGTTCGCCACTTTGAACGTAAACATATGGAACGAAATCAACTTCATGACGAGATTTCAGCCACATATACCGTGTTTCACCACGACGGGCGCACACTGCTGCAAATCGATACATATGGTCGTAGTACTCGAGAAAACCCCGGGAAAAAGAGCCAAACACTCCAAATCGATCGAGAGGGCGCGGAAGATCTCTTCGGCATCCTAAAATCTGCCTTCGGATTTAGCTGATTAGGGAGCCGGGAGCGAGCGTCGTCCCGCGCAGGAATTCCTCCGCCGCCATCGCCTTGCGGCCGGCGCGCTGCAGCGTCACGAGGCGCACCGCGCCGTCGCCGCAGGCAACCGTCAGCGCGTCGTCGAGAATTTCCCCCGGCGCGCCGGAGCCCTCGGCGCGGCGGGCCCGGACCGCCTTCACGCGCTCGCCCGCCGCCGTCTCGAACCAGGCGCCGGGGAAGGGCGACAGGCCGCGGATCAGGTTGTGGACCGCGGCGGCCGGCAGCGACCAGTCGATGCGCGCCTCCGCCTTGTCGATCTTGGCGGCATAGGTGACGCCGTCGGCGGCCTGGGCGCGGCAGTCGAGCTGGCCGAGCTCCAGCGCCGTCAACGCCCGCGCCATCAGATTGGCGCCGCGCCGGGCCAGCTCGTCGTGCAGCTCGCCGGCGGTCATGTCTGGGGAGATCGCCACCGGCTCCTCCATGCAGACCGGGCCGGTGTCGAGCCCGGCCTCCATGCGCATGATCGAGACCGCCGTCGCCGTATCGCCGGCGAGGATGGCGCGCTGGATCGGCGCGGCGCCGCGCCAGCGCGGCAGCCTGGAGGCGTGAAGGTTGAAGCAGCCGTGGCGCGGCGCGTCGAGCACCGCCTGCGGCAGGATCAGCCCGTAGGCGACGACCACCGCAGCATCGGCGTCGAGGCCGGCGAAGGTCTCGACCGCGGCGGGATCGCGGAAATTCTCCGGCGTGAAGACGGGGATGGCGAAACGGGCGGCGGTCTCGGCCACCGGTGTCGGCTTCTCCTCCATGCCGCGGCCGGCGCGGCGGGCGGGCTGCGAATAGACGGCGACGATCTCGTGGCCGGCGCCGGCCAGCTCGGCGAGCGTCGGCACGGCGAAATCCGGCGATCCCATGAAGACGAGACGCAGGGTCATCGCGGCGCGCCCCGCCTCAGGCGGCGGTGTCGGACTTGTCGGCGTCCGGCTTCCGGCGCTTGTCGGCCTTGGAGAACTTCTTGACGACGCGCTCGCGCTTCAGCCGCGAGATGTAGTCGATGAAGAGCTTGCCATCGAGATGGTCGACCTCGTGCTGGACGCAGGTGGCGAGCAGGCCCTCGCATTCCATCACCTGCTCCCTGCCGTCGCGGTCGAGGAAGCGCACGGTGCAGCGCGCCGACCGCTCGACTTCTTCGTAGAAATCGGGGATCGACAGGCAGCCCTCCTCGTGCACCGATTTCTCCTCGGAGACGGCGACGATCTCGGGATTGACGAGGAAAAGCGGGTTCGGCTCCTCCTCCTTGCCGGCGACGTCGATCACGACGAGGCGGCGCATGTCGCCGATCTGGCAGGCGGCGAGCCCGATGCCGGGCGCGTCGTACATCGTCTCCAGCATGTCGTCGAGCAGCGCGCGGACCTCGCCGTCGACACGCTCGACCGGCGCGCAGACCTGCCGCAGCTTCGGATCGGGAATGGTGATGATGTCTCGGACCGTCATGGCGTGTGACTTATGCAATGGCCGGAGGCGGGTCAACTGGACATATGTTCGCGTTTTGGTCCAAATGAGCCGCGAATCGGGTATTGATGGTGGCCGTGGACGAAATCCTGATCGAAATCGCCGGGCGCGCCTTTACGGCGGGAGAAATGCTGCTGGCGGCGGCGGCGCTTTCGGCCGCGCTCGTCCTCATCCTGCTCGTCATGGCCGTGTCGGCCGCACGCGCACGGCGCATGGCGGCGGCGGACGAGGAGAAGCGGGCGGTCGAGAACGAGGCGCGGCTCGCCGAGCTGATGCGCATCCAGTCGGAAATGACGGGGCGCATGCAGACCATGGCCGAGGTCTTCGGCTCGCGCCACGCCGACCTCTCCAAGGCGCTGTCGGAGCGCATCGATAGTTTCGGCCAGCGCCTGCACAGCAATCTCTCCGCAAGCGCGCAGGCCACCCACGACAACCTCACCAGGCTCAACGAGCGCCTCGCCGTCATCGACACCGCGCAGCGCAACATCACCGAGCTGTCGAAGGAAGTCGTCAGCCTGCAGGACATCCTCGCCAACAAGCAGTCGCGCGGCGCCTTCGGGCAGGGCCGCATGGAGGCCATCGTCTCCGACGGGCTGCCGCAGGGCCGCTACGAGTTCCAGCCGACGCTGTCGAACCGCAACCGGCCCGACTGCCTCATCCGCTTCGCCGACAACGCGCCGCCGCTCGTCATCGACGCCAAGTTCCCGCTGGAAGCGATCACCGCCTTCCGCGAGGCCGGCGACGCCGAGGCGCGCAAGCAGGCCGCCTCGCGCATGCGCACCGACATCGGCCAGCATGTGAAGGACATCAGCGAGCGCTACTTCCTGCCCGGCGAGACGCAGGACCTCGCCATCATGTTCGTGCCCTCGGAATCGCTCTACGCCGACCTGCACGAGCATTTCGAGGACATCGTCCAGAAGGCCCACCGCGCCCGCATCATCATCGTCGGGCCGTCGATGCTGATGCTGGCGATCCAGGTCATGCAGTCGATCCTGCGCGACCAGCGGATGCGCGAGCAGGCGCATATCATCCACAAGGAGGTCGGCCTGCTGGCCGACGACGTGCGCCGCCTCAACGAGCGGGTCGACAAGCTGAAGACCCATTTCGGCCAGGCTAATCGCGACATCGACGACATCCTCACCTCGACCGAGAAGATCGTGAAGCGCGGCGGCAAGATCCGCGAGCTCGACTTCGGCGGCGAGGAACGCGCCGAGCAGCAGAACCTGCTCGCCGGGGAATAATCCGCCGATGAGCATCGCGACGCTCGCCGAACGCCGCTGGCCGGGCCTCGGCGTCTATCTCCAGAAGCGCGTGCTGCTGATCCTGTTCCTCGGCTTCTCGTCGGGGCTGCCGCTGGCGCTTTCCGGCTCGACGCTGCTGATCTGGATGACCGACCGCGGCGTCGACCTGAAGACGGTCGGGCTGTTCGCGCTCGCCGGCACGCCCTACACCTTCAAGTTCCTCTGGGCGCCGGTCGTCGACGCCTGGAAAGTGCCGCTGCTGACCCGCTGGCTCGGCCGCCGGCGCGGCTGGCTGGTGTTCTCGCAATTGCTGCTGATGGCGACGATCCTGTGGCTGGCAACGCTGGACCCGATCGCCGCGCCCTGGCTGGTGGCCTTCGGCGCGGTGCTGATCGCCACCGCCTCGGCGACCCAGGACATCGTCATCGACGCCTTCCGGGTGGAAAGCCTCGAGGACAACGAGCAGGCCGCCGGCCTCGCGCTCTACGTGCCGGCCTATCGCGTGGCCCTGCTTGTCTCCACCGCCGGCGCGGTGGGGCTGGTGGCGATCCTCGAGGCGCGCGGCATCTCGACCGCCGAGGCCTGGCCGATGAGCTATGTCGGCATGGCGCTGCTGGTGCTGGTCGGCATCGTGGCGACGCTGCTCGCCCGCGAGCCGGCGGAGAACGGGCACATCGAGGAGGCGGCGACGGGCAACGCCCTCGCCCGCCTCGCCGGCACCGCCTATGATTCCTTCCGCGAGTTCCTGACCCGCGACAACGCCGTCGCGGTGCTCGTCTTCGTCGTCGTCTTCAAGCTCTGCGACGCGCTGGCCGGCGTGATGACCGGCCCCTTCGTCATCGATATCGGCTTCGAGAAGGCGGCCTATGTGAAGATCGTCAAGGGCGTCGGCTTCCTCGCCGTCATCCTCGGCGGGCTCGCCGGCGGCTATCTCGCGCGCACCCTGTCGATGTATTCGGCGCTGTGGGTCGCCGCCCTCATCCAGATGGCATCCAATCTCGTCTTCTCGTGGCAGGCGATGATCGGCGTCAACGAATGGGCGCTGGCGCTGACCATCTCGGTGGAGAACTTCACCGGCGGCATCGGCACCGTGATCTTCCTCGCCTATCTGTCGTCGCTGTGCCGGGACGCCCGCCACACCGCGACGCAGTTCGCGCTGCTGACGGCGCTGGCAACCTTCGGGCGTACCACGATTTCGTCGGGATCGGGCTTCATCGTCGAGGCGACCGGCTGGGCGTGGTTCTTCGCGATCACCGCGGCGGCGGCGATACCGGCGCTGGCGCTGCTGTGGTGGCTCAACGCGCGGGGCCATTTCCGGGAGCCGGAAGGGCAGGCATCCTGAAACCCAGGGAGATTGGAGCATGATCAGACTGGCGGCGGCCGCGCTTCTCGCGGTGGGGCTCCTCTTTCCCGCATACGCCGACGGCGACATATGCGGCGGCATCGCCGGCCTGCAATGCGGAGAGGGCTATTACTGCCACTACTCGATCGCCGACGCCTGCGGCGCCGGCGACCGGAGCGGCACCTGCATGAAAATTCCGAGGGTATGCACCAACGAATACCGGCCGGTCTGCGGCTGCGACGGCAAGACCTACGGCAATGCCTGCGCCGCCCGCGCCGAGGGACAAAGCATCGCCAGCGAAGGGCCGTGCTGAAATTCTAGAAAGGCCGCTAAACTGTGGCCATTCAAACCGCGGCGAGCTTCCAGAAACCGGCGTAAATTCTGAAAGCAACAGTTGAACTGATAAACCGCTAGCCGAATATCTCTGCCGGCCAATCGTGTGAATAGCACCGCTGGACTTCAGCATCAATCTCGGCGGGAGTGTTTAGGCCCAAATCTTTATAGAGAACTGCGCCGTCAGATGGCCTTCCTGAGTCTTTCGTGACAACTAGCACAGACAAGATCGGCAGTCCTCGCTCGCGGCATCGAATGGCGATTCCCCCGAGAGGATCACCCCACATTCGGTGGTTCCCTCCAAACTCTGCGGTCAAACCTGCATACGTAATATTCACACCTTTCCGTGCGAGAAAGGCTAAATAAAGAGCAATATCAGCACGATATGCTCGCTTCATCTTTTGATAGTGCTCTGAAGAAATGTGTGCCATCTCATCCTCACCTATAGCTGCGCCGAAAGCCAATTCCTCTAATATTATATCAGAAAGGCTGGCGCTGCCGCATGGCGGCGGCAAGCGTCCCGACCTCGAGATAGACGTGCTCTCCTCCGACCGGAACCCCGTGGGCCAGCCGCGACACGCCGACGCCGGATCCGGCGAGCAGGTCGGTGATGTTGTGCGCGGGGGGCTGGCCCTCGACGGTCGCGTTCACCGCGAGGATGTCCTCCGTCTCCGCGTC
>JBFWXZ010000044.1:0-19269 GCA_050186955.1 Flavobacteriaceae bacterium
ACGATCGTGTAGACCGGCCGGAACAGCGGCTGGACCCTGACGCAGTCGTCCTGGAGGATCTTCTCGACCTTCTCCATCTTGGCGCGGCGCTCCTCGACATCGAGGGTCGCCTCGGCGGCGTCGAGCGCCTTGTCCCATTCGGAGTTCGCGTAGTGGGTCTCGTTCCACGGCACGCCGGTGCGGTAGCCGAGCGAGAGCACCATGGTGCCGAGCGGACGGTGGGTCCAGGCGGTGGCGCCGAACGGCGTCTTGGTCCACACCTCCCAGTATTTGGACGGCGGGATGACGTTGACGTTGAGCTTGATGCCGGCGTCCTTGAGCTGGTCGCGCATCGCCTCGCAGACCGTCTGGTGCCACGGACCGTCGGTGTTGCCGCAGTCGATGGTGATCTCGAGGTTTTCCTTGCCGGCCTCCTTGAGCAGCGCCTTGGCGCCCTCGACGTCGCGCTTGAGCGCCGGCAGGGCGAAATATTCCGGATGGACCGGGGCGACGTGGTGGTTCTCGCCGACGTCGCCGCCATCGGGATAGACCAGGGCCTTGATCGCCGCATTGTCGCAGGCCATGACCACCGCCTTGCGGATGCGGATGTCGTCGAAGGGCGCCTGGTCGACCTGCATGCGGCAGCACAGCGTCTGCGCGGTGCGCGCGGCGATGATCTCGCCGTCGAGCGACTTGGCGAGTTCCATCTGCTCGATGGCGAACTCGTAGATGCCGTCGACGTCGCCGCCGGCGAAGGCGGTCAGCTGATTGTCCTCGTCGAAATTGTAGTAGTGGATCTCGTCGAGATAGACCTTGCCGCCCCAGTAGCTGAAGTCCTTGCCGTCAGCGGTCTTGGCGACCTTCTTCAGGATGCACTTGTTGCCCACCTCGAGCTCGGCGAGCTGGTAGGCGCCGGTTCCGATCGGGTTGTCGGAGAACGGCGGCTTGAAGGAGGGATGCACGATCGCCGTCGGGTAGTTGTACATGTCCTCCGGGAAGGACAGGACCGACTTGGAGAGGTTGAACTTGATGGTGTGGCTGTCGACGACCTCGATGGCGTCGCCGCGCAGCTTCTTCACCATCTTGGCGTTGCCCTTGTCGTCCTTCTCGCCGCTGTCGACGTCCTCGACCAGCGCGGAGATCGACGACAGGCCGACATTGGACGAGCCGAGCGTCGGATCGGTCCAGCGCTCGACGTTGAACTTGATGTGCTCGGCGGTGAGCTCCTCGCCATTGTGCCACATCACGCCCTTGCGGATGTAAAAGGTCCACGTCTTCAGGTCGTCGGAGGCCTCCCACTTCTCGGCCAGCATCGGACGCGTGATGTTGTCGGGCCCGGTCATCGCGAGATGCTCGAGCGAATGGCGGGTCTGGTTGGACATCTCGACCCACGAATAGGTCGCCGGGTCCTCCATCTTCTGGACCTGCATGGCGACCTTCAGGATGCCGCCTTCCTTGGCGTTAGCGTCGGCCTCGGGGAACGGCATCATGGAATCCTGGGCCAGCGCCGGCGAGGGAAGTCCCGCCATCGCGTAGGCCGCGCCGGCGGATACGCCGAGCAGCGCCGCGAGGCGCACGAATTCGCGGCGGTTCATGCGGCCCGACTTCATCTGACCGCGGGCCTGCTCCACAAGGGGATGCAGCCTGGTTTCGTCATTGTTGGACATGCGACTCTCCTCCACGCGTTGTCTTCTCAAGGGGTTGGAAGCGCTGAAACGGCTTCGCCAGTGATCCGGTCGGTTCCCCGAAACGCCTTCCGGTTGTGCACAAGGGTAGCATGTCGCAGGGCGGGCAACGCAACCGTGGCTGCCGACATTTTTCGTCACCAAAGCGACCTCGCTGTCGCACTTCGACAAATTTCGCCGCCGAACTGGTCGCTGTCAGGCAAGGCGAAAAACGCAAAACGGGCGAGCTTCGGGAAGGATATCGGAGACGCCAGACAAGGAGCAGCCAAAGGCTGACCGAGGGATGAACCGAATGCCGACGGACGACGGACAGCAGATCAGCGACCCCGCCGTCCAGACCCTCCAGGCCCGCCGCAGAAGCGGCGGACGCGCGGCCAACCGGGCGGAAAGGGGGCACGGCTTCAGGCAGATGCCCTGGGGCCTGCCGGTCAACAGCGACCATCCCACCGAGCCGCTGGACGCAGACGGCGTCGAGGCCATCCACAACGGTGCGATGCGCATCCTCGAGGAGATCGGGATCGAGTTCCTGAACCCGGAATCCAAGGCGATCCTGAGAGAGGCCGGCTGCGACGTGGACGCCTCGTCCGACCGGGTGCGCATGGATCGCGGCTTCGTCATGGAGCAGGTCGCCAAGGCGCCGGCGCAGTTCGACATCACGCCGCGCAACCCGGGGCGCAGGATCACCATCGGCGGAAACCACATGGTCTTCGTCAATGTGTCGAGCCCGCCCAACTACATGAATCTCGACGAGGGCCGGCAGGTCGGCAACCGCAAGGCGTTCCAGGATTTCATGAAGCTCACACAGAGCTTCAACTGCATCCATGTCGCCGGCGGTTATCCCGTCGAGCCGGTCGACATCCACGCCTCGGTGCGCCATCTCGACTGCCTGTTCGACAAGCTGACGCTGACCGACAAGGTCTGCCACGCCTATTCGCTGGGCCGCGAGCGGGTCGAGGACGTGATGGAGATGGTACGCATCGCCGGCGGGCTGACGGACGCGGAATTCGACGCCGCGCCGCGGATGTACACAAATATCAATTCGTCCTCGCCGCTGAAGCACGATTTTCCGATGCTCGACGGCGCGATGCGGCTGGCCCGGCGCGGCCAGCCGGTGATCGTCACGCCGTTCACGCTGGCCGGCGCGATGGCCCCGGTGACGCTCGCCGGTGCGGTCGCCCAGTCGGTGGCCGAGGCGCTCGCGGCGATCGCCCTGCTGCAATACATCACGCCCGGCCTGCCGGTCGCCTACGGCTCCTTCACCTCGAATGTCGACATGAAGTCCGGCGCCCCGGCCTTCGGCACCCCGGAATATATGCGGGCGACGCAGATGTCGGGGCAGATGGCGCGCCATTACGGCCTGCCGCTTCGCGCCTCCAACGCCTGCGCCTCCAACGCGCCCGACGCGCAGGCGGCGTGGGAGAGCGCCTTCTCGCTGTGGGCCTGCGTCTCCTCGGGCACGAACTTCGTCTACCACGCCGCCGGGTGGCTGGAGGGCGGGCTGATCGCCTCCTACGAGAAATTCGTGCTCGACTGCGAGACGATCCAGCAGATGATCCATTACATGCGGCCGGTTTCCGTCACCGAGGACGACGTGGCGGTGGAGGCGATCCGCGAGGTCGGCCCGCACGGCCACTTCTTCGGCACGCCGCACACCCAGGAGCGCTACGAGACCGCCTTCTACAGCCCCTTCGTGTCGGACTGGCGAAACTTCGAGAGCTGGACGCTGGCCGGCGCCGAAGAGGCGCCGCAGCGCGCCAACAGGATCTGGAAGCAGCTTCTCGCCGAGTTCGAGCCGCCGCCGATGGACCCGGCGATCCGCGAGGAGCTCGCCGACTTCGTCGAACGCCGCAAGCGCGAGGGCGGCGCGCCGACCGACTTCTGATACCGATAAGAGACAAGCCGCAAGCCACGGGGAACGCCATGAAATCGCATGTACAGGCAGCAGTCATCGGCGGCGGGGTCGTCGGCTGCTCGGTGCTCTATCACCTGACCAAGGCGGGCTGGAGCGACGTCTGCCTGATCGAGCGCAGCGAGCTTACCTCCGGCTCGACATGGCATGCCGCCGGCGGCTTCCACACCCTCAACGGCGACCCGAACGTCGCCAAGCTCCAGGCCTACACGGTCAGTCTCTACAAGGAGATCGAGGAAATATCGGGCCAGTCCTGCGGGCTGCACCTGACCGGCGGCCTGCAGCTCGCCGACACCCCGGAGCGCCTCGAATGGCTGAAGATGGCGCATGCGCGCGGCCGCTACCTCGGCATGGAGACCGAGATCATCACGCCGAGCGAGGCCAAGGCGCTGCTGCCGCTGATCGACGAGACGCATTTCGTCGGCGCGATGTGGGACCCGATCGAGGGCCATCTCGACCCCTCCGGCACCACCCACGCCTACGCCAAGGCGGCGCGCGCCCAGGGCGCGGAGATCTATCTTAGGAACCGCGTCACGGAACTCGCGCAGCGGGCCGACGGCACCTGGGACGTGATCACCGAGCAGGGCACGATCCACGCCGACCACGTGGTCAATGCCGGCGGCCTGTGGGCGCGCGAGGTGGGCCGCATGGTCGGGCTGGAGCTGCCGGTGCTCGCCATGGAGCACATGTACATCCTCACCGAGGACATGCCGGAGATCGCCGAGATCGTCGAGGCGACGGGCCGCGAGGTCGTCCACGCCATCGATTTCGGCGGCGAGATCTATACCCGCCAGGAGCGCGGCGGGCTGCTGCTCGGCACCTATGAGCGCGCCGGCAAGCCGTGGTCGCCCAAGGAGACGCCCTGGGATTTCGGCCACGAGCTGCTGGCGCCCGACATCGACCGCGTCACGCCGTCGCTGGAGGTGGGGTTCGCGCATTTCCCGGCGCTCCAGCACACCGGCATCAAGCAGATCATCAACGGCCCCTTCACCTTCTCGCCAGACGGCAATCCGCTGGTCGGCCCGGTGCCGGGCGTCGCGAACTTCTGGTGCGCCTGCGCGGTCATGGCCGGCTTCAGCCAGGGCGGCGGCGTCGGCCTCGCGCTGTCGAACTGGATGACGACCGGCGACCCCGGCTTCGACGTGTGGGGGATGGACGTCGCCCGCTTCGGCGAGTGGGCGACGCTGCGCTACACCAACGCCAAGGTGCGCGAGAACTATTCGCGGCGCTTCCGCATCCGCTTCCCCAACGAGGAGCTTCCCGCCGCGCGCCCGGTGCAGACCACCGGCCTCCACGATCTGATGGTCGCGCAGGGCGCGGTGATGGGCGACAGCTGGGGGCTGGAGACGCCGCTGTGGTTCGCGCCCGAGGGCGTCGAGGCGAAGGACGTCGTCTCCTTCCACCGCTCCAACGACTTCGCGCATGTGAAGGCCGAGGCGATCGCGGTGCGCGAGGCCGCCGGCATCACCGAGATCGCCAATTTCGCCAAATACGAGATCACCGGCCCGGGCGCCGAGGGCTGGCTGTCGCGGCTGATGACCAACCGGATGCCGAAGACCGGCCGCATCGTGCTGACGCCGATGCTGAACGGGTTCGGCCGGCTGATCGGCGACTTCACCATCGCCAAGGAGGCGGACGACCGCTTCATGATGTGGGGATCGAGCCAGGCGCAGCGCTACCACATGCGCTGGTTCGAGCAGCACCTGCCGGGCGACGGCTCCGTGCGCGTCCAGCGCCTCGACATGAACCTCGTCGGCGTCTCCGTCGCCGGGCCGAACGCCCGCAAGGTGCTGGAGCCGCTCGCCGACGCCGACGTCTCCAACGGGGCGTTCCGCTTCATGGACTGCCGGCGCATGGACGTGGCGGGCGCGCCCTGCCTGGTCAACCGCATCTCCTATACCGGCGATCTCGGCTACGAGATCTGGATGCGGCCCGACTACCAGCGGCGCGTCTATCTGGCGCTCAAGGAGGCGGGGCGCGCGCACGATATGGTCGATTTCGGCATGCGGGCGCTGCTGTCGCTGCGGCTGGAGAAGAACTTTCCGACCTGGTTCCGGGAGCTCAGGCCGATCTACGGCCCCTTCGAGGCCGACCTCGACCGCTTCGTGGCGCTCGACAAGAACGATTTCATCGGCCGCGAGCAGGCGGCGAAGGAGAAGGCCGACGGCCCGCGGCGCCGGCGCGTCTCCTTCGTCGTCGACGCAGCCGACGCCGACGTCATCGGCGACGAGCCGGTCTGGCATGGCGGCGAGGTGGTCGGCTGGGTCACCTCGGGCGGATACGGACACTATGTGGACCGTTCGCTCGCGCAGGGATACATTCCCGCCGCGCTTGCCGATTCAGCCAACGAGTTCGAGATCGAGATCATCGGTGAGCGCCGGTCGGCGCGGATCATCACCGAACCGCTGTTCGACCCGACCGGTCAACGCATGCGGATGTAGCGAAAGTCACAATGCTCGAAAAACTGCTGGCCGAGAAAGGCCATCTGCTCGCCGACGGGGCGACGGGGACGAATTTCTTCGAAGCCGGCCTCGGGCCCGGCGATCCGCCGGAGATGTGGAACGTCGATCACCCCGACCGGGTGGTGGCGCTGCATCGCGGCTTCATCGACGCCGGCGCCGACATCATCCTGACCAACAGCTTCGGCGGCACCCGCCACCGGCTCAAGCTGCACCACCTGCAGGGCCGCGTGCACGAGCTCAACAAGGCGGCGGCGGAGAACGCCCGCGCCGCGGCGGCCGAGGCCGGCCGCCCGGTGGTGGTCGCCGGCTCGGTCGGGCCGACGGGCGAGCTCTTCGTGCCGATGGGTGCGCTGACGCACGAGGACGCCGTCGACGCCTTCCGCGACCAGATCGCCGGCCTCAAGGACGGCGGCGCCGACGTGGTGTGGATCGAGACCATGTCCTCCAACGAGGAGATCGCGGCGGCCATCGAGGCGGCGACCGCGCTCGACATGCCCTATGTCTACACGGCGAGCTTCGACACCGCCGGGCGCACGATGATGGGCGTGAAGCCGGAGGATCTGCCGACGGTCGCGGCCGGTGCCGCCACGCCGCCGGCGGCGCTCGGCGCCAATTGCGGGGTCGGCGCGTCGGACCTCCTCGTCGCCGCGCTCAAGATGACGGAAGCCAACCCGCAGGTCGCCGTCGTCGCCAAGGCCAATTGCGGCATTCCGGTGCTGCAGGGCGAGCGCGTGCACTACAGCGGCACGCCCGAGCTGATGGCGAGATACACCACGCTGGCGCTCGACGCCGGGGCACGCATCGTCGGCGGCTGCTGCGGCACGACGCCCGAGCACATCGCCGCCATGCGCAAGGCGATGGACGACTACCAGCAAGGCGAAAGGCCGTCGGTGGAGAAGATCGTCGCCGAGATCGGACCGCTGGTCTCGCCGCCGAGGGAAGGCGGCACCGACGAGCGGCGGCGCACCAGCCGCCGGGCCCGCGCCTGATCGAACGAACGGCACGCGGGGCATGGTCCCGCAAGCCGCCACCGCCTTCCCCCGAACCGCCCCCCGCAACCGGAGCCGCCGCATGAGCGCCAAGGAAACGCCTGTGATCAGGCTCGCCGACTACGAACCCCCGCACTGGCTGGTCGACAAGATCGAGCTCGATTTCCAGCTCGCCAGCGAGGAGACGCGGGTGACGTCGCGGATGACGGTCAGGCCCAATCCGGAGATCGCGAAACCGGGCCCGTTCCGCCTCGACGGCGACGGCCTCTCCCTCGACAACGTGGCGATCAACGGCGTGCCGCTGATGCATGGCGACTTCGGCGCCGACCGCGAGGGGCTGACCATCGTCAGGCGGCCGGAGGGCGCGTTCAGGCTGGAGATCCGCAACCGCATCGACCCGGCGTCGAACACCAAGCTGATGGGCCTCTACCGCACCGGCGGCATCTACTGCACGCAGTGCGAGGCGGAAGGCTTCCGCCGCATCACCTATTTCCCCGATCGCCCCGACGTGCTGAGCGTCTACACGGTGCGCATCGAGGCGCGGAAGGGCGACGCGCCGATCCTGCTCGCCAACGGCAACCGCATCGACGGCGGCGACATCGAGGGCACCGACCGCCATTTCGCCGTCTGGCACGACCCCTTCCCCAAGCCCTCCTACCTGTTCGCCATGGTCGCCGGCGAGCTCGGCGTGGTGCGTGACAGCTTCACCACGATGAGCGGGCGCGAGGTGGCGCTGGAGATCTATTGCGAGCCGGGCAACGAGGCCAATTGCGACTATGCGATGGGCGCGCTGAAGCGCTCGATGCGCTGGGACGAGGAGCGGTTCGGGCGCGAATACGACCTCGACATCTTCATGATCGTCGCGGTCAGCGACTTCAACATGGGGGCGATGGAGAACAAGGGGCTGAACGTCTTCAACGACAAATACATCCTCGCCAGCCCCGACACCGCGACCGACGCCGACTACTCCAATATCGAGGCGATCATCGCGCATGAGTATTTCCACAACTGGACCGGCAACCGGATCACCTGCCGCGACTGGTTCCAGCTCTGCCTGAAGGAAGGGCTGACCGTCTTCCGCGACCAGGAATTCACCGGCGACATGCGCTCGGCCGCCGTCAAGCGCATCCAGGACGTGCGGCTGCTGCGCAGCCACCAGTTTCCCGAGGACGCCGGCCCCCTCGCCCACCCGGTGCGCCCCGACCGCTACCGGGAGATCAACAACTTCTACACCGCCACCGTCTACGAGAAGGGCGCGGAGCTGATCCGCATGCTGCGCTCGATGATCGGCGACGACGCCTTCGCCCGCGGCATGGACCTCTATTTCGAGCGCATGGACGGCACCGCAGCGACGATCGAGCAGTTCGTCGCCTGCTTCGAGGACGCCGCCGGGCAGAGCCTCGACCGCTTCATGCGCTGGTACGAGCAGGCGGGCACGCCGCAGCTCACCGTTACCCGCAGCTACGACGAGAAGGCGCGCCGGCTCGACCTGGCGTTCCGCCAGATGACGCCGCCGACACCCGGCCAGAGCGACAAGGCGCCGGTGCCCATCGCGGTCCGGCTCGGCCTCGTCGGCGCCAACGGAGAGGACGTGACGCTGGCGACAGACCGCGCGCTGGCCAATGGCGACACGCTGGTCGTCGGCGAGGCGGAGGAGACGGTGAGCTTCGCCGACGTGCCGGCGAACGCCGTGCCGTCGCTGTTGCGCGGCTTTTCCGCGCCGGTACGGCTGACCAGCGACCTGTCGGCGTCCGACCTCGCCTTCCTGATGCGCCACGACTGCGACCCCTTCAACCGCTGGGAGGCGGCGCAGTCGCTGATGGGCGACGCGCTGGTCGCGGCGCAGGCGGCGATCCGCCGCGGCGAAGCGCCGCAATTCGACGCCAGGCTCGCCGAGGCGATCTCCGAGACGGTGCTGGACGAGAGCTTCGACCCCGCCTACAGGGCGCTGTTCCTGTCGCTGCCGGGCGAGACCGAGATCGCCCAGAAGATCGGCAGCGACGTCGACCCGGACGCCATCCACCGCGCCGTCAGGGCGATGCGCGAGGCCCTCGCCGCCGCCATCGGTGCGGCCTTCGAGACGCTGGCGCGGAGCCAGCGCATAACGGGCGGCTACAGCCCCAACGCGGCGGATGCGGGAAAGCGGTCGCTGCGCAACGCCGCGCTCTCCTATCTCTCGGTGTCGGCGGAGCCGGCGCATCGCCGGACGGCCGCCAGCTCCTGGAGCGAGGCCGACAACATGACCGACCGGCTCGCCGCGCTGACCCGCCTCGTGCATGACGGCCACGCCGAACGGGAAGAGGCGCTGAAGGCGTTCGCCGAGCGCCACCGGGGCAACCCGCTGGTGCTCGACAAATGGCTGACCGTGCAGGCGACGGCGCCCGGCGCGGACACGCTCGACACGGTGCGCAGGCTCGCCGCCGGCGCTGCTTTCGACGCCCGCAACCCCAACCGGGTGCGCGCCCTGATCGGCGCCTTCGCCACCGCGAACCCGCCGCAGTTCGCCCGCGCCAACGGCGAGGGCTTCGATTTCGTCGCCCGCCAGGTGATCGAGCTCGACAGGCGCAACCCGCAGGTGGCGGCGCGCATGATGGGCGCGTTCCGCAGCTGGCGAAGCCTCGAGGCGGGCCGGCGCGCGCATGCGGAAGCCGCGATCCGTAGCGTCGCAGCAGCTTCCGAGCTGTCGCGCGATCTCTCCGACATCGTCACCCGCACACTGGAACGCCCGGCCTGAGGAATCGCGCCGCAAGCTCCGGTTGACGGAATATTTACGTTTTATTTCGCGCCCGCGAATCGACGGGCTGGACACGGCGAATCGCGTCTGATTCCTTATTGGTGATTCGGATAGATGCGGTTGCGGCCCGGCGTACCGGCTCGCAGTCCGAAGGGGGACAGATGGCGCAGGCGCAGCCCTTATGGGGCGGTTCGCGCAACGGGGTGGTATTGCCCGCCGTTGCGCGACTGGCACGGAGCAGGAACTGGCCGCTGCTCGACTATTTCGACCGGTTCGAAGGGGTCTTCAGGACCGCCACCGGCCCGCTCCTCGTCACCTTCTTCCTGCTGGTCGGCGCGGCCTGCGTCATCAACATCCACCAGACCCATGTCGACATGATCGGCCGCGCCAAGGCGCGCATCGAGCTGGTCGCGGACTCGCTGTCGCGCGACCTCGCCGGCGCCGCCAGCGACGGCAGCACGGCGATGCGCCACGCGCAGGCGCTGATCGCCGGCCACACCGGCGAGCTGACCACCGGCTACTCGCTCGCCGTCACCGCGCAGTCGGGACTGATCGAGGCGAGCACCGCGCAGCGAAACCTGCCGTCCGGCGCCGATCTCTCCGTCCTGCTCGGCGAGGCGATGCCGGTCGCGCTCTTCGGGTCGCGCGCCGGCGTCATGGAGACGGCGATGGCCGACGGCGGCAAGGCGCTGGTCACGGTGCGCGACCTGCCGGCGCCGCTCGGCCAAGTCGCCGTGGTGTTCCCGTTCTCGGAGATCTGGGGCTGGACGTGGCGACGCGCCGGCTTCTCCACGGTGATCTTCGCGGTCACCGATTTCGTGCTGCTGCTGATCGGCGCGGCGTTCCTGTGGCAGACGTGGCGGCTCAACGAATCCGACGCGCTGAACGCGACCACGCGGTCCCGGGTGGAGACGGCGCTGCGGCGCGGCCATTGCGGGCTGTGGGACTGGGACGTGACCCATGGCCGCATCTTCTGGTCGGCGTCGATGGGCGCGCTGCTCGGGATGCCGCCGCGCGACCGCTACATCTCCTTCGGCGAGCTGGTCGACCTGACGCACCCCGAGGACGCCGACATCGTGGCGCTGGCCAACGCGATGAGCGACGGCGACGTCAGCGCCGTCGACCAGAGCTTCCGGATGCGCACCGCCGAGGGCGGCTGGATCTGGGTGCGGGCGCGCGGCGAGGTCAACCGCAACGAGGAAGGCGAGGTGCATCTCGTCGGCATCGCCATCGACATCACCGAGCAGAAGCGCCTCGCCGAACGCTCGGCGGCGGCCGACGAGCGACTGCGCAGCGCCGTCGAATCCATCTCCGAGGCCTTCGTGATCTGGGACGCGCAGGACCGCATGGTCATGTGCAACCGCAAATATCAGGAGATGCACGGGCTTTCCGAGCACGACGTCAGCAGCAACGCCGCCTATACCGAGCTGCTGGCGGAATCGCCGACGGTGCTGGAAGGCGCCGACCGCTTCGCCAAGAGCCTGACCGGCAAGGGGCGCAGCTTCGAGGCGAAGCTGAAGGACGGGCGCTGGTTCGCGATCAACGACCGGCGGACCAAGGACGGCGGCTTCGTCAGCGTCGGCACCGACATCACCGCGCTCAAGCAGCACGAGGTGCGCCTGCTCGACAGCGAGCGCACCCTGCTCGCCACCGTCACCGACCTGCGCCAGTCGCGCCAGAAGCTGGAGCAGCAGGCGCAGCAGCTCGTCGAGCTCGCCGAGCGCTATTCGGAGGAGAAGACCAAGGCCGAGCAGGCCAACGCCGCCAAGTCGCGCTTCCTAGCGACGATGAGCCACGAGCTGCGCACGCCGCTGAACGCGATCATCGGCTTCTCGGAGATCATGGAGGGCGCGACCTTCGGCCCGCTCGGCTCGGCGCGCTACACGGAATACTGCCAGGACATCAAGACCAGCGGGCAATATCTACTCGACGTCATCAACGATGTGCTCGACATGTCCCGCATCGAGGCCGGCCGCTACGAGATCGAGCACAATCCGGTCGACGTCAGCGACATCGTCGACGAGAGCGTGCGCATCATGTCGGCGCGGGCGCAGGAGAAGAACATCGCGACGCAGATCGACATCGCCTCCGGCCTGGCGCTGGAAGGCGACCGCCGGGCGGTCAAGCAGATCGTCCTCAACCTGCTGTCGAACGCGGTCAAGTTCACGCCGCCGGACGGCTCGATCAAGGTACGCGCGCGGGCGGTGCGCGGAGGCATCAACATCGCCATCGAGGATACCGGCATCGGCATCCCGAAAAGCGCGATCCGCAAGCTCGGGCGGCCCTTCGAACAGGTCGAGAACCAGTATTCGCGCACCTATCCGGGCTCGGGGCTGGGGCTCGCCATCTCGCGCTCGCTGGCCGAGCTGCACGGCGGCACGCTGCGCATCCGCTCGACCGAGGGCAAGGGCACCATCGTCACGGTGAGGCTGCCGCAGAAGCCCCATTTAGAGGCCGCGGGCGGCACCGTCCAGGCGCTTCAACCCGCCTGAGGCACCGGCGCCACCAGCTTCTCGAAGAGCTTGCGCACCTCCGCCTGACGGTCGTCCAGCCCGGCCTCGACGCGGGCGAGATCCGGCTCGCCGACGGATTCGGCGATCAGCCGCCCGAGCCCGGCGGGACACGCGGCGGGATCGAACGGCCCGGCGATGCACAGCCGGAGGAGCTGCATCAGGTTCTGGTAGTAGGAATGGGCCGACAGCAGCGCGCTTCCCGCCGCCGCCGGAATGCGCTTGTCGGTAACGAAGGCCCTGAGGCGCTCGGCCGTCGTCGCCTCGCCGATGTCGACATGGTCGCGAAGCTGCACGAACTGGGCGACGAACTCGATGTCGGTCAGGCCGCCGGGCTGGCTCTTGATGTCCCAACGGTCGCCGGCGGCCTTGTCGCGGTCGATGCGCCTGCGCATCGAGGCGACGTCGCCGGCGAGCTCGGCGGTCTTGCGCTTGGCCCCGATGACCTCGCGGCGGATCTCGTCGACCCGCCCGGCGAGACGCTTCGAGCCGGCGACGACGCGGGCGCGGGTCAGCGCCATGTGCTCCCAGGTCCACGCCTCCTCGCGCTGATAGGCGGTGAAGCTGTCGATATGGGTGGCGACCGGCCCGGAGCGGCCCGACGGCCTTAGCCGCATGTCGACCTCGTAGAGCGAGCCTTCCGCCGTCGGCGCGGAGAGCGCGGCGACGAAGCGCTGGGTGAAGCGGATGAAATACTGGTTGGGGCTGATGGCGCGCTTGCCGCTGCTGGCGTCGACCTTCGGATCGTGGTCGTAGAGGACGATCAGGTCGAGGTCGGAGGCCGCCGTCATCTCGCGGCTGCCGAGCCGGCCCATGGCGAGCACGGCGTATTCGGCGCCCTTCAGCTTGCCGTGCTGCTTCTCGATCTCGCCGAGCACCCTTTCGGCGAGCCGGCCGATCAGGATGTCGGCGAGCGCCGCATAGGCGATGCCGGCCTCCTCGGCGCCGAGATTGCCGGAGAGGATGCGCACGCCGATCAGGAAGCTCTGCTCCTGGCCGTAGATGCGGATGCGGTCGAGATA
Organism: Flavobacteriaceae bacterium; assembly: GCA_050186955.1. Classification (GTDB taxonomy): domain Bacteria; phylum Pseudomonadota; class Alphaproteobacteria; order Rhizobiales; family Tepidamorphaceae; genus JACKJP01. The sequence continues at coordinate 13,291 of JBFWXZ010000044.1, forward strand.
GTCCTCGTAGTCGCGCGCCTGGCCGAGCACGCGGTCGCAACCCTCGGCGATCTCCGCCTCGTCGGGCAGGCGGTTGAAGAAGCCCGGCTCCAGCATGGCGTCGAGGATGTGCGGACGCACGGCGACGAGGTCGGCAAGGCGCGGCGCGGTGCCCATGATGGTGGCGATGAGGTCGAGCAGCTCGGGATTGGAACGCAGCATGGCGAAGAGCTGCACGCCGGCCGGCAGTCCGCGCACGAAGCGGTCGAAGGCGGCGAAGGCGGAATCCGGGCTCGTCGTATGGCCGAGCGCGGTGAGCAGCGCCGGGGTCAGCTCGGTCAACGCCTCGCGCGCCTTGGCGCTGCGGGTCGCCGGGAAGCGGCCATAGTGCCAGGCGCGCACGGCCTCGGAGATGGAACGGGCGCCGGAATAGCCCATGCCCTCGATGGTCTGGAGGGTCTCGGGATCGTCGTCGTCGCCGGTGAAGACGAGGCTGCCGGAGACGCCGGAAAGCTCCGGCGCGCCCTCGAAGAGCTGGCCGTAGTGATGGCGCACCCGCTCCATGTGCGCGACAAGCTCGGCGCTGAAGGCCGCAGCCGTGTCGTAACCGCAGAAGCTGGCGAATTCCTCCAGCGCCTCCGCGTCCTCGGGCAGCTCGTGGGTCTGGTCGTCGGCGACCATCTGCAGCCGGTGCTCGATACGGCGCAGGTAGCGATAGGCGGCGGCCTCGTCGTCGCGGGTTTCGGCAGTGAGCCAGCCGGCGTCCTGAAGCCGCGCCAGCGCGTCGAGCGTCGCGCGCACCCTCAGGTCGGGGTTGCGCCCGCCGGCGATGAGCTGCTGGGTCTGCACGAAGAACTCGATCTCGCGTATGCCGCCGCGCCCGAGCTTGATGTTGTGGCCGGCCACCGCGATCTCGCCATGGCCCTTGTGGGCGTGGATCTGCCGCTTCATGGCGTGGACGTCGGCGAGCGCTGCGAAATCCATATATTTGCGCCAGACGAAGGGCGAGATCTCCTTCAGGAAGCGCCCGCCCGCCTCGATGTCGCCGGCGACGGGCCGCGCCTTGATCATCGCCGCGCGCTCCCAGTTCTGCGCCAGGCTCTCGTAATATTGCAGCGCCGCGCCGACCGAGATCGCCGGCGCGGTGGCGCCGGGGTCGGGCCGCAGCCGCAAATCGGTGCGGAAGACATAGCCGTCGCGGGTGCGCTCCTGCATCAGCTTGACGAGGTCGCGGACCAGCCGGGTGAAGAAGGTGCCCGGCTCGACGTCCTCGGCGAGCCGTCCCGCCTCGTCCTCGTAGAAAACGATGATGTCGATATCGCTGGAGAAGTTGAGCTCGCCGGCGCCGAGCTTGCCCATGCCGAGGATCACGAGGCCGGAGCCGACCGAGGGCGACTTCGGATCGGCCGGGATGAACTTGCCGGCGTCGGCGGCCCGCCGCAGCAGGAAGTCGACGGAGGCAGACAGCGCGGTCCCGGCGATGCGGCTCAGTCCGCCGGTCACCTCCTCGACGCTCCACACGCCGCCGAGATCGCAGAGCGCGACCAGCAGCGCGGCGGCCTCCTTGAGCCGGCGCAGGGCGACCATGGCGGCGGCCATGTCCTCTGCGTCGCGGCAATCGGCCGCGCCCTGCTCGAGAAGCGCGTCGAGGCGCTCCTGCGGCGCGGCGAGAAGCGTGTCGGCGAGCAGCGCGGGCTCGCGCAGCATGATTTCGCGCAGATAGGGCGAGCCGTCGGTCACGCCATCGATGAAGGCGGCGAGCGGCTTCGCGTCGAGCCGCCCGGCGAGATCCCCGCAGCCGGCCTCGGCCAGCGCCTCGCTGAGATCGTCGCGGAAGCCTTCGGCCCGCTCCGGGTCGGCGGCGCGCGGCGCCGATTGCAGTCGGTCGATGAGGGAAAGCTTGCTGTCGGTCATGGGCTGGCGTTGTCGGCGGGAAATCCGGGGAAACCGATCACGACCCTGAGGCCGGGATCGTTGTCCTCCAGTCGGATGTCGCCACCATGCAACGCCACGATCGCACCGACAAGCGAAAGACCGAGGCCGGAGCCGGGCCGCGAGCGGCTTTTCTCCAGCCGCACGAAGCGGTCGAGCACCCGTTGGCGGTCTGCCTCCGGCACGCCCTCGCCGCGGTCGGCGACGACGAGCGAGACGCCGGCCGCGTCGCCGGCGACGGATATGCGGATATCGCGGTCACCGCCGGTGGCCGGCGCGCCGTGGGAGATCGCGTTGTCGATGAGGTTGGAGAGCGCCTGGGCGAGAAGGTCGCGATTGCCGGCGATGACCGCTTTCGCATCCGCCGCGTCGATCTCCAGGGTGAACCCGGCCTCCTCGGCGCTCGGCTCGTAGAGCTCGCCGATCTCGCGCGCCAGCGCGGCGAGGTCGACCGGCTCGCGGACGGGCTTCGTGGACCCCGATTCGGTGCGGGCGATGGTCAGCAGCGCGTTGAAGGTGGCGATCAGCCGGTCGGTCTCCTCGACGGTATCCTCCAGCGCCGCGCGCATCTCAGCCTCGCCGCCGCCGCGCAGGCTCGCCTCGATGCGCCCGCGCATGCGCGCCAGCGGCGTGCGCAGATCGTGGGCGATGTTGTCGGAGACCTCGCGCATGCCGGCGACGAGGCGGCTGATCCGCTCCAGCATGTCGTTGAGATTGGCTGAGAGCCGGTCGAACTCGTCGCCGGAGCCGTTGCGCGGGATGCGCTCGGAGAGGTCGCCGCGCATGATGCGCCGGCTCGTCTCGTTGACCGCGTCGATGCGCGACAGCGTCCGCCTGGCGATGAGGTAGCCGCCGCCTATGCCGAGGATGAGCACCAGCGCGCCGGCCCACCACGCGGCACGCTCGACGACCTCGAGAAAGCGCTCGCGCTCGGCGGTGTCGCGGCCGACCGCGAGGCGGAACCCGCCGGGCAGGATGAAGACCTGCACGACGCCATGCCGCGAAAGCCCGCTGTCGCCTTCCGCCGAATAGGCGGTGTCGCGCAGCCCCGGCTCGTCCAGCGTGCCCGGCGGAAGCTCCAGCACGTTGCCGGCGAGCCGCTGGCCCTGGAAGGTTGTGATCAGATAGAGGCCGGTGCCGGGGGTGCGGCTTCGCCGGTCGACCACGGCGACGAGGGTGCGGATGCCGCCGCTGTTGTACTGCTCGGCGAGGCCGCGCACCTCCGCCTCCACGGTCTCGACAAGCTGGCGGTAGAGCGTGACCTGGGTGTTCCAGGCGATATAGGCGATCAGGCCGCCGGCGCAGGCGGCCAGCAGCGCGAAATAGGCGAAGCTCTGGCGGAACGCCGTGCTCCGCCAGAAATGTTCATTCCGGGACTGCAAGGCGGTATCCCGCGCCGCGCACGGTATGGATGAGGGCGTAGCCGAAGTCGCGGTCGATCTTGGCGCGCAGCCGCGACATGTGGACGTCGATGACGTTGGTCTGGGGATCGAAATGATAGTCCCAGACCTGCTCCAGCAGCATGGTCCGGGTGACCACCTGGCCGGCATGCTTCATCAGATATTCGAGCAGCCGGAACTCTCGCGGCTGGAGGTCGATGGCGCGCCCGGCGCGGCGCACCTCGCGGGCCAGGCGGTCGAGCTCGAGGTCGCCGACGACATAGGCCGTCTCGGCCTCGGAGGGCGCCTTGCGGCGCGCCAGCGCCTCGACCCGGGCGAGCAGCTCGGAAAAGGCGTAGGGCTTGACGAGATAGTCGTCGCCGCCGCCCTTCAGGCCGGTGACACGGTCGTCGACGGAGGCGAGCGCCGAGAGGATGAGCGCCGGCGTGTCGCGGCCCTCGTCGCGCAGTTCCTTGAGCACGGAAAGCCCGTCGCGCCTGGGCAGCATGCGGTCGACGATCATCACGTCGTGACCGCCGGCGAGCGCCATGGTCAGACCCTGCTCGCCATCGGCGGCGTGGTCGACGGTATGGCCCGCCTCGCGCAGGCCGCGCGCCAGAAATCCCGCCGCCTCGCGGTCGTCCTCGATCAAGAGAATCTTCATCGGCGGCGAGTTTAGCGGCATTTGCCGAAATGAGCAGGCCGAAGCTTGCGCTCCGGCCTGCCCGTTCGCTAGCCGGCCGCCAGTTTCGGGGGCGGACCTGACGACCGGCATCACGAACTCTTTCCTCGGAGCGCTTCGCGCCAGCTCAGGCCTTGCGGAGCGGGACGGCGACGAAGCGCGGGCTCGCGTCCTTGTCGGGGCGGACCAGCAGCAGCACCGACTTGCGGCTGTTGGCGCGCGCGTCGTCCACGGCCTTGACCACATCCCTGGGCGAGGAGACATCGCTGCCATTCGCCTGGATGATGATCTGGCCGGCCTCGAGACCGACCTCGGCGGCCGGACCATCGGCGTCGACATCGGCGATCACCACGCCGTCGGTGCCGAACTGGCTGCCGGGCGCGAGGCTGAGGCCAAGCGAGCTTTCCTCGTCGCCCTTGGACGGCATCTGGGTGTCGTCGGCGGAAGCCATCTTCTGCTCGTCGGGCTGGTCGGCCAGCTTGAGCGAGACGGTCTTCTCCTTGCCATCGCGCCACACCGTCAGGTTCGCCTCCTCGCCGGGATCCATCGCGCCGATGCGGCGGACGAGATCGCGGGCGTCCTGGAGGTCAGTGCCATTGAGCGCCACGATGGCGTCGCCGACCCTGACGCCGGCCTTGCCGGCCGGGCCGTTGTCGAGCGTCTGGGCGACGAGGGCGCCGCGCGCCTTGTCCATCCCGAGACCTTGGGCGATCTCCTCGGTCACCGGCTGGATCTGAACGCCGAGCCAGCCGCGCGAGACGGTGCCCTTGGCCTTCAGCTCGCCGACCACCTGCTTCACGGTGCTGGAGGGGATCGCGAAGGCGATGCCGACATTGCCGCCGCTCGGCGAGAAGATCGCGGTGTTGACGCCGATCACGTCGCCGTCGAGGCTGAAGGTCGGGCCGCCGGAATTGCCGCGATTGACCGAGGCGTCGATCTGCAGGAAGTCGTCATAGGGGCCGGCGCCGATGTCGCGGCCGCGCGCCGAGACGATGCCCGCCGTGACGGTGCCGCCGAGGCCGAACGGGTTGCCGACGGCGACGACCCAGTCGCCGACGCGGGCGTCCTTGTCGGAGAGATTGACGAACGGGAAGTCGTCGCCCTCGACCTTCACCAAAGCGAGGTCGGTCTTCTTGTCGGTGCCGACGACCTTGCCCGGGAGCTGCTTGCCGCTGTCGAGCTTGACGGTGACCTTGGTCGCGTCCTCGACGACATGGTTGTTGGTCACCAGGTAGCCGTCGGCGGAGATGAAGAAGCCGGAGCCCTGGCCCATCATGTGGCGGCGCTGCCCGGGATTGGCCTTAGGCTTGCCGAAGGGCGTGTCGGGACCGAAGAAGCGGCGGAAGGGCTCGGGGATCTGGTCGAGATCGGGAGCCGCCATCTGTTCGGCCTTGCCGTCGGATTCGACGATGACGCTGACGACGGCGGGGCTGACCTTCTCGACGAGGTCGGCGAAGCCGGTCTCCGGCGCGTTGAAGGTCGGGGCCGGGACTTCTGCGGCCTGCGCGGCGTTCAGGACCGGCTGCACGGCGGTCAGCGAGAGGCCGGCGACCGCGGCACCGGCGAGCAGCGCGGCGCGCAGGCGCCTGTTTCGGGGGGTGGTGGGGGTGGTCATGTGCGTCCTCCATTCTTCGGTGCACGAACCGCCGATGCCGGAACGGACATGGCGGAATGTCGGCGCTGAAGATGGGGAGCTCGACCTTACGGCGAGATGGCTGCCGGATTAATTCTTCGTAATGTCGGGGGCGTCGCCCGCAGAATCATCGAGCAGCGCGGCGAGACGACGCTTCTCGTCCTCGCTCAGTGGCTCGGTTTCGCGGGCGGAGGCGGCGCGGCGGCGCAACGTCGCGGCGGCGAGCAACGCGCCGCCGAGCAGCAGCGCCAGCGGCGCGCCCCAGAGCAGGTAGGTATGCGGGTTGAGCGGCGGCCGCAGCCGCACAATCTCGCCGTAGCGGGCGACGAGGAAATCGTGCACCTCGCGGTCGCTGTCGCCGGCCACCAGCCGCT
>JBFWXZ010000045.1:0-19071 GCA_050186955.1 Flavobacteriaceae bacterium
GTCGGCCCGGTCGCCGCCTTCACGCCGTGGAATGTCCCGATCAACCAGGTGGTGCGGAAGCTGTCGGCCGCGCTGGCCGCCGGCTGCTCGATCATCGTCAAGGCGCCGGAGGAGACGCCGGCCTCTCCCGCCGAGCTGATCCGCGCGTTCGTGGACGCGGGAACGCCGTCCGGCGCGGTCAACCTGGTATTCGGCGTGCCGGCGGAGATATCGGCCTTCCTGATTCCGCATCCCGACATTCGCAAGATCTCCTTCACCGGCTCCACGGCGGTCGGCAAGGAACTCGCCTCGCTCGCCGGCCTCCACATGAAGCGGATGACGATGGAGCTCGGCGGTCACGCGCCCGCCATCGTGTTCCAGGACGCCGATCTCGATGCCGCCGTCGATCAGTTGAGCGCCGCCAAGTTCCGCAACGCCGGGCAGGTCTGCGTGTCGCCCACGCGGTTCCTGGTGCAGGAGAAGTCTTTCGCGCCGTTCGTGGAGAAATTCGTCCGCAAGGCCGAGGCCGTCCGGGTCGGCGACGGGCTGGACGAGGCGACCACGATGGGCCCGCTGGCCAACGACCGCCGCCTGCAGGCGATGGAATCCATCGTCGCCGATGCCGTCGCCGCCGGCGGCAGGCTGGAGACCGGCGGCCGGCGCATCGGCAACAAGGGGTATTTCTTCGAGCCGACCGTGGTGACCCGGCCGCCGCTCGATTCCCGCGTCATGAACGAGGAGCCGTTCGGGCCGCTCGCGGTCATCCTGCCCTTCGAGACCTTCGAGGATGCCGTCCGCGAGGCCAACCGGCTGCCCTTCGGGCTCGCGGCCTATGCCTATACCGGATCAACCGGCACGGCGGCCGCCCTCGGCTCAGCCGTCGAGAGCGGGATGATCACCATCAACCAGCTCGGGCTCGGCCTGCCCGAGGTGCCCTTCGGCGGGATCAAGGATTCCGGCGTGGGCTCGGAAGGCGGGACCGAGGGCATGGAGCCCTACCTCACGACCAAGTTCGTATCGCAGGCGTGATCGGGGGCGGCGGCGGCGAATTCCGCCGCGCGCCTGCCTCGGCCTTCAAGGCCTTCGGCCCGAAGCGAAACAACATCAGTTGAAATAGCGTGCCGGCGTCTCGCCGAAGGAGCGCTTGAATACCTCGATGAAGGCGCTCGTGCTTTCGTATCCGACATCCAGGGCGACCGTCGTGACGGACTGGCCCTGACCGAGCAGCGTGAGCGCATGAAGCATCCGGAGCTGTCGCCGCCATGCGGCGAGCGACATGCCGGTTTCCTTGAGAAACTGACGGGCGAGCGTGCGTGGGCTCACGGCTGCAACGGACGCCCAGTGTTCCAGCGGCCTGTCGTCGGCGGGGTCGTCCATCAGCGCGGCGCAGATCCGCTTCAGGCGTTCGCTTTTGGGGTGGGGCAGCGCGAGCGGACCGCCCGCGGCGTCCCTCATCTCGTGGAAGAGCAGGTGATCGACGAGGCCGCGGTGCTCGCTCGAGAGGCAGAGCTCGGGCTCCTCGGAGAGCCGGATGATGATCTCGCGCAACAATCCCCCGACGCGCAGGGTCCGGCAATGCTGCGGAAGGTGCCCGCTGTGGTCCGGCGAGATCAGGAGATTGCGCAGCGACAGGGTGGTCAGTGTCGACAGCCGGTGGTTGACCGCCGCCGGTATCCACATCGCCCTCTGGGGCGGTATGACCCAGCTGCCCTCCGAGGAATCGACGACCATGACCCCGGAACTCGCGAAGACGAGCTGGCCGCTGTTGTGATGATGCGGTTCGACATGCGTATTTGCCGGCAGTTCCATCGCCACGCCGGACACGGGCAAGGGAGGCCTTTCCGCCTCGAGCAGGGCGACCTCATGGGCGGATATTGTCAATTTTGACATATCGATTGGCAATCCCGACGCAGAATAACGAACGGCCCAACTGCACGTTAGAGTGCCTCAATGAGGTCTGTGCGTGCAAGCAGCGGGATACGCGGTATCGCGCGTCGAGAAATGAAGAATGCCGCCGGAGTCTCCGGAAACAGGCGTTCCGCCTCATGCACGCGCGGTCGACAAGGTTTGGGAGGAGGAAGCCCGATGAACCGATCCGGAAGCATGCGGCCGCTCGCCGCCATTGCGCTCGCAGTCGTCGCTGTCACGCTGATTTTCGCCGAGAAGGCTCGCGCCGCGGAATTCGAGTGGAGATTCCAGAACAACTGGGTCGAGACCCGTTGGGAATCCAAGATGATCAAGGCCTTCGCGGATCGCGTCCGCGAGAAATCGTCGGGCCGCCTGGACATCACCGTCTATGACGGTGGCTCGTTGGGCATCAAGCCGGCCGACCATCTGCAGGCGCTGAAAAGCGGCGCCGTCCAGATGGCGGTTCTGTATCCCGGCTATCTCGCGAGAGACGTGCCGGAGGTCGCCGACGCGCTTCCCAACGGGGCGGTGTTCAGCGACGAGGAAGCGGTCAAGCTCAATCCGGCGCTTGAGGACATCTACCGCAAGGGATATGCGCGCTGGGGCGCGGAAACCGTCGGCTGGCTCAACACGCCGCCCTATCGCCTCTCGATATTCTGCAACGAGCCCATCCGCACGCTGAAGGGGCTCGAAGGAAAGAAGCTGCGGGTATGGGTCAAGGACGTCATTGAGCCGTTCAATGCGCTCGGGGTGCGCGCCCAGCTCATGCCGCAGGACGAGATGTACGTTGCCATGCAGACCGGCGTCATCGACTGCGCGATATACAGTCTCGGTATCGCCGCGACGCTTTCCTTGCAGGAAGTGACCGACTACGCCGCGCCCATGTTCACGCTGTCGGGTCTTTCCGCGATCGCGGTCAGTGAAAGGCATTGGAACAGCCTCCCGCCGGATCTGCAGGAGATCGTGCGCGAGGCCGGCAAGTGGCTATATTCGGAGACCGATACCGCTGCGGTCGAGACGGCGCGGCAACTGGAGCAGACCGCTATCGAGAAGTTCAATGCATCCGGTGAAATCAAGATTCTCGAGGACTTCTCCGACGAGGACAAGGACACCTTCTATCAGCAGGTCGTGAAGACCTGGGTGGAACGGACGGAGAAAGCCGGGGCCGAGCAGGTGGCCAATCGCGAGCACATCATGGAGGCTCTCAAGCAGATTCGCTCGGGAGGCAACTGACCCGGCGGCGGTCGCGACGTGATGGGCGAGATTGGACGGGAGTCGTCATGAGCAGCGATGCGGGCTCTTCGGAGAAACCGCGTGCCGACGAGGTCGTGTGTCGTCTGCTGCTCGTGGCGGCCACGACCGCGTTCGCCGGGCTGGCGATATTCGTCGTGCTCGGGGCGGCCGCGCGCTACGTGCTCGGCGCTCCCTTTCATTTCACGGAAGAGACCGTGGCCCTGCTTTTTCTCGGCGGCGCGTTCCTGGCCTATCCGTCATCGGCTACCGGCGTCGAGCAAATCCGGATGACCATCCTGATCGGGCTGGTGCCACAGCGGTTCAAAGCATTACCGGAACTGTTCAACCGGCTGATCGTCGCCGCCTTCTCGGGATGGTTCGGATACGCCGTCGCTACATTCGCCGCCGATGCGTATGAGCTGGGCACGCGCACCGAACAGGCGGAGATACCGATCTGGCCCTGGATCGCTCTCATGGCTGCCGGAGCGGGTCTGTCCGCGCTCATATCGCTCGTGCATCTGGTCCGTATCCTGCGCGGCCAAAACGAGCCGCGCGGCGCCGGCACGCCGATGGTGTGACGATTCATGGTGTGGCCGGTACTCGCCATTGGCGTATTCGGAACGATTGCCGGCGGCGCCGCGATCGGCGCCGCCCTCGGCCTCGTCGGGCTGGTAATTCTGCATTTCTATGTCGGCGGGGCGACCGAGCTGGCCGTCATCGCCGTCTACAACACGTTGAACAACTTCACGCTGAGCGCTCTTCCCATGTTCATCATCATGGGCGAGGTGCTTGTCGCCAGCGGTCTGAGCGAACGGATCTACAGCGCTCTGGCTCCCCTTTTTCGGCGCGTGCCCGGCGGGCTCCTTCATACCAATATCGCCGTCTGCACGGCCTTCGGCGCGGTCAGCGGGTCGAGCATCGCGACCGCCGCCGCGGTGTCGGCGGTTTCCTATCCGGAACTTTCCAGGCGCGGCTACGACAAGCCCGCGGTGCTTGGCAGCATCGCCGGCGGCAGCACGCTCGGGCTGCTCATCCCGCCGAGCCTTTCGCTGCTCCTGTACGGGGCGTGGCAGGAGGTTTCGATCGGTCAGCTCTTCCTTGCAGGAATCCTGCCCGGTTTGATGCTCAGCGTCTTCTTCATGATCTACATCGCAGGGGTGAACATATTGCGCCCCGGCGCCGCGCCGCGCAACCGCGAAGCTGTCGGATGGGCCCGCGCGCTGGCCCAATTGAGCCGGATATGGCCGCTCGCATTGCTCGCGGCGAGCGTGCTCGGCTCGATCTATCTCGGCTTTGCGACGCCGACCGAAGCCGCCGGCCTCGGCGTTCTTCTGTCGGTGCTGTTTGGAATGACCATCGGCGAGCTCACTCTGCGAAAGCTCGCGCAGGCCCTCTATCAAGCGACCCGCAGCATCGGCGTGATCGCTTTCGTCCTGATAGGTGCCGTCATCCTCGGCCAGTCCGTCAGCATCCTCGGACTGCCCCGTCAGGTGATCGAGTTCGCGGCCGGTTTCGGACTTGGCCGCTACGAGATGATCGTCTTCGTTGCGGTCTTCTACCTGGTGCTCGGCTGCTTCTTCGACGGCATTACGCTGATGCTGCTCAGTCTTCCGTTCCTGTTCCCGATCGTCGTCTCGCTAGGGTTTGATCCCGTCTGGTTCGGCGTCTTCGTGACGATCATGATCGAGATCGGGCTGATCACGCCCCCGATCGGGATGAACCTCTATGTTCTCGCCGCGCTGACCGGAAAGGAAATCCCGGTCGAGAGGATCGCGCTCGCCGCGGTGCCCTACTGGATCATCCTCCTCTTCGGCGCCTTCCTGCTTGTCTGCTTCCCGCAGATCGCCCTGTTCCTTCCCCGCCTCGTCTATTGATCCCGCGCCGCCGTGATGGCCGCGTGACCTTCCCGCGATATCGATTGACCTTCCGGCGGAAGATGCGCGCGCAGGCGCGGGGTTAGCCTGCGCCCTATCAACAAGCCGGACCCGCATCAGATGAATTCCGACGATCTCCACGCGTGGCCTTCATATGCGCAATTGCTGACGACGGCGCTTCGACGGTTTCCCGATGAAACGGCGTTGGTCGAAGACAGCCGGTCTGTCTCCTACCGGCAACTCGAGGCGGAGATCGAAGGCGTTTCGTCAGCCTTCCACCGGATGGGGCTGAGCGCCGGCGACGGCATCGCCCAGCTATCGCAGAATTCGGTTGCCGCCGTCGTCGTCCAGCTCGCCGCCTATCGTTGCGGTCTCCGGTTCATTCCGCTGCATCCGATGGGCTCGGTCGAGGACCATGCCTATATCCTCGACGATGCCGAAGTGGTGGCTCTCGTCCATCAGGCCTCCCGGTTCGCCGACAACGCACGACAACTCGCGCAGGCTGCTCCCGGCGTCAGGATGGTTGTCGCCCATGAGGAGGGCGCCGCGTTTCCCTCGATCGCGAGCTTCGCCGCCGCAGTCCCCGACGTTCCGGAACTCGCGCAGGAAGGCGAGTCCGTCGTCACCATCCTCTATACCGGCGGCACGACCGGGAAATCCAAGGGCGTTGTGCTCACCAACCGCTGCATGGTGCTCAACGCGCTTCTGTGCCTCGCGGAATGGGAATGGCCGCGGGACATTCGCTTCCTGTGCGTGACCCCGATCACGCATGCATCGGGCTGCATGATCGTTCCGATCCTGCTGCGCGGCGGCACGATCTATCTGCATGCGGGTTTCCACGCGGGCGACGTGCTGCGCGACATCGAGCGGTTCGATATCACCGCCACCTTCATGGTTCCGACCATGATCTACATGCTTCTCGATCATCCCGGATCGGGCGCGGCCCGCACCGGCAGCCTCGAACTGGTGATCTATGGCGGGTCGGCGATCTCGCCAGCGCGGCTCGACGAGGCGCTGGGCAGGTTCGGCCAAGTGTTCATGCAGATCTACTCGCAGTCGGAGGCGCCCAATTTCGCCACCGCGATGCGCCGCGCCGAACATCTGCAGGGAGACCTGGAAAGGCTGTCGTCCTGCGGGAGGCCGTTGTCCGGCATAACCGTTCGCCTGCTCGACGAGGAAGGAAATCCGGTCGAGAGGGGCGACGTCGGGGAGATATGCTTCCGCGGCCCCTCGATCATGCGCCACTACTGGAAGAAGCCGCAGGAAAGCGCCGAAACCCTGAGTGGCGGCTGGCTCCATACCGGCGACATGGCGCGCCAGGACTCAGACGGCTTCATCTACATCGTCGACCGCCGCAAGGACATGATCGTGACCGGCGGCTTCAACGTCTATCCGCGGGAAATCGAGGATGTGCTGACCGAGCACGCGGGCGTCGCCGCGGCCGCGGTCATCGGCGTTCCCGATCCCAAATGGGGGGAGGCGGTCAAGGCTGTCGTCGTTCGACGCGCCGATGCCGAAATCGATCAGGCGGCGCTCATCCGCTATGTGCGCGATCGCAAGGGGGCGGTCGCCGCTCCCAAGTCGGTCGAGTTCGTCGATGCGCTGCCGCTGACGCCGCTTGGCAAGCCCGACAAGAAGGAATTGCGCCAGCGCTACTGGAGCGGGCAGGCGCGGCAGGTCAACTGAAACAGACCGGGGAGAATGGGATGGACGACAACCGCTACCGCCTCTATGGCGCCCTCGGCTCGCCTTACGCGGCGAAGATGCGTGCGTTGCTGCGATACCGGCACATTCCGTTCGACTGGATCGGCGCCGGCTATGATTGGGCTCCCGACTATGTGGAGGTCAGGCCCGAGCTTCGGTCCGTCAAGCCGCCAGTTATTCCGGTCCTTTGGTTCCCGCACGACAAGAGCCATCGGACCGACTCGACGGTTCTCGCCTATCTGCTGGAGGATCTGCATCAGGAGAGGCGAGTGGTGCCTCCCGATCCCGGCCATGCCCTGATTTCGCATCTCATCGAGGATATGGGCGACGAGTGGGGGATGAAGCTCGCGTTCTGGTACCGCTGGGCGAACGACGACGACCGGGAGTTCCGCAGCAAATACATAATGGCCGAGCTCATGGGCGGCGGCACGTCGGCGAAGCGGATCGAGGATGCCGCCAGGCAGTTCCGCGACCGCCAGGTTCATCGCATGGAACTGGTCGGGGTCACTCCGCAGAACGGGCCGCTGGTCGAGACGACCTATGCGAGAGTTCTCGAAATCACCCATCGCATGAACGAGGAGCAGCCCTTCATCTTCGGCAGCCGGCCCGCGCTTGCCGATTTCGGTCTGTTCGGCGCCTTGTTCACCTGCTGGAACGATCCGACGCCGGGCGGCATCATGGTCCGGCAGGCGCCGGGAACGGTCTACTGGCTGCACAGGACGGACGAGGCTTCGGGCGTCTATGGCGAGTGGCCGGATCCGGAAGCCCCGCCGTCTCGTGCGATCCGCGAGCTTCTCGAGCTGGTCGGTCAGGTCTACCTGCCGTTCCTCGCCGCCAACGCCGAGGCGCTGGAGAACGGTGCGGATCGCTTCTCCTTCTCCGCCTTCGGTCAACGCTACGAGCAGGGCGTTTTCCGCTACCAGCGCAAATGCCTGAACTGGCTCCGTGACGAATACGCCGCGCTTTCGGGCGATGTACGCGAAAGGACGAGCCGGATTCTCGAAGAGACAGGCTGTCTGGCGTATTTGCGCTAGGCCGTGCGGGCGCGATGATCGACCTCTACTACTGGCCGACGCCGAACGGTTGGAAGGTTTCCATCCTTCTGGAGGAACTCGGCGTCGCCTACCGGATGATCCCGGTCCATATCGGGAAAGGCGAGCAATTCGCTGACGACTTCCTGCGCATCAGCCCCAATAACCGCATTCCGGCCATCGTCGACCACGCCCCCGCGGACGGCGGAGGCGAGCTCCCGCTCTTCGAGTCGGGCGCCATCATGATGTATCTGGCGGAGAAATACGGGCGCTTTGTACCAGCGGATCCGCGCGGCAGGTTTGCGGTCGCTCAATGGGTTTTCTGGCAGGTCGGAGGGCTCGGCCCGACGGCGGGGCAGGTCCATCATTTCAAGGATTACGCGGCCGAGCGGATACCCTACGCCACCGACCGGTTTCAGAACGAACTGCACCGGCTCTACGGCGTGCTCGAGCACCGGTTGGCCGGGCGCGACTACATTGTCGATGAATACTCCATCGCCGATATGGCCTGCTGGTCCTGGGTCAGGCTGCACCGGCAGGAGGGTATCGACATCGCTGAATTTCCCCGGGTGGAGGGCTGGCTCGGGCGGCTTGCGGTGCGTCCGAAACTGAATGCCGGTTTCCGGCTTGGAGCCGATTTACGCGGCGGCCAACCGACAATGACCGAAGACGCGAAGAAAATTCTGTTGGGCCAGAGGTGATCGGCGTTAGAAGGCGAGGGGCTTCGACCGCCTGTACGGCGACACATGTTCTCAACTCGCGACAAGTCGAACGATCCATGGAGCCCGCATTGCCGGTAACCCGTCAGGCCGACATCAGCGGAGGCGTCTCCTCTGTCCAGGTCCGTTGCCCAAGACGCTCTGCGTCATCGGCCTCCGGGTTCGGGTCCGCTGCGTCGCGTCCCGGTCGCAAGACCGGGCCGTCCTGGAAAGCCGCCGCGCGCTAGCCGGCGTATCGCGCCGGGCCGAGGTCGTCCATCGCGATTTCCGGCTTTTTGCCGAGCACGGTGTCGGCGACCGCGCGGCCGGACCCGCAGGCCATCGTCCAGCCGAGCGTGCCGTGCCCGGTGTTGAGGAAGAGGTTCGCGTATCGCGATGCGCCGAGCACCGGCGTGCCGTCCGGCGTCATCGGGCGAAGGCCGGTCCAGCCCTCCGCCCTGGCGAGGTCGCCGCCGCCCGGGAACAGGTCGTCGACCACGAAGCGGACGGTATCGGTCGCATGCGGGCCGAGGCGGTTCGAGTAGCCGGCGATCTCGGCGGTTCCAGCGACCCGGATGCGGTCTCCCAGCCGGGTGATGGCGACCTTGTGGGTCTCGTCCATGATCGTCGATTGCGGCGCGCGCGCCTCGTCGGTCACCGGCAGCGTCACCGAATATCCCTTCACCGGATAGACCGGCAGCCGGATGCCGATCGGGTTCAGCGCCCGCGGACCGTGGCTGCCCAGTGCGCAGACATAGGCGTCGCCCTCGACGCGGCCGGCGATCTCGGTGTCGATCCCTGCGACGCGGTCGTTCTCGATGGCGATGGCGCGGATCGACTGGCCGTACTGGAAGACGACGCCCATCTCCGCGCAGCGGTCGGCGAGGCCCTGGGTGAAGAGGCGGCAGTCGCCCGTCCGGTCAGCGGTCAGCCGCAGCCCGCCGACGAACTTGTCGCGGACATTGGCGAGCGCCGGCTCGGCGCCGATGCAGCCGTCGCGGTCGAGGACCTCGAACGGCGAATCGAATTCGGCGAGGATCTCCTGGTCGGCCTTCGAGCCCTTCAGCTGCTTCTCGTTGCGGAACAGCTGCAGCGTGCCCTGGGAGCGCCCGTCATAGTCGATGCCCGTTTCCGCGATCAGGTCGGGCAGCAGGTCGCGCGAGTAGTTGGAGATGCGCACCATGCGGCTCTTGTTGACGCGGTAGCTCGCCTCGTTGCAGTTGCGCAGCATCTGCAGCCCCCACATCCACATGGTCGGGCTGATCAGCGGCCAGATGAAGAGCGGCCGGCGCTTCATGAAAAGCCACTTCAGCGCCTTCATAGGCACGCCGGGCGCCGCCCAGGGCGAGGTCATGCCGTAGCTGAGCTCGCCGGCATTGGCGTAGCTCGTCTCCAGCCCCGGCCCGATCTGCCTGTCGAGCACCGTGACCTCTGCGCCGCCCTTGGCGAGGTAGTAGGCGGTGGTGACGCCGATCACACCGGCGCCCATCACGACGACTTTCATGCGTGTTCTCCCGTAACCCAGTCGGGGCGAATATGTGCCAGCGCGCCCGAAATGTCGCTTGCGAAACCGCCCGGGCCGCCTCTCGCCATCCGATTAGTCGCCCGACCCGGCGGGACAGCGCCGGCAGGCGCGCCGGACCCGAATTCGCGCAGGCCGGCGGTCTGGAAATGCGCGGAACGAAATCCGGAAATCACTTCATGGGGTCCGTTCGGCGGATCGGAGTAGTCTACTCGCTGCCGATCTCGCCATACTCCTTCAGGACGTCCGCTATGGAGCTGTACATGTTCTCTTTCGGCTTGATCATCGCCCGGTCGGCGACGGCGCCGAGGTGGCGGGTCATCGCCGCGACCGCGTCGTCGCGGGCGCCGCTGGCGAGATAGTCGATGATGGCTCGGTGTTCGGCGACGCCGCATTCGACCGAAACCGGCCTGCTGTAGAGGGCGAGGATCAGCGTGCTCTTGGACGTGAACTCGCGCGTATAGCGCATCAGGAACTTGCTGCCGGTCAATTCGGCCAGGCTGACGTGAAACTCGCCGCCGAGGCGGATGGAAAGCGCGTGCTTCTTCTCCTTCAGCGCGCGATCCTCGTCGTCGACGAAGGCCCTGAGCTTCGCGATCTGCGCCTCATCGAGCGAGCCGGCCAGCCGGCTCACGACGAGCTTCTCCAGGGCGATGCGCATCTCGAACACTTCCAGCGCTTCCTCCCAGCTCGGCTCCGCCACGAAGGCGCCGCGATTGCGTCGGTGCTCGACCAGTCCCTCGGCGGCGAGCACGGCCAGCGCCTCGCGGACTATCGTCCGGCTGACGCAGAACTGCTCGCCGATCGTGTCCTCGGGGAGCCGGGAGCCGACCGGTAGCGCCTGTTCTATGATCGCGTATCGGAGAGCCCGCGCGATGCTGTCGGCCCGTTTCGCGCCTTTGGTTTCTGACAAAGCTAAAGATCCATTCCCGGAACAAGGGGTGTGAGGGTTCGGCCGAGCGAGACGCGACCCAAAAAATATCGATCCAAGCCGTTTCCGCAAGGAGCCGGGACGCCGCCGCCACGGTGGCGCGACGGAGGCCGTCGGCGGCGAACCTCGCCAGGCGGACGACGGACAGGGAGGCCTCGCCGGCGCGAAGCCGGAGGCGCCGCGCCCGCTCCTTTGAAACCGAAGCCCATGCCACCGGGGAATCTCACGTTGTGCAAAATAGCCGCCCGAAGCCAATCCTAACATACGTCAAAATCGTATACGATTCTTATTACAATTGTCTTGACTTAAAAACCGCACAGCGCCATCCTACCCTTGGCGCAAAGTTGAAACCGGTGAAATCCGGAGCTTTGTATGTATAGTTGTTACAAACGGCATTTACCTCCGATGTGCCGGGGTAAATTATAATAATAAAATACGTACTGTGAATCAGGGACGGGGATGTGATTTTATCGAAGTTTTTCAGTTTCCTGAATTGTTGCATCCGTTTATCGGTTGCAATCCTGTTTGTTATTATGTGCTCGATGGCACTGTTTCAGGTTTCCGTCAGGCTCGTTCTCAGTGATTTGGGAATCGTTTCGTCAGTCCCCTGGAGCGAGGAGCTCGGGCGGTTCGCCATGATCTGGATGATATTCCTGGGCGCCGCCTACGCGGTGGGTTCCGGCCAGATGGTGGCTCTGCAGCTCATATTGCAGCGGCTTCCGCAGGGCGCGCGCCTGTTCGTCGAAGGCATCATCACGCTTGTCGTCATCGGCTTTGCCGGCTTGATGATCAGAATAGGCCTTCAGATGACTCGGTTCGGCTGGATCGAGAAAAGCCCGGTTCTGCAGATAGACAAGGCGTTCGTTTATTTCGCCATGCCGATCTCTTCCGCGCTTATTATAATATACGCGCTGATCGTATTCCTTGACCGACTGCTGAAATACTTTCGCGGCGCCGCGCGCGGGCTGGATCTGAACGCGGGCTGCCGGAAATGGTAAGCGCGTTCGTCCTCCTCTTCTTCCTCTTCGTTCTCGGCGTCCCCATCGCCTTCGCGCTGGGCGTGGCGCCGCTGATCGCGCTGAGCGAACGCCACATTCCGCTGCTGGCGGTCGGCCAGGTCGCCTTCGAGTCGCTCGACTCCTTCGTGCTGATGGCGATCCCCTTTTTCATACTCGCGGGGAAGCTCATGCAGGCCGGCGGCGTCGCGCAGCGGCTGGTCGAACTCGCGGTGGCAATCGTCGGATGGATGCGCGGCGGGCTGGCGAGCGCCGCCGTCGTGACCTCGATGTTCTTCGCGACGATGTCGGGCTCCTCCTCGGCGACCGCGGCGGCCGTCGGGTCGGCGCTGATCCCGGAGATGGAGCGCGGCCGGTATCCGCGTCCCTTCGCGGCGGCGTCGATCGCCTCCTCCGCGGAGCTCGGCGCGATCATCCCGCCCTCGGTTCCGATGATCGTCTACGCGGTCGTCGCCGGCGTCTCCATCAAGGATCTCTTCCTCGCGGGAATCCTGCCCGGCCTGCTGATCGGCATCTCGCTGATCGCCCTCATCTACGGCGTCGCCAGAAGCCGCGACTACGGCGTCGTGACGTCCTATCCCTTCAGGGAATGGCTTCCGCGCTTCGGCCGCGAGCTGCGGCGGTCGTCGCTTTCGATCCTGATCCCGGTGATCGTCCTCGGCGGGATATATGGAGGCTTCTTCACGCCCACCGAGGCGGCGGTGGTCTCCGTGCTCTATGCACTTTTCCTGGGGCTGATCGTCTACAGGACCATCCGCTGGCGCGATCTGCTCGGCATCTTCGCCGACGCCGGCATCACCTCGGCGATCGTTCTCATAATCGTCGGGTTCGCGTCGGTGTTCGCCTACACGCTGTCGATCCACCAGATCCCGCAGATGCTGGCGAAATACATCGTCTCCATCTCGGATAGCCCGTTCGTGTTCCTGCTCGCGGTAAACGTGCTTCTGTTCACCGTCGGCATGTTCATCGAGACCCTAGCCGCGGTGATCATCGTCACGCCGATACTGGCTCCGATCGCGGTCAGCTTCGGCATCGATCCCATTCATTTCGGAATCGTGGTGATCGTGAACCTGGCCATCGGAATGGTTACGCCGCCGGTGGGCGTGAATCTGTTCATCGTTTCGCAGATCGCAAATATCGAGATTGAAAGATTGGTGCGGCCGCTCGCCTTGTTCATGGCCGTATTGATCGTCGATCTTATGTTGATCTCCTACATTCCGTTATTCGTGAAATTCTTCGTCAATTAAACGTCGAAACTGAAGTCCATCTATTTCACCTTGGATACAATCGAAAGGAGAAGGGAATGACTATTGCTAAAAGAATTATCGGGGCGGTGATGTTCGCCCTGATGATGCCGGCTACCGCGTTCGCGCAGTCGTACGAGCTGAACATCGGTCACGTGCTCAACGAGAAGAGCTCCTATCAGGCCGGAATGACCTATTTCGCCGACACCATGTCGGCGCGCACGAACGGCGCCTTCAAGACCAACATCTTCCCGGCGGCCGGTCTCGGCGGCGAACTGAGGCTCGTGCAGGGCGCGATGACCGGCACCGTGGACGCCTTCATCATCGGGCAGCCGTCCCTCGAGTCGACCATCCCGCAGTTCAAGATCCTTTCCCTGCCGTTCCTGTTCGAGAGCGAGGAACAGGCGGTGAAGCTGCTGCGCGGTTCGTTCGGCCAGAAGTTCCTCGACCTGCTGCCCGAATACAATCTCGTGGGCCTCGGCTGGGCCGGCGTGTTCTCGCGCGGCCTCCCGGCCAACAAGGCCGTCGCCTCCCTTGACGACATGAGCGGGATGAAGGTGCGCGTCATGCAGTCTCCGGGCTATGTGGAGACGTTCGCCGCGCTCGGCAGCCAGCCCACCCCCATCGCTTTCGGCGAGCTCTTCATGTCGCTGCAGACCGGCGTCGTGGACGCGACCGATCTCAGCCCCGATCTGGTGATCTCCGGTCAGTTCATGGATGCGATCAGCCACTATTCGAAGATGCGGATCCACCAGCTGCCGTCGATCTTCATCATCTCGAAGAGCAAGTTCGATTCCTTCCCCGAGGACATCCAGAAGCTGGTCCTCGAGGTCGGATCGGAAGCGACGATGGTCGCGATCGAGGAGCAGCGTCGCGCCATGGCCGACGGCCTCGAGGCGATGGCGAAGAAGGGGATCGCAATCACCGAGCCGGACCAGTCGCAGTTCGAGCAGGCCGCCAAGAAGGCGTGGCCCTCGATCCTCAAGGACGTTCCCCAGGCGGACGAGTTCCTCGCCGCGCTCGAGGCGGCAAAGAAGGCCGAATAACCCGCCGGACCCTTGCTGCGCCGCCCGGCCGACGAACCGTCGGCCGGGCGGTTCGCCGACGCCATAAACCGATTTTCTAGAGAGGAAGTTCTTCGAATGCGAAATGCTGTTGACGTGAAGCTCCAGCCTATCAACGCGCCCCTGGAATGGGCGGTGACAATGGACGGGCATTTCTATGCCGCGCTGATCGCGGTGAGGCCCGACGGATCGATGGACACGGGCGATATCGTCGCGCAGACCACGTTGACGATGGACAATCTGAAGCACTGCGTCGAAGCGGCGGGCGGCACCATGGCGGACATCGCCCAGGTCGTCATCTACCTGACCGACAGGAGCGACGCCGCGAAGATGAACGAGGTCTACGGGAAATATTTCGAGGCGCCGTATCCCAACCGCGCCACCGTGGTGATCTCCGAGCTGATGGTTCCCGGCTGCATCATCGAGGTCGTGGCCTACGGGCACGTCAAATAGCCTCGCCGGAACCTATCCGGAAGCCGGGCGGACGCGTCGAGGGAGCCTTCGCTTCCCGTATCGGACGCGGCGCCCGGCAACCCCCAGAAAGAATGAGGCAGGTGCAATGAGGCAAGTGCAATGAGGCAGGTGCATTGAGAAACCGGTTGTTCATCGACGGCAGGTGGCTGCCGGCCGCCGCCGAGGAAACCTTCGACGTGATCGACCCGTCCAATCGTGAAGCCTTCGCCACGGTCCAGCGGGGACGCGCCGCGGACATAGACGCAGCCGTCGGCGCCGCCCGTCGCGCCTTCGACCGGGGGCCCTGGCCGAGGATGACGGGAAGCGCGCGAGCGGCCGTTCTCCGCAATGTCGCGCAACTCATCGCGGCGCGCACGCACGAACTCGCGCGCCTGGAGGTTCGCGACAACGGCAAGCCGCTGCCGGAAGCCGTGTGGGACATCGAGGATACCGCCGGGGTTTTCCGCTACTACGCCGACCTCGCCGAAAGCCTCGACGACCGGGCCGAACAGCAGATCGCTCTACCGGCGGCCGAGTTCACGTCAAAGGTCGTGAAGGAACCGGTCGGCGTGGTGGGAGCCATCATTCCGTGGAATTTCCCGATGCTGATGGCGTCGTGGAAGGTCGCCCCGGCGCTCGCCGCCGGCTGTACCGTCGTCCTCAAGCCCTCCGAGCTGACGCCGATGACCGCGCTGGAGCTGGGCGCCATCGCCGAGGAGGCGGGGGTTCCCCCCGGCGTGCTGAATATCGTGACGGGCTTCGGGCTCGAGGCGGGCGAGCCCCTGAGCGCGCATCCCGATGTCGACAAGCTGGCGTTCACCGGGTCCGTGCCGACCGGCGCGAAGATACTCGCGATGTCCTCGCGGGACATAAAGACGGTCAGCCTCGAGCTGGGCGGAAAATCCCCGCTCGTCGTGTTTGCCGATACGCCCATCGAGGAGGCGGTGGAGTGGATCATGTTCGGCATCTTCTGGAACCAGGGCGAGGTGTGCTCGGCGACCTCGCGCGTTCTGATCGAGGAGCCCATCTATCGGGAGCTGGTCCAGCGCCTTCGCGAGGAAGCCGGAAAGATCCGCATCGGCCACGGGCTGGAGGACGGCGTGTTGCTCGGGCCGCTCGTCAGCCATGCGCGGCAGCAGAGCGTGCTCGCGGCCATCGAGCGCGGGAAATCGGAAGGGGCGACGCTTCTGGCGGGCGGCGGCGTTCCGGCGGGCCTCGAGGCCGGCTGCTACGTCGAGCCGACCATCTTCTGCGACGTGCCGCTCGAAAGCTGGATCTGGAACGAGGAGATCTTCGGGCCGGTCGTCTGCGTGCGGCCGTTCAGGACGGAAGAAGAGGCGCTCGGCATCGCCAATGACAGCCGCTTCGGCCTCGCCGCGGCGGTCATGTCGGGCGATGTCTCCCGGGCCGAGCGCGTCGCGCGCGCGTTCCGGGCGGGGATCGTCTGGATCAACTGTTCCCAGCCGACCTTCACCGAGGCGCCCTGGGGAGGCTTCAAGCAGTCGGGCATCGGCCGTGAGCTCGGCGAGTGGGGGTTGAACAGCTATCTGGAGGTCAAGCAGATCACCTCCTACGATCGGTCCAGGCCGTGGGGCTGGTATTTGAAGCCGGAGGCGTCCTGATCCGCTTCGCGCCGGAGCGATCACCGCCCCCTGATTGAGATGAATTCGGCGGCGCGCCGGGCCCCGAGGCCCGGCGCCGCCCCATTTCCCCCAAGAAACGACCCCGATCGACATAGCGGACGCGCCCTGTCGTCCCCGCGCGCGATCCCGCGGCATCGCCGCCCCGCTTGCCCCGCGTTTATGTCATCCGTCTTTGTTCCAGCACAAATTGCCCCTGTCGGCGTCGTGTCAGGATGCTCTCCACCCTAGCGGGAGGAAAGCGACATGACAGAACACGAAGCCGAGTCGAAGGCCGAAGGAGGGCACCCGCCCGCACAGACGCCCTTCATGCAGCAGGTGCTCGACAACCCGTTCCTGCTCCTGTTCCTCGGGATCACCATCCCGACGGTTCTCTACCTGGTCTGGGGGATCATGGAGATCGCCTCGGTCCCGGTCTTCGAATGACCGTGTAGCGGGAAGGGCGACAGCATGGCTATCAATCCTCCGTCCAACCGCCTGTGGTGGAAGGAACCGGTCCACGGCATCGAGCTGACCTGGATCGTCGTGGCCTTCCTCTGGGGCCTCTTCATGTTCTTCTTCATGATTGCCTGGCACTTCATCGGCAATCAGAACCTCTCGACCGAGACCTACCGGATCAAGCCGGACAAATATCAGGAGAAGGTCGAGACCTTCGCCGAGGAATTCCAGGCCAAGGACGACAGCGGAGAGCCGCTCGAAGAGGACGGCGTGCCCATCGTCCGCCCGCCGGCCGGCGGCGACGCCTACATTCTCGCCCGCCTCTGGGAGTTCTGGCCGATCCTCGAGCTGAAGAAGGGCGAGAGCTACCGCATCCACATCTCCTCGGCCGACTGGCAGCACGGTTTCTCCATGCAGCCGACCAACATCAACATCTCGGTCCACCCCGGCTACGAGCACGTCGTCACCCTGACGCCCACCGGCAGCGGGGATTTCGGCATCGTCTGCAACGAATTCTGCGGAATCGGACATCACACGATGACCGGGCGCATCCGCGTCGTCGAGTGAAGGAGCAACGGTCATGACAACGATAGACTACGGTGCCGTCCCCGCCGCCGGAACGGATGCGCGCTTCCGCATCTGCCGGTTCTCGGGCCTGCGGATCGAGGCGAACGCCGAGACGCTGATCAAGGCCAACGCCGTCGCCGCCGTGGTGTTCCTGGCGCTCGGCGGGCTGATGGGGCTGCTGGTCGCGCTCACCCGCTGGCCGGCGGTGCAGCTGCTGCCGGCCGAATGGTTCTACCTCGTGCTCACCGGGCACGGCGCCAACGTGCTGCTGTTCTGGATAATCTTCTTCGAGATCGCGGTGCTCTACTTCGCCTCGGCGGTCATCCTCGGCAGCCGGCTCGCGGCGCCGCGAACCGCCTGGTTCGCCTTCCTGCTGATGGTGGTCGGTGCGGTCATGGCGAACTATGCGGTGCTGCAGGGCGACTCCACCGTGATGTTCACCTCCTACCCGCCGATGCAGGCCTCGCAGTGGTTCTATCTCTCGCTGATCATCTTCGCCGTGGGGGCGCTGATCGCGGTGATGATCTTCTTCGCCACCCTCGTCGTCGCCAAGGCCGAGCAGACCTATGACGGGTCGGTGCCGCTCGTCACCTTCGGCGCCATCACCGCCGGTATCATCGCCGTCTTCACCCTGGCATCGGGCGCCATCATCCTGATCCCGACCTGGCTGTGGTCGCTCGGCCTGATCTCCAACATCGACACCCTGATGTACAAGGTCGTGTGGTGGGGGATGGGCCATTCCAGCCAGCAGATCAACGTCTCCGCCCATGTCTCGATCTGGTATGCGATCGGCGCCATGGTGGTGGGCGCGCGGCCGCTGTCGGAGAAGGTCAGCCGCATGGCCTTCTTCATGTATATCCTGTTCCTGCAGCTCGCCTCGGCGCACCACATCCTCGCCGAGCCGGGCATGTCCTCGACCTGGAAGATCGTCAACACCAGCTACATGATGTATCTCGCCGTCATGGGCTCGATGATCCACGGGCTCACGGTGCCCGGCGCCATCGAGGCGGCCCAGCGGCGCAACGGGTTCACCCGCGGGGCCTTCGAGTGGCTGCGCAAGGCGCCATGGGGCAATCCGGCCTTCGCCGGCATGTTCCTCAGCCTCGTGATGTTCGGCTTCATCGGCGGCATCTCGGGCGTCGTGCTCGGCACCGAGCAGCTCAACGTCCTGATGCACAATACGATCTATGTTCCCGGCCATTTCCACGGAACGGTCGTCGCCGGCACGACGCTCGCCTTCATGGCGATGACCTATCTCGTGGTGCCGCTGATCTTCCAGCGCGACATCCTCTGGCCGGGCCTGGCGCGGTTGCAGCCCTTCATCTTCGGCATCGGCGCCGCCGGCATCTCGCTGTTCATGATGGGGGCGGGGACGCTCGGCGTGCCGCGCCGCCACTGGGACATCTCGCTGGTCGACGCCATTCACTCCTTCGAGTTCCCGCCGGCCGCCTATCTGATGATGGGCCTGAACGGGATCTCGGCCCTGATGGCGGCGCTCGGCGGGGTGATGTTCATCGTCATCGTCGTCGCCTCGATCCTCGCCGGGCCGCGGCTCGACCGGCCGGGCGCGAAGCTCACCTTCCCGCTTCACGACAAGAGCCGGGAGTCGGTGTCGGAATACGGCGGCCACGCCACGCTGAAACTGCCGGGCACGCTGATCCTGGTCGGCATCTTCTTCGCCTGCTTCGTGCTCTACTACTTCGTCAACTGGAAGTATCTGTCGGAACTGTGGCTGTTCCGCTGACCTGACAGGAGCCAGCCATGCACAC
>JBFWXZ010000046.1:0-19005 GCA_050186955.1 Flavobacteriaceae bacterium
CTTGGCCAGCGCCGCGTCGTTGGAATCGTAGTCGGTGATCGTGACCTTGACCTTGTACTGGTCCTCGAACTTCTTGATCAGTTCCGGGCTGGTGTAATTGCCCCAGTTGAAGATGTTGAGCTCGCCGTCGGCTTTCGCCGCGCCCGCCCCTGCCATCAGGCCGATGCCGAGCATTGCCAGTGCAGTCTTCCACTTCATGCTCTTCTCCTCCGTGTCAGCGATTTGTCATTGCGCGGAGCGCTTCCTGCTGATCAGGAAAAACACCGTCACGATGCCGACCGACAGCAGCAGGAACACGGCCGATATCGCGTTCACCTCGGGCGTGACGATCCTGCGAAGCTGCCCGAGCATGTAGGTCGGCAGTGTATCCTGCCCGCCGGATTTTACAAATTCTGTGATCACAACATCGTCCAGCGAGATCACGAAGGCGAGCATGAAGCCGGCCAGGATCCCCGGCCACAGCAGCGGGAACGTCACGTAGCGGAAGGCCTTCCAGCCATTGGCGTAGAGGTCGGCGGCCGCCGTCTCCAGCGACAGGTCCATGTTCTCCAGCCGCGCCCTGATCGGCAGATAGGCGAAGGGTATGCAGAAGGCGGTATGGGCGGCGATCAGGTAGCCGAGGCCGGAATAGCCGGTCCAGATCTTGATCCGCGAGAAGACGATCAGCAGCGCCACCGCGGTGACGATCTCGGGAACCATCAGCGGCTGGTTGATCAGCGCGTATTTGAAGGTCAGGCCCGGATAGGGCCGCGTCCGCGTCGTCGCCAGCGCCGCCATGGTCGCCGCGATGGTGGCGAGCGTCGCCGCCGCCGCCGCGATCTTGAGCGAGCGGATGGAGGCATCGATCACCGCCTGGTTCTGCGCCGCCGAGCGGAACCAGCGCAGCGAGAAGCCCTCCCAGATGGCGATGGATTCGCCGGCGTTGAACGCATAGACGACGAGCGCCGCCATCGGCAGGTAGAGCAGGAAGAAGGTGAAGGCCGCGACGAAGGCAAAGCCCGGCATGCGCTGGATCGCGAAGGGCTTGCGCCGCTCAGCCATGGCCGCCTCCGCTCTGGCGGCCGACGCTGCGCACATAGAACAGCAGCGCGATCATCACCACCGTCAGCAGGGTCATCGACAGCGCCGCGCCGAGCGGCCAGTTGCGCCCCTCGCCGAATTGCAGCTCGATCAGGTTGCCGAGCATCATGTTCTTGCCGCCGCCCAGCACCCGCGGCGTCACATAGGCGCCGAGCGAGGGAATGAAGACGAGGATGGAGCCGGCGATGATGCCCGGCTTGACCAGCGGCACGATGACGTGGCGCAGCACGCTGAGCCGCGTCGCGTAGAGGTCGTATCCCGCCTCCACCAGCCTGAAGTCCAGCTTCTCCATGCTGGCGTAGAGCGGCAGCACCATCAGCGGCAGATAGACATAGGCCATGCCGAGCAGGATGGCGAAATCGGTGTAGAGGAGCTGGATCGGCCGGTCGATGACGCCGAGCCAGATGAGCAGCGAGTTCACCATGCCCTCGTTGCGCACCACCTCCTGGATCGCGAAGGTGCGGATCAGCAGGTTGGTCCAGAACGGGATCGTGATCAGGAACAGCCAGATGTCGCGCCTCTCCTTCGGCCGCGTGGCGATGAAATAGGCCGTCGGGAAGCCGAACAGCAGCGTCAGCACCATGGTCGCGAAGGAAAGCCTCACCGAGCGCCAGAGGATCGTCATATGCGCGTCGGCGAAGCTGATGGTCTGGTCGAAGATGTCGCGCTGCAGCAGCACGCTGAACCAGCCGCGCCCCGAGAACTCCCAGACCACGTCGCCATAGGGCGCCGGCTTGAGGAAGGAGTAGACGAGCATCACCAGCAGCGGCCCCGCCGCCGCCGTGAGGATGAAGAAGATCGCCGGCGTGCTCAGCAGCCAGCGCGTGCGGATGTCGCCCTTGCGTGCTTCCTCGGCGATGCGCGCCGCCTCGCTCATCAGTCGGCCAGGACCTGGGCGGTCCCGTCCTCGATGCCGATGCCGATCCTGCCGCCGACCTTGCGCGTCTCCTCGGCGACGGCGCTGTTCTGCTGCCTGACCACCATCGTGCCGTCGGCGGTCTCGACGTGGAAATGCGTGTCGTTGCCCGAATAGACGATGTTGGCGATTCTGCCCGCCAGCGCGCCCTTGCGCCCGGCGTCGACAAGACGCAGATGCTCGGGACGGATGACGACGGTCACATCGCCGGCGCGCGGCGAGGCCTCCGAAAGCCGCGCTTCGATCGCCTCGCCGGATTTCAGCTTCACCGTCGCCACCGAACCGCGCGCCGTGGCGATCGTGCCCGACAGCATGTTGGATTCGCCGATGAAGTCGGCGACGAAGCGCACCGCCGGCCGGTCGTAAATCTCGCGCGGCGAGCCGATCTGCAGGATGCTGCCTGACGACATCACCGCGATGCGGTCCGACATCGTCAGCGCCTCCTCCTGGTCGTGGGTGACGAAGACGAAGGTGATGCCGGTCTCGTGCTGCAGGCGCTTGAGCTCGATCTGCATTTCCTTGCGCAGCTTGTAGTCGAGCGCCGAAAGCGGCTCGTCGAGCAGCAGCACCTTGGGCTGCGGGGCGAGCGCCCGGGCGAGCGCGACGCGCTGCTGCTGGCCGCCCGAGATCTGGCTGGTCTGCCTGTTGGCGAGCGCCTCCATCCGCACCAGCTTCAGCATCGCCGAAACCCGCCCGGCGGTCTCGGCGCGCGGCTTGCCGAGCATCTTCAGGCCGAAGCCGATATTCTCGGCGACGGTCATGTGCGGGAACAGCGCGTAGGACTGGAAGACGGTGTTCACCGGCCGCCGGTATGGCGGCAGCCCGGCGATGTCGGTTCCGTCGAGCAGGATCTCGCCGTCGCTCGGATAGTCGAAGCCGGCGATCAGCCTCAGAAGCGTGGTCTTGCCGCAACCGGATGGCCCGAGCAGCGTGAAGAACTCGTTGCGCCTGATGCCGACCGAGACGTCGTCAAGGGCCCTGACCGCGTCGTCGCCGGCGCCGAACAGCTTGCTGACGCCACGCACATCGATCGCGAGATCGCGCTCATCCGGCTCCAAGACGGCTCCCCTCATCCGCTTATGCCGATTTCAATAACAAGCCATCGCCGGGCAATGTTCAAGTGCCGGATTCTTCCTCCGCGTCGAACACCACCCGGCCGCCGCAGATCGTCCATCGCGGCTTCAGCGCGCCGATGGCATCGGTGGCGACCGCCTCGATGTCGCCGTCGAGCACCACGAGGTCGGCCATCATGCCGGGCATCAGCCGTCCCTTGCGGTCCTCCGTGCCCTCGGCATAGGCGCCGCCCGCCGTATAGGCGTGGATCGCCTCGTGGAGCGTGAAGGACTGGTCGGGCTCGCCCGCCGCCCACGGCTTGCGGCGCACCGCCGCCTGGATGCCGCGCAGCGGGTCGATGTCGGCGACCGGCCAGTCGGAGGCGAAGCAGATCGCCGCGCCCGCCTGCGTCAGCGTGCGCCACGCATAGGCGAGCGGCCGGCGGCCGGCGCCGATGCGCGACAGGGTCGGCTCCAGCGGAAAGTCCATGATCCCCGGCGGGTGCGGCGGCTGCATCGAGGCGACGACGCCGAGCGCCTCGAAGCGGGCGATGTCGTCGGGATGGACGACCTCGATATGCTCGATGCGATGGCGGCTGTCGCGGCGTCCGTTGGCGCGCGCCGCCGCCTCGTAGCCGTCGAGCACGCTCCTCACCGCCCCGTCGCCGATGGCGTGGACGGCGATCTGCAGGCCGCGCCGGTCGGCCTCGGCGGCGGCGGCATCAAAAGCCTCCTGGGTGAACAGCGGCTCGCCGCGCCAGTTCGCGCGGTCGGCATAGGGCTCCACCATCACCGCGGTCCAGGAATCGAGCACGCCGTCCATGAAGAACTTCACGAAACCGCTGTTCAGCCAGTCGCCCGAGAAGCTCGCCGTCATCTCGCTGGCGCGCTCGAGCTCGGACAACTCCATGAAGTTCTTGAAGTGGAACGGCACCCGGGCGCGCGCCGTCAGCCCGCCTTCCGCCTCGATCTCCGACAGCAGCTCGAGCTGGTAGCGATTGCCGTCCATGTTGATCATCGAGGTGATGCCGTGGCGCGCCGCCCATCTGAGGCCGCGCCGGATGGTCTCCCGGTCGGCGGCGCGTTCGGCGGGCGTTGGCGCCGGGTCGGGCTCGCCGCCGGTCGACAGGCCGAGCCGCGCCCGCGCCTGTCCCGCCGCCTCGATGACCGGGCCGAAGGCTTCGCCCTCGCGCAACTCGCCATTGGCGAGCCCGTCCTCGCACATCACGACCTCGTTGCCGGCGCCGACCGCCCGCCCGTGCAGCAGGCCGGCCTTTTCCAGCGCCTTCGTGTTGGCCCACATCGTATGGTGGTCGGCCGCCGCCATGGCGAAGGGGCGGTCGGGGAGGATGCGATCGAGATGCGCCCGCGTCACCCGCTCGGTTTTCGACAGCACCGTGTAGTCGACGCCCTGGCCGAGCAGGAAGGGCTTGCCGGGATTGGCGGCGGCATAGTCGCGGATGGCCGTGGCCAGCGCGTCGAAGCCCTTGACCCCGTCGAGATGCAGGTTGTCGAGCTCGGCCGAGCCGGGAAACAGGTGCATGTGGGATTCGACGAAGCCGGGCAGCACGCTGGCGCCCCCTGCGTCGATGACCCGGGCATCACCGCCCGCCAATGCCGCGATCTCGGCAGCCTCGCCGACCGCGAGAATCCCGCCGTTCGCGATCGCCACCGCCCCGGCGCGCGGCCGTCCCGCATCCATGGTCAGGACCCGGCCGTTCGTCACGATAAGATCAGCCTGCATCGCGCGCCTCCCTTTTGGCGGCACGTTCCCACCCGCCGGTCCTCTTGTCCATCGGCGGCGCGAACCGCTAGCCTCGCGCTTTCGACGCCAACAGGGAAAGCGCCCGCACCATGAAGACGATCTACTCGCCGCGCCATCTCGGCCATGCCGGCCATCTCGAGCTTGTCGCCGGCGAAATGGTGCCCGGCTTCGAGAAGCCGGAGCGCGCCGAGATCGTCAAGGCGCGCGTCGAGGCGGTCGGCCTCGGGCCGATCCTCGGCCCCGACCCGCATTCCGTCGACGCCGCCAAGCGGGTGCACGACCCCGCCTATATCGACTTCCTGCCCACCGTCTGGGACCGCTGGAAGGCGGATGGCCGCTCCGGCTCCGCCCTGCCCTTCACCTGGCCGACGCGGGGCCTGCGCGGCGACCGCTGCCCCGACGCCATCGAGGCGGCGCTCGGCTTCTACTCCTTCGACGCCGGCGCGCCCTTCGTCGCCGGGACCTGGGACGCGGTGCATTCCTCGCTCGAGGTGGCGCTGACCGGCGCGGCGCTGGTCAAGGATGGCGAGCGCGCCGTCTTCTCGCTCTGCCGCCCGCCGGGCCATCATTCCGGCCGCGCTTTCATGGGCGGCTACTGCTTCATCAACAACGCCGCCGTCGCCGCCCAGTGGTTCCGCGACCGGGGCGCCGCGCGGGTGTCGATCCTTGACGTCGACTATCACCATGGCAACGGCACGCAGCAGATCTTCTACGAGCGCGGCGACGTGCAGGTGATCAATCTGCACGGCGATCCGATGACCGAGTACCCCTTCTTCCTCGGCCATGCCGACGAGAAGGGCGCCGGCGACGGCGAGGGCCACAACCATAACTTCCCGATGCCCTTCGGCACCCGCTGGGAGCAATGGAACGAGGCGCTGGAGGCCGGTTGCCGGCTGGTCGCCGACTACGCCCCCGACGTCGTCATCGTCTCCCTCGGCGTCGACACCTTCGAGAAGGATCCGATCAGCAAGTTCAAGCTGGTCAGCGGCGACTATCCGAAGATCGGCCGGCGGATCGCCGCCCTCGGGCTGCCGACGCTCTTCGTCATGGAGGGGGGCTACGCGGTCGAGGAGATCGGCGTCAACGCCGTCGGCGTGCTGACCGGCTTCGAGGAGAGCGCCTAGCGCACCGCCTCGTAGCCCTCGGGGAGATGCCCCCTGGCGTAGACGAACTGCCAGACCTCGTTATAGCCGGTGGCGAAGCTCGCCGCGCAGCTCAACAGGTAGTAGCGCCACATGCGGCGGAACATCTCCTGCGAGCCGCGAATGCGCGGGCGCTCGGATTCGACGCTGGTCTCCCACCAGGTCTCGAAATTGCGGTGCCAGGCGACCAGGGTCGGTGCGTAGTGCACGCCGATATTGTGCGCGTCGTGGAGGACGAAGCGCTTCTCGGCCGCCTCGCTGATCTGCTTCACCGAGGGCAGCACGCCGCCGGGGAAGATGTATTTGTCGATCCACGGATCGGTCGCCTGAAGGGAGACGGTGCTGCCGATCATGTGCAGGAGGAACAGGCCCTTCTCCTTCAGCGCCCGGGACGCCACCTCCATCATGTTCGCATAGTTGCGATAGCCGACATGCTCGATCATCCCGATGGAGACGAGCTTGTCGAACGGACCACCGTGGCCGGCGATGTCGAACTCGCGGTAGTCGACGCAGTCGATCTCCACCGGAAGGCCCTCGCAGAGGCGCCGGGCGTATTCGGCCTGCTCGGCGGCGACCGTGATGCCGGTGTAGCGGACGCCGTAGTTCTCGACCGCGAATCTGGCGAAGCCGCCCCAGCCGCAGCCGATGTCCAGCAGGTGCTCGCCTCGGGCGAGCTTCAGCTTGCGGCAGACGAGATCGTATTTGGCGAGCTGCGCCCCGTCCAGATCGGCGGCCTTCCTCCAGTAGCCGCATGAATAGGCCATCGAGGGGCCGAGCATGCCCTCGAACAGGGCGTTGCCGAGATTGTAGTGGGTGTCGGCGAGCCGCCGTGTCTGCGCGATCGACTGGACGTTGGTCAGCCGCGCCTTGAGATAGGCGAGCATCGTGCCGAGCCCGACGCGGACGCGGTCCTGGATGTCGGGCAGCGACAGCAGGCGCTCGAAGAACCCGTAGAGGTCCTCGCAGTCCCACCAGCCGACCATGTAGCTCTCGCCAAGGCCGACGGAGCCCTGCCCCAGGATCCGCTCGAAGGTCCGCTCGTTGTGGACCTTCATGTCCCAGGGTTCGCGGCCGTTGATGCCGATACCGACCTCGGCGCCGATTCCGGCGATGATTTCGCGTGCGGACATTGCCCCCGTCCCTCGGGATCGCTGCCTCGTCGCTCCTTTTCGCCTAGCAGACGCCCCCGCCACGGCCCGCGTCAAGGCGCGAGCCGCGTCGTTTCAGCTACCCCGGTATGTCGAATACGACCATGGCGAGACGAGCAGCGGGACATGGTAGTGGGCGGCCGGATCGGCGATGGCGAAGCGCACCGGCACGATGTCGAGGAACGGCAGAGCCTCGTCGGCGAGCCCGCTCGCGGCGAAATAGTCGCCGACGTGGAACCGCAGCTCGTAGCGGCCGGCGACGCAGTCGGCCCCGGCGAGCATCGGCGCGCCGGTGCGCCCGTCGGCATTGGTCACCGCCTCGCCGATCAGCCCCGCCTGCCCGTCGAGGCGATGCAGTTCGATGCGCATTCCCCGCGCCGGCTTTCCATGCGCGACGTCGAGGACATGCGTCGTCAGTCCGCTCATCCGGTCGATCCTCCGATTGCCGGCCCGAAAGTGGCCCAATCGGGCGGCCTCCGCAATCGTCGGGAGGTTTCCCTTCAGCCGATTGCGGCGTATGGCTTGAGCCATGGCATCGCCTCGCGGCACCGCAAAGGCCCCGAAACGCGACACGCCCGCGATCCTCATCGCCGGCGCCGGGCCGACCGGGCTGACCGCCGCCGTCGAGTTGGCCCGACGGGGCGTTTCCCTGCGCATCGTCGACCGCGACGAGGGTCCGACGCCCCTCAGCAAGGCCGTCGGCATCGCCGCCCACAGCCTCGACATCCTCGAGCCCTCCGGCGTCACCGAACGCCTGCTGGCGGAAGGCATCCGCATCCGACACGTCGGCGCGCATGCCGGCGGCGCAACGCTGGCCACGCTGGATTTCGCGAACCTGCCGCACCGCTACGATTTCATGCTCTCGCTGCCCCAGAGCGAGACCGAGAAGGCGATGGCCTCGGCGCTCCGCGCGATGGGCGTCGAGGTCGAGTGGTCGACGCGGCTCGAGACGCTGGAGCGGACGGGGACCGGGTGGGCCGCCACCTTCGGCACGGGAGAGCGGGCGGAATTCGCCACCGTCTTCGGGGCCGACGGCATCCACAGCGCCGTACGGCGGGAAGCCGGCATCGCCTTCGAGGGCTACGTCCATGAGCGCACATGGAGCATCGCCGACGCGGAGATCGGCGACTGGCCCTACGAGCCCGGCGCCGCCCATGCCTTCCTCAACGGCGGCGGCGATATCGGTTTCATCATCCCGATAGGCCCCGCGCGCTTCCGCGCCGTCTCCAACACCGCGGACGCGCTGGCGCAGATCCCCGGCCCCTATGCCGTGCGGCGCGTGCTGCGCTCCGACACCTTCGAGCTGCCGATCAAGCAGGCCGCGTCCTACGCGCAGCCCGGCCTCTTCCTCGGCGGCGACGCCGCGCACGTCCATTCGCCCATCGGCGCGCGCGGTATGAATCTCGGCATCGAGGACGCGGCGAGCTTCGCCCGCCGCTATGTCGACGGCACGCTTGAGGGATACGAGGCCGAGCGCAGGCCCGTCGGGCGACAGTGGATCGCTTTCAGCGAGCGCGTGCTCGCTGCCGCGCAGACCCGCAACCCGCTGGCGGTCGCCGCGCGCAATGCCGCGATACGGCTCGTCGGCGCCCTGCCGCCGCTCCAGCGGATCATGCTGAAGCGCGTCGCCGGCATCGACGAATAGGGCGCCTACCTCAGGTTTTCCTCGAAGAAGGCGATGGTCCGCGACCACGCGAGCTCCGCCGCCGCCTCGTCGTAGCGCGGCGTGGAATCGTTGTGGAAGCCGTGATTGACGCCCGGATAGATATGGGCGGTGTAGGTCTTCCCGTTCTCCTTCAGCGCCGCCTCATAGGCCGGCCAGCCCTCGTTGATGCGAGTGTCCAGCTCGGCATAGTGCAGCAGCAGCGGCACCTCGATGCGCGGCACGTCGGCGGCCGCCGGCTGGCGGCCGTAGAAGGGGACGGAGGCGTCGAGCTCGGGATAGGCGACGGCCAGCGCGTTGCAGACGCCGCCGCCATAGCAGAAGCCGACGCAGCCGACCTTGCCGGTGGAATCCTCGCGGCCCGCGAGATATTCGTAGCCGGCGAAGAAGTCGTTCATCAGCTTTTCGGGATCGACGCTGCGCTGCAGCTCGCGGCCCTTGTCGTCATTGCCCGGATAGCCGCCGACCGACGTCAGCCCGTCCGGCGCCAGCGCCATGAACCCGGCCTTGGCGACGCGGCGCGCGACATCCTCGATATAGGGATTGAGGCCTCGGTTCTCGTGCACCACCAGCACCGCCGGCAGCTTGCCCTCCGCCTTCGCCGGCCGGACCAGATAGCCGCGCACCTCGCCATGGCCGTTCGGCGAGGGGTATCGGACATAGCTCGCCGCTATGTCGGGATCGTTGAAGGAGACCTGCTCGGCCAGCGCGTAGTCCGGGCTCAGCATATCCAGCAGCGCCAGCGCGGTGACGCCGCCAACCGCGAATTTCGCCGCCCTGTCGAGAAACTCGCGTTTCGATATCTTCCCGTGTGCGTAATAGTCGTAGAGTTCCAGAAGTTCCTGATCGAAATCCTTCGCCGTCAGTCGTTTGTCCATGGATAGATCCCTCCCTCCGGCCGCATCGCGCCGGCATCCTCGCCAAGCCTTCCTGATGGTAGGTCATCCGCGCGCCGCTTCAATGCGCGGTCGTGTCGGCGCACCACCGGCGGAGCCGCGCTGATGCGGATACGCGAGGCGTTCTGGCGCCTGCCCCATATGGACGAGGACGGCCGGCTCGAGGCGCTCTACGACCGCATGCCGGCCGGCGGCCATTCGATCAAGCGCACCACGCGCGGCCGCATGCGGGCGCTCGACGCCGAACTCGTCGAATTGATCGATGAGCGCTTCGCGCCCGGCATCGCGATCCGGATTCACGACGCCGGGGCCTCCAATGCGATCACCTCGGCGGAGCTGTTCGCGGCGATGAAGCGTCCCCGCGCCATGCTCGCCAGCGATCTCTACGACCACATCAGCGATGTCCGCGTCGGCCCGTTCCACGTCACCTTCAACGCGCTCGGCGAGCCGATGGAGGTGGCGCTCGGCCGCTGGGCGCTGAAGTCGCGCGGCAGCGTGCTCAAGACCGTGGCGGCAGCGCCACGCGCGTGGATCGTCGCCATGGCGCGGGCGCGGGGCCGCCCGGTCGTCCGCATCCCGCTCTTCCACCCCGAGGCGCTGGCGCTGGCGGAACGCGAAGCCGGCTTCCGGCTGGCCCATGGCGACCTGTTCGACCCCGATCCGGGACCCTTCGAGGTGGTGCGCATCGTCAATCTGCTCGGGTCGCGTAACTTCCCCCTCGACATGGTGCGGCGCGGCCTGCGCGCGCTGTCGCGAACGCTGGTCGAGGGCGGGCTGCTGGTCGCCGGGCGCACCCGCGACGAGGAGGACGGCACTCCCGACGTCACGATCTTCGCAAGGCGCGGCGACGGGCTCGTCGCGCTGCGCGAGCTCGGCCACGGATACGAGCACTGCGACGAGGCGCTCGCGCTCGACCTCGCTCAGCTTTCGTAGCGGGTGCTGTCGCGCCGCCTCGGGTCGATGGGCAGTTCCATGAAGAGCGGCTGGTGGGCGCGCTGCGAGCAGGCTTGCCGCTGACACAGATGGCAGTTGATGCCGATCGGGCTGAACAGCCCGTTATCGTGCAGGTTGAAGGTCGAGGCGTAACCGATGCGCTCGGCGAAGCGCAATTCGCAGCCCAGCGCCACCGCGAGCCGCCGGTCCTGCGTCTCGCGGCTGAACACTGGCCGGTCGGTCGTGCGCGAGACGGTGAAGAAGCGCTCGCCGTCCGGCATCTCGACGAATTGCGGCAGGATGACCCCCGGCGTGCGGAACGCCGTGTGGATGTTCCACACCGGACAGGCGCCGCCATATTCGGCGAGGTTGAACGAGGTGGAGTTGAAGCGCTTGGTGACGTTGCCGGCCTTGTCGATGCGCAGGAAGAAGAACGGCACGCCGCGCTTGCCCGGCCGCTGCATCGTCGTCAGCCGGTGGCAGACCTGCTCGAAGGAGACGTTGAAGGCGGCGGCGATCCGGTCGACGTCGTAATGGGTCGCCTCGGCGATGCCGAGAAAGCCCTCATAGGGCATCAGATAGGCGGCGGCGAAATAGTTCGCGAGCTCGACATGGCACCGCACCAGCCCGGTGTCGCTGTCGATGCCGCTCTCCGCCGTCAGCGCGTCGAGCAGGTCCTGGAACTCGACCAGGCAGAGCACGTGGGCGAGCTGGAAGACGCGGTTCTGGTGGTCGAGCGCCTCGGACAGATAGACCACCGATGATTCATGGTCGTAGACCCTGAGGGTCTTGCTCATGTCCTCCACCGACTTGGTCTCGACGGTGATGCCGTGCTTGGCCCGCAGGCGCTTCTTCAGCGCGTAGTAGACCTCGTCGGTCGCGGAGCGCTCCTCGGCGCGGATCCGCTCCGCCGCCGTCTCCAGCCGGTCGAAATAGTTCTGATGCCCGCGGAAGAACTCATGGATGATCGCCTCCGGCGACGAGGTCAGCAGGTCGTGGGTGCCCTGCTCCGTCCCCTGCCGCATCAGCTTCTCCATCGCCGAGCGGTGGACGCGATGCAGCTTCAGCATGCAGGCGACCAGCCGCGGCGAGTGGTCGAGGGCGGCGCGCAGTTCCTGCAGGTCCGGCACCTCCTCGGAGAAGAACGGGTCCTGGACGACGTTACGCAGGTCGGCGAGCCGGTTCGACGCCTCGTCCTGCACCATGTCGCGCCAGTCGATCTCGTAGGCGTCCGACAGCGCCATGAGCATCTGCACCGACAGGCTGCGCTGGTTGTTCTCGAGCAGGTTCACATAGGTCGCGCTCACCCCCAGCGCCTTCGCCATTTCCGCCTGCGTCTCGCCGCGGTCGCGCCTGAGCTGCCGCAGTTGCGGACCCACGAACGTCTTCTTCATCGCCGGCGACCTCGCTGTCGGTAAATTTACAAAGTTACAAATGCGAATGATGTCATATTTTCACACAACACGTAAACACGATTTGTCGTGTGAAGGGGCAAAAAGTGGTGTTAGGTATACCCAGGTTCGGCGATAAACAACGACCGGATCGCAACTCAGGTGGAAACGTCCAGATGCCCTACAGAATTCTCATCCTCGGCGCCTCCTACGGCTCTCTCCTCGGCACCAAGCTGCTGATGGCAGGTCACGATGTCACGCTGCTCTGCCGCGAGAACACCGCGCGCCTCATCAACCAGCGCGGCACCGAGGTCCGTATCCGGCTGCGCGACGAGGACGAGCACCGGCGGTTCCGCTCCGCCGAGCTTCCCGGCAATCTCGACGCGCTGACGCCCGACAACGCCGATCCGACGAATTACGATCTCGTCTGCCTGGCGATGCAGGAGCCGCAATATGGCGACCATTCGGTGCGCCGGCTGCTGAAGTCCATCGCCGAGGCGCGCGTGCCCTGCATGTCGATCATGAACATGCCGCCGCTGCCCTATCTCAAGCGCATCCCCGCCCTTCAGGGGATCGACATGGACGAGGCGTTCTCCAAGGCCAGCGTCTGGAACGGCTTCGAGCCCTCCCTGATGACCTTGTGCTCGCCCGACCCGCAGGCCTTCCGTCCGCCGGACGAGCAGCCCAACGTCCTGCATGTCGGCCTGCCGACCAACTTCAAGGTCGCGAAGTTCGACGACCCGCGCCACAACGCGATGCTGACCAGGCTCGCCGCCGGCATCGACGCCGTCCGCGTCGACGGCAAGGAAGTGCCGGTCAAGCTGCGCGTGCATGATTCGCTCTTCGTGCCCTTCGCCAAGTGGAGCATGCTGGCGACCGGCAACTACCGCTGCATCACCGGCGACGAGCCGATCGCCATCCGCGAGGCGGTGCATGCCGATCTCGAGCTGTCGCGCGAGATCTACCAATTCGTCGACGAGGTCATCGTCAGGCTCGGCGCCGACCGCGACGACCTCGTGCCCTTCGAGAAATACGCCGAAGCCGCCAAGAGCCTCGGCAAGCCGTCCTCGGCCGCCCGCGCGGTCTATGGCGGCTCCATGATGATCGAGCGCGTCGACAAGCTCATCCAGATCATCGGCCGCGCCTTCAATATGACCGACCTGGTCCTCAACGAGACCATCGCGCGTATCGACGAGAAGATCACGGCCAACCAGAAAAGCGCCGCCTGACCCGAAGCGGGGCGCGCGCCCGACACGTCAATCTTTCCGACAAGGAGACCCAGAAGATGCCAGGCTTTAAAGGATTGGCCGTTCCCGGACCGACCAACCTCCCCTTCGAGATCCGTCAGGCGATGGAAGTGCCGCTCGAGGACCATCGCGCGCCCGACTTCCCCGATTTCACCCTCCCGCTCTTCGCCGACCTGAAGAAGATCTTCCAGACCGAGACCGGCCAGGTCTTCATCTTCCCCGGCTCCGGCACCGGCGGCTGGGAATCCGCGATCTCCAACACGCTGTCGCCCGGCGACAAGGTTCTCGCGTCGGTGTTCGGCCAGTTCTCCTGGCTCTGGGTCGACATGTGCCAGCGCTTCGGCCTCGAGGTCGACGCGGTCGACGTCGAATGGGGCAAGGGCACGCCGCTCGAGGAATACGAGGCCCGTCTCGCCGCCGACAAGGCGCACAAGATCAAGGCGGTGCTCGTCTGCCAGAACGAGACCGCGACCGGCGTCACCTCCGATGTCGCCGGCGTCCGCCGCGTCCTCGATTCGCTGGGCCACCCCGCGCTGCTCTTCGTCGACGGCGTGAGCTCGATCGCCTCGATCGACTTCCGCATGGAGGAATGGGGCGTGGACGTCGCCGTCGCCGGCTCGCAGAAGGGCTTCATGATGCCCACCGGCCTCGCCATCGTCGGCGTCAGCCAGAAGGCGCTGGAAGCCAAGAAGACCGCCAGGCTGCCGGTCTGCTATTTCGACTATGATGACATGATCAAGACCAACGCGCAGGGCTACTTCCCCTACACGCCGGTGGCGACCCTGCTGCGCGGCCTGCGCAAATCGGTCGACATGCTGCTCAACGAGGGCCTCGACAACATCTTCGCGCGCCACCACCGCCTCGCCGGCGGCGTCCGCGCCGCGGTTCAGGGCTGGGGCCTGGAGATCTGCGCGAAGGGGCCGCAGTGGTATTCCGATACGGTCACCGCGATCTGCGTGCCGTCGGGCTTCGATGCCAACGCCGTCATCAAGACCGCCTACACGCACTACGACCTTTCGCTCGGCGCCGGCCTCTCCAAGGTCGCCGGCAGGGTGTTCCGGATCGGCCACCTCGGCTGGCTC
Source organism: Flavobacteriaceae bacterium (assembly GCA_050186955.1). GTDB lineage: Bacteria > Pseudomonadota > Alphaproteobacteria > Rhizobiales > Tepidamorphaceae > JACKJP01. The sequence goes on from JBFWXZ010000046.1 coordinate 14,316, forward strand.
AACGAGATCATGGTGCTGCAGGCGCTGGGCGGCGTCGAGATGGCGATGCGCGAGGTCGGCATCCCCTTCGAGCCGGGCGCGGGCGTCGGCGCCGCGGTCCGCCACTTCGCCGACACGCACGGCGCGGTGGCGCAGATCGCCGCCGAATAGCCTGTCGATGCCGTTCGCGGCGCGCTAGAAACAAAGATTGTGCAGACGCCGCCTCCGTGCGGCGTTTGCATTTGATAACGACAAGGGAGCGTCCAATTGACCCGCATCGTCTTTCTCGACCGCAGCACCATGGGGCCGTCCGTCCAGGTGCACAAACCGGCATTCGATCACGAGTGGGTTGAATATGAGCGCACCGCGCCCGACCAGGTCGTCGAGCGTTTGGCCGGCGCCGACATCGCGGTGTGCAACAAGGTGCCGATCCGCCGCGACTCGATCGAGCAGCTCCCCGAACTGAAGATGATCTGCATCCCGGCGACCGGCTACGACGCCTTCGACATCGCCGCCTGCAACGAGCGCGGTGTCGTCGTCTCCAACGTCCGCGGCTATGCGGTGAACACCGTGCCGGAACACGCCTTCGCGCTGATCCTGGCGCTGCGTCGCGGCCTCGTCGGCTACCGCCAGGACGTCATCGACGGCGAGTGGCAGAAGGCCGCGCAGTTCTGCTTCTTCTCGCACCCGATCAACGATCTCGCCGGCTCCACCCTCGGCATCGTCGGCGAGGGCGCGATCGGCCAGGCCGTCGCCCGCATCGGCCAAGCCTTCGGCATGCGCACGCTCTACGCCGCCCACAAGGGCGTCGAGGGGCTAGGCCCCCTCTACACGCCCTTCGACGAGGTCATGGAGACCTCCGACGTCATCTCGCTGCACAGCCCGCTGATGCCGGCGACCCGCAACATGATCGCGGCGCCCGAATTCGCGAAGATGAAGAAGAAGCCGCTGATCATCAATTGCGCCCGTGGCGGCCTCGTCGACGAGGCGGATCTCGTCGCCGCGGTGAAGTCCGGACAGGTCTCGGGCGTCGGCTTCGACTGTCTGACGTCGGAACCGCCGAAGCCGGACAACCCGCTGCTCGAAATCCTCGAATACCCGAACGTCATCGTCACCCCGCATACCGCCTGGGCGAGCAACGAGGCGATGCAGACGGTGTGGGACCAGGTCATCGAGCACATCGAGAACTTCCACGCCGGCAAGCCGAGCAACCGACTCGGCGTCTAGATCCGTCCAACGACGTAGTTGGGCTCGTCGCTGAGGCTCGGCGTGTCGAGCCCGTCGGCGGAAGCCGTGGATGCGGGACGTGCCGGCAATCTCAACGAATCGAGGATCTTGCCGGTCCGGCCGCGCCTGCCGGCATCGTCGCGCTTCGCCCAGCCGCCGTTCTCGACCACCGCATAGACCCTGCCCGAGCGCGGATCGACGAACTCGATGCGCTCCATCCGCTCGACGCAGGCCTCTAAGAAGCCGGTGTTGCGCTCGTCGGCGTCCGCCGGCTCACGGTAGACCTCCTCCGGGGTCGTCGCATGGATGTCGATCCTGCGGTAGCGCTCGATATCGAGCATGGCGCCGAGATCGTAGACGTTCATGTGCCCGTTCCAGCCGCTGGCGATGGTGCGCGGCCGCTCGCCCTCGGGGACCGAGTTGTCGAGGAACTCGTAGTGCACCTTCTTGCGGCGCGACAGCGCCCACGAGAAGAACAGCTGCGGCATGCCGGTGAACGCCTCGACATTGTGGAACAGCAGATCGTCCACCGCCTTGTAGCGGCCGGTCTTGATGCCGCGGTTCCAGGCCCGCTCCACCGTCTCGTGGGGCGGCGTGATGACGAAGAACAGGAAGATCGTGCTGCCGAACCGCGTCAGCAGGTTCACGTCGTCCTCGCGCTCGTCCTCCGGCGAGAAGCTGTCGAAGCGGAAGCGGTCGATCAGCAGGTGCGACATGCGGCCCTGCTGCGCCTTCTCGGCCATGTAGCGGTCGAGCTTCTTGTCGATGATCTCGAGTTCGTGGCCAGTCAGCATGGCGGCGTATTTATAGTCCTCGCCGAGCGAGTCGTAGTCGAGCAGGAACTTGCGCCAGTAGTCCGGGCTAATCAGCGCGAAATCCTCCCAGGGAACGCCGAGCCGGCCGGCAAGCTCGCGCTGCAGCGAGCGCATCGTGCTCTTGCCGGACGCGGACGCGCCCTTGGTGTTCATGATGACGGGCTGCGGCTGCGGCGGCAGCACCCGATAGCCCTCGCCGGCGCAGGCCTTCGCGAAGATCGGCTCCACCGCCTTGCCCAGCATGTCGCTGCCGAAGGTGTTGCAGACCCGCCGCACGGCCAGCCTGACGAGGAGATCGTTGTCGGCCGGCAGCCTGCCGCGCGCACCGACGATCGCCTCCGCCACATGGACGAGCGCGGCCAGGCACGCCGAGCACAGCGGTTCGCCGCCATGGCCGCGCTTCGAGAGGGCGCGCAACGCCTCGGCGAGATCGCCCGGCGGCGAGACAGGCGCGGGTCGCTTGCCGCGCGAGAAGAGCCGCCCGAGGAATGAGCCGCCCTTGTCGGCCGCCGCTGGCTCGGGGGCTGCCGCCTCCGCGATCAGGTCGCGTGCCGCTGTCTCGGCCTGCGCGCGAAGCTCGTCGAAGCGGGCGACCAGCCCCGCCATCTCCGGACGCGCGTATTTTTCGAGTACCGTCGCCACCATGCCGCGCAGATTGATGCCGAGGTCCTCGTAGTTCGGTCCGTCGGGAACGGTCAAATCCGCCGTGACGCGGATCAGCAGCTCGTGGACGACCAGTCGCTCGGGACGGAACGCCACCAGCTCGACGCGCGGCAGGCCGGTGAAATCGGAGAGTTCGGCGACCTCGGCGAGGTCGTTCGAGATATTGTCGCCGCGAAACATCGTCGACAGCGGCAGCAGCTCACGCGGGATCTCGGATTCGAGACCCGGGTTCCACGGCCCGACGGCCGGGCCAGCGTTGGACTTCGGCATGCTCCGCCCCTCACGCTCATATGGCGAGGCGCCGCTCCCTGCCCGGGAACGGCGCCTGCCTTTGTTACCCCACGCGCCCCGCGGCGCGCATCGGTGTCATGCCCGCGTCAGGCCGCCGATTCGACCTTCTTCTTGCCGCGCACGCGATCGAAGATCAGCTTCAGCGCCGGCAGGAAGATGAGGATGATCGCGATGACCGTGATCGGGCCGGCGATCGGCCGCGTCAGGAAGATCATCGGATCGCCCGACGAGAACAGCAGCGACTGCCTGAGCGTCGGTTCGGCGATCGGCCCGAGCACGATGGCGAGCACCGCCGGCGCGACCGGATAGTCCAGCTTGCGCAGGAAGTAGGCGCCGACGCCGAAGATAACCATCAGCCAGACGTCGTGCATGTCCATCGTCGCCGCATAGCCGCCGACGACCGAGAGCACGAAGATCATCGGCGCCAGGATGGTGAACGGCATCCGCAGCATCCAGATGAACAGCGGGATGAACGCCAGGTTGATGATCAGCGAGAAGAAGTTCGACACGTAGAACGAACCGATCAGGCCCCAGACGAAGTCCGTCTGCTCGACGAACAGCCGCGGTCCCGGCGTCAGGCCCCAGATCACCATGCCGCCGAGCAGAATGGCGGTCGTCGGCGAGCCGGGAATGCCCAGCGTCAGCATCGGCAGCATGGCGCCGGTCGAGGCCGAGTTGTTCGCCGATTCCGGCGCCGCGACGCCGCTCGGATGCCCCTTGCCGAATTCCTTCGGGTTGCGGGCGACCATCTTGGCCACGCCATAGGCCATCAGCGAGCCCGGCGTCGCTCCCGCCGCCGGCAGGATGCCGACGAAGAAGCCGAGGAAGGAGCCGATGACGGTTCCCTTCCAGCCACGCCGCATGCCTTCCTTGGTGTCGCTGATGATGCCCTTGACCGACATCTTGGCCTCGGTCGAGGTGATCTCGCCGCGCGTCGTGTCGATGGTCCAGAGCATCTCGCCGATGCCGTAGACGCCGATCGCCAGCACGAGGAAGTTGATACCGTGCAGGAAGCCCGGGATATCGAAGAACACCAGGCGCGGCTCGCCGGAGATCTCGTCGAAGCCGACCGCGGCGAAGACGAGGCCGATGCAGATCGAGAAGATCGTCTTCGGGATGTCGTCGCCGCCGAGCCCCACGAAAGTGGCGAAGGCGAGCAGCATCAGCGCGAAGATTTCAGGCGGGCCGAAGCTCAGCGCGACCGACGCCAGCAGCGGGGCGAACAGCGTGAAGAGCACGTTCGACACCGTGCCGCCGACGAAGGAGGCGACGGCCGCGGTCACGAGCGCCAGGCTCGCGCGGCCCTTCATCGCCAGCGGTCGACCGTCGAATGTCGTCGCGACCGCCGTCGATGCCCCCGGTATGCCCAGCGTGATCGAGCTGATCGCGCCGCCATACATCGCGCCGTAATAGATCGCGGCGAGGAAGATGATCGCCGAATTCGGAGGCACGAGGAAGGTGATGGGTAGCAGGATCGCCACGCCGTTCACCGAACCCAGACCGGGCATCGCGCCGATGAAGAGGCCGAGCGTCACGCCGATCGCTATCAGCGCGATGTTCAGCGGCTCCAGCGAGAGCAGGACGCCGTCCCCCAAATGTCCAAGTATTTCCATCATGGTTTTTTACTTTCCGGGCTCGTTCCCACTCCCTCGACGCGCTCAGTAGATGATCGTGTTGAGGTAATTGAAGATCGGCTCCATGAATGCCATCCCCTT
>JBFWXZ010000047.1:0-9506 GCA_050186955.1 Flavobacteriaceae bacterium
AGGTGCCGCCGCCGAGATTCTGGAACAGATGGACCTCGCCGACGAACGGCGCCTGCCCGATCCACTGCGCGCCCTCCCCGCCCATCTGCGTCGACGGCTCGGTCGCGAACTCCGGCGTCCAGACCGCCATCCAGTGACAGCCGATTCCGCCCGCCGCGCGCGTCCCGTCGGGCCGCGGAAGCGATGAACTGTGCGGGCAGCCGGAACAGAAATAGGGCTTGCGGGCGATCGGCGCGGGTTCCGCCGGCTTGCGCCGGCGCTGCTCGAGAACGCCAAGACGGGCACGGAGCTCCTCGTCATCCGACATCCTCAGGATGCGATTGGCGATGACATCGGCGATCGTCAGCGGCTCGAGGTCGCCCTTCGCCGTCAGCAGGCTGGCGTCGTGCCCGTCGGTCTTGCCGACGATGCGCGGCCGGCCCGCCGCGGGCCAGTCATAGAGCATGGCCCTAAGCTGGTTCTCGATGACCGGCTGCTTTTCCTCGACGACCACCAGCTCTTCCAGTCCCTCGCAGAACCGGCGTGCTCCTTCCGGTTCCAGCGGCCACGTCAAGCCGACCTTGTAGAGACGCAGGCCGAGCCGGCGGGCGCGGAGCTCGTCGATGCCGAGCTCGTCGAGCGCCTCGCGGACGTCCAGATAGCTCTTGCCGGTGGTGACGATGCCGATGCGTGCCGGGCCCGCGAATTCCACACGGTCGATACCCGCATTCGCGCGCACGAAGGCCCTGGCCGCCGGCAGCTTGAAGTCCAGCATCCTGACTTCCTGCTCGAACCGGTTGTCCGGCCAGCGCAGATTGAGCCCGCCCGGCGGCAGCAGATAATCGCCCGGCGTCACGAGTTCGATCCGCTCCGGCCCGATCTCCACCGTCTGCGAACGGTCCATGATATGCGGCTCGACCTTGAACCCGGTCCAGCAGCCGCTGAAGCGCGACATCGCCCAGCCATAGACGGCGAAATCGAGAACGTCCTGCACGTCGCTGGGGAACAGCGTCGGCATCATGAAGTTCATCAGGGCGAAATCGGACTGGTTCGGCAGGTCGGAGGACTTGGCCGCGTGATCGTCGCCGGCGATCATCAGCACGCCGCCGTTCTTTCCCGAGCCGGCGAAATTGCCGTGCTTCAGTGCGTCTCCGGCGCGGTCGACTCCCGGATTCTTGCCGTACCAGGCCGCGAAGACGCCGTCATAGAGCGGCTTCTTGCCGAAGACCGCGGTCTGTTGCGAACCCCATACGCTTGTCGCCGCTATCTCCTCGTTGAGTCCCGGCCGGAACGTGATGTCATGGCCGGCGACGTGCTCGCGCGCGCGCCACAGCTCCTGATCGTAGACCCCGACCGGCGAGCCGCGGTAACCGGAGATGAAACCCGCCGTGTTCAATCCCGCTTGGCGGTCGCGGCGCTTCTGGTCGAAGGCCATGCGCACAAGCGCCTGGGCGCCGGTGAGATAGACCCGGCCGCTTTCCTGCAGATACTTGTCCGCGAGAGCTACTTCTCTGAGAGGAACCTGACGGCGCGGAGCCCCGCGTGAAGACATCGACTTAACCTCGAAAGCCCGGAACGTCGCGCCGATCCTCGCATCGCCGATCGGGCAGCGCATAGAGGGTATCCGTCGCGAACGGCGAACGCGAAGCCCAAACGCCGTTTGCGAGCGGCATGGATCGGCGGCGGAGTTCGCTAGCGCGCATGGGGGCAGATGAGCAAAATTCTACCGTCAAGTCAAAATATTATCCCTGTGGTTTGCGAACTGCCGAAAATTGGCGCACTCAGCGGTGTAGGCCTGCCTCGTGGCGCGCCAGAATCGCCCGCAATCTCGGGTGATCGAGAACCGCCGGATTGACCACGCCATCAGGAACCTCACCGCGCCTCAGCACGAGTACAGCCTCTATGTCGGCGCCACCGCAGTCCGCGAATAGCTGATCGGTCCAGCCCAGCGCATGCGGGGTGATGATGACGTTGTCGAGCGTGAGAATCGGGTCTGCGGGATCGGGCGGTTCCTGCGTCAGGACGTCGAGGCCAGCGCCGGCGATGCGACCCTCCCTGAGCGCGACCGTCAGTGCCGTCTGGTCGACGATCGGCCCGCGGCCGATATTGACAAGGAACGCCGTTTTCTTCATCAGACCGATCATTCGGGCATCCACCATACCTCGGGTCTCATCGGTCAGCGGGGCGTTGATAACGACAACGTCGGATTCGGCGAATAGCGCCTCGAGCCCGGTGAAGGACACGCCCAAGCCCGCCGCTCGCGGGTGAAATCCCGACCGGCTGGTCGCGAGATAGCGCATCCCAAGCGGCTTCATGATCGCGAACATGTCGCGCGCGATATTCCCGAATCCGAGCGAGCCGAGCGTCTTTCGGGCGAGGCCGGTTCCGAAATATGCCGCCTTGTCCTTCCATTCGGCCGGATTTCTTCCGATCTCGGCCTTCCGCATCAAGCGTGTCGAAAGCGCGAGGACGAGGGTCATCACGGCCACGGCCATCGGCCGCGCCACGTGCGCGGCAGTGTTGGTCACCATCACGCCTCGGGCCGTGCAGGCGTCGACGTCCACCGTGTCGAGCCCGGCGCCGAAGCGCGCGACAAGCGCCAGCCTTCCCTCGTCGGGCAGGCTCGCGGCGTCGAACTGCGCCTGGAGGAGGATCAGCGCATCGACCCCGGCCAGATCCGCCGCGTCGATACGCGGCTTCCGCGGCAAGACGACAAGTTCGATGCCGTCGCGCCGGAGCGGCCCGAGATCGAATCCGGGCGGGATCATATGCCCGCCGGGGTCGAAGAAATCACCGCTGATCGCGACTGTGAACATCGGCTGGATTCTCCCTGTGCTTCAGCGGGCAGGCGGACCGGGCGATGCGCGGCTTGCCACGCACATGATTCCCCCAGGCTGCGACAAGACGGTGGACGGATGGGCAGACGACACGTTAATTATTTCGACCGATGGGTAAATATATTGAAGGCAGCCCATCGCTGCAAATGCCGTCACAGGCCGGCACCACGGCGGAGGGGAGCCAGATGGATCTCGGAATAGCGGACAAGGTCGCACTCGTCTGCGGCTCCTCGGCGGGGCTCGGGCTCGCCTGCGCGGAGGAACTGGCGCGCGAGGGCGCGAGCGTCGTTCTGGTCGGGCGCGACGGCGAAAGGCTGCGGGCGGCGGCGGAGCGGGTCGGCGAGATCGCCGGCGCGCTGCCGCGCACCGTGCGCGCCGACGTCGCGACGCCGGAGGGCCGCGCCTCGATCCTCGCCGCCTGCCCTGCTCCCGATATCCTCATCAACAATGCCGGCGGCCCGCCGCGCAAGGATTTCCGCGAGCTGACCGTCGACGACTGGCGGGCCTCGATGGATGCGAATTTCATCGCTTCCGTCGAGATGATAAGGGAAACAGTGGACCAGATGATCGGGAAGCGCTGGGGCCGCATCGTCAACATCACCTCGCTCACCGCGCGGATGCCGGTGGAGAAGATGGACATGTCCACCTCGGCGCGGCTGGCGCTCGCCGGCTACGTCGCGGGGGTTTCGCGGCAGATCGCCGAAAGCGGCGTGACCATCAACAATCTGCTCCCCGGAACCTTCGCTACCGAGCGTCTCAAGGCGGTCGGCCAGACCGGCGACCAGCTGGGCAAGCAGGTTCCGATGCGGCGGGCGGGAGACCCACGGGAGTTCGGCGCCATCTGCGCATTTCTTTGCAGCGTCCATGCGGGCTACGTGACGGGCCAGAACTGGCTCGCCGACGGCGGCCTGGTGCCCGTGACCATATGAGGCCAAGAGCCAGGAAAGGATTTGCCGAAAATGATCGTGGAAGAACGCATCTATACCCTGCATCCCGGCAAGGTGCCGGCGTTCCTGAAGTTCTATGAGGAAGAGTGCCTGGCGATCCAGGCGCCGGCGCTCGGCAACCTGATCGGCTTCTTCCAGACGGAGATCGGTCCGCTCAACCAGGTCATCCACATGTGGGGCTATGCGAGCCTGGACGACCGCGCGAAACGCCGCGCCGAACTCTATGCCAAGCCGGAGTGGCTGGAACGCGTGCCCGAGCTGCTGAAGCTCATCGTGACCATGGAGAACAAGATTCTCATCCCGGCCGCCTTCTCGCCGATCCGCTAGCGGCGCATCACCTGGGATACATCGCGCGCGGCGCCGTTGGAGGCGCTGGTGGTCAGCGCCGCATATGCCTTCAGCGTCGCGGAGACCTCACGCTCGCGCATCGTCGGCTGCCAGGCGTCGCGCTCCAGCGCGTCCATGCGCCGGCGTCTCTCGGCGAGTTCGGCCTCCGGCACCAGCATCGACAGCGACCTCCCGGAAATGTCGATCTCGATCAAGTCGCCCTCCTCCAGCAGGCCGATGGCGCCGCCCTCGGCCGCCTCGGGCGAGATGTGGCCGATGGAAAGTCCCGACGAGCCGCCGGAGAAGCGCCCGTCGGTGATCAGCGCGCATTTCTCCGCCAGCCCCATCGATTTGAGATAGCTGGTCGGATAGAGCATCTCCTGCATTCCGGGACCGCCCTTCGGCCCCTCGTAGCGGATGACGACGATGTCTCCCTCGCGGATCTCGCGGCCGAGGATCGCCTTCACGGCGTTGCCCTCGCTTTCGAAGATGCGCGCCGGCCCGGTGAACTTGCCGCGCATCTCCGCCGGAACGCCCGCCGTCTTCACGATGCAGCCGGCCTCGGCGAGATTGCCGTGGAGCACGGCCAGACCGCCATCCTTGCTGAAGGCGTGCCCGGCATCGCGCACGACGCCTGACGCACGGTCGAGGTCGAGCTCCCTGTAACGGGCGGTCTGGGAGAACGGCTCCAGCGTCGGGATGCCGCCCGGCGCCGCCCGGTAGAAATCGTGGACCTCGCCGTTTTCGTGCCGGCGGACATCGTAGCGGTCGATCGCCTCGCCGATGCTGCCGGCGTGAACGCAACCGCAGTCACGATGGATCAGTTTCTCGCGGTCAAGCTCGCCGAGGATCCCGAATATGCCGCCGGCCCGATGCACGTCCTCGATGTGGATATTGGCGATCGACGGCGCGACCTTGCACAGATGCGGCGTGCGCCGCGACAGCCGGTCGATATCGGCGATGGTGAAGGGTATCTCGCCCTCGCGCGCCGCCGCCAGCAGGTGCAGCACGGTATTGGTCGAGCCGCCCATCGCCATGTCGAGCGTCATGGCGTTCTCGAAGGCGCTGAAATTGGCGATGTTGCGCGGCAGGGCCGAGTCGTCGTCCTGCTCGTAGTATCGCTTCGCCAGCTCCACGGCCCGGCGGCCGGCCTCCAGGAAAAGCCCCCTGCGATCGGCATGGGTCGCGACCACGGTGCCGTTGCCCGGCAACGACAGGCCGAGCGCCTCGGTCAGGCAGTTCATCGAATTGGCCGTGAACATGCCCGAGCACGATCCGCAAGTCGGGCACGCCGACCGTTCGTATCGTTGCACCTCCTCGTCGCTGACCTTCGGATCGGCGGCAACGACCATCGCGTCGACGACGTCGATGATCGTCGTCTTCCCGTCATGGACGATCTTGCCGGCCTCCATCGGCCCGCCGGAGACGAAGACGGTCGGGATGTTGAGGCGCATCGTCGCCATCAGCATGCCGGGCGTGATCTTGTCGCAATTGGAGATGCAGATCAGCGCATCGGCGCAATGGGCATTGACCATGTACTCGACGCTGTCGGCGATGATCTCGCGCGAGGGCAGGCTGTAGAGCATGCCGGAATGGCCGAGCGCGATGCCGTCATCCACCGCGATGGTGTTGAACTCCTTGGCGACGCCGCCGGCCGCCTCGACCTCGCGGGCAACCATCTGTCCGAGATCCTTGAGATGCACGTGGCCGGGCACGAACTGGGTGAAGGAATTGGAGATGGCGATGATCGGCTTGCCGAAATCGTCGTCCTTCATGCCGGTCGCCCGCCAAAGGCCGCGGGCCGCCGCCATGTTGCGGCCGTGGGTGGTGGTGCGCGAACGATAGGGGGGCATCTGCGGGCTTCCTCCTGGCTGGCCGATGACCGGCGCGTGCTCGATATTGCCGCGCCTATCCCTTTCCGGGATAGGCGATCACCTCGCAATTCTGTTCGCCGAGCCCGTCGATGCCGAGGCGCATGCGGTCGCCGGGCTTGAGATAGAAGGGCGGTTTCTGGCCGATCCCGCAGCCCGCCGGCGTGCCGGTGACGACGATGTCGCCGGGTTGCAGGCTCATGAACTGCGAGGCGTAGGCGATGATCGCGGGAACCGAGAAGATCATCTGGTCGGTATTGGAAGACTGCATCCGCTTGCCGTTCAGCTCAAGCCAGATATCGAGCTTCGTCGGCTCGATCTCGTCGGGGGTCACCAGATAGGGGCCGATGGGCCCGAAGGTGTCCGCCGCCTTTCCCTTCACCCACTGGCCGGCGCCGCGATGGAACTGGTTATGGCGCTCCGAAACGTCGTTGAAGAGCACGTAGCCGGCAATAACCGCCTCGGCTTCCGCCTCGTCCATGTAGACGCCGTCGCGCCCGACCACCGCGCCGAACTCGACCTCCCAGTCGACCTGCTCGGCGCCGGGCGGGATGACGACGGGATCGTTCGGCCCGGAAAGCGAACTCGTCGGCTTGATGAAGAAGGTGGGCTCGGGACCGGCGTCGAGACCGCTCTCGGCGACGTGATCCACATAATTGAGCCCGCAGGCGATGATCTTGCCGGGATGCGCCAGCGGCGCGCCGATACGCACCTCCCCGCCGACCTTCGGCAGCGACCCAGGATCGATCGCGCGCAGCGCCTCCAGCGCCTCCAGATGCGGAATCCGGGCATCTGCGGGAAGCGCGTCCTCGAGATCGCGGATGGCGCCGTCGGCATCCAGGATGCCATGGCGCTCGCCGCCTTTTTCGCCGTATCGAAGAAGCTTCATTCACTCAGTCTCCCGCTGCCTCGCCGGCGCGCGCCAGGACGCGCCGCGCCTGTTTCAGATGCGGCATGTCCAGCATCTCGCCATCCATGCCAGCGACCCCGCCGCCGCTCTCGGCGAAGCAGGCGACGACCCGCCGCGCCCGCTCGATGGCCGCGGCGCCGGGCCGGAACACCTCGTTGATGATCGGGAGCTGCGCCGGATGGATCGCCATCTTGCCAGCGAAGCCGTCGCGGCGCGCCGCCTCGCACTCGCGGCGCAGACCCTCCTGGTCCCGAAAGGCGGTGTAGACGGCGTCGACCGCGTCGACTTGCGCCGCTGCCGCCCCCATGAGGCAGAGGTTGCGCACCATCCTGAACGGCTCGGATATTTCGCCCTCGTCGTCGCGGGTCGTCTCCGCGCCGATGTCGGCCGAAAGGTCCTCGCCGCCCCAGGTCATCGCCGCGAGCCTCGCGGTCGAACCGCCATAGGTGCCGAGACCGAAGACCGAGGCCGCGGTCTCGGTGGCGATGGGCATGATGGCGATGCCGTCCGCGGGAAGTCCGGCCTCGACCTCGCTTACGGCGATCATGGCGGACAATGCCGCCGCATCGGCGCCCGACCGCGATTTCGGGAGCACGATGCCGGCGGGCGCGAAAGGCACGACGGCGGCGACATCCTCGCCGGTCAGGCCGGTGTCCAGCGCGTTGACCCGGACATAGAGCCTCGGTCCCGGCATGGCGCGCCGCGCGGCGACAAATGCCGCGGCCGTGGCACGCGCCTCCGCCTTCCTCGCGGGCGCGACGGAATCCTCGAGATCGACGATCAGCGCGTCGGCGTCGCAGGCGGCGGCCTTGTCGAGCTTGGACTGGCTGTCGCCGGGCACGAAGAGGTAGGAGCGCATCAGGAACCCGCGCCCTCATACATCGGCGTAGACATGGGTTTCCTCGCGGGCGCCGGGATGAACCACCGCGCCGCCCTCCGCGCCGCCCACCGTCTGCGCGTAGCGCCACAGCGCGCCGGAACGATAGTAGGGCTCCGGCGGCCGCCAGTCCTCTCGCCGGCGGCGCAATTCCTCCTCCGGCACGTCGAGCTCGATCGACCCGCTGTCGGCGTCGAGGCGGATGACGTCGCCGTCGCGGATCAGCGCGATGGGTCCGCCGGCGGCGGCCTCGGGCGAGATGTGCCCGACGCAGAAGCCGCGGGTTCCTCCGGAGAAGCGCCCGTCGGTCACGAGCGCGACCTTCTCTCCCATGCCCTGTCCGTAGATCGCGGCGGTCGTGGAGATCATCTCGCGCATGCCGGGGCCGCCGCGCGGCCCCTCGTAGCGGATCACCAGCACCTGACCCTCGCTGTAGTCGCGCGCGAGCACGGCGGCGAGACACTGCTCCTCGGTGTCGAAGACGCGGGCCGGACCGGCGAACTGCCGGAGTTTGAGGCCGGCGACCTTGCACACCGAACCCTTGGGGGCGAGGCTCCCGAAAAGTCCGACCACGCCGCCCGTGGGGCTGAGCGGGTCGGAAAGCGGCCGGACGACTTCCTGGCCTTCGGGAAAGACGACGTCTTGCAGGTTCTCAGCGACGGTGCGGCCGGTGATCGTCATGCAGTCGCCGTGCAGATAGCCGCCGTCGAGAAGGACCTTCATGAGCACGGGAACGCCGCCGATCTCGTAAAGATCCTTGGCGAGGAAGCGGCCGCCCGGCTTCATGTCGGCGATGTAGGGAGTGCGCCTGAAGACCTCCACCACGTCCTCGAGCCTGAAATCGATGCCGGCCTCGTTGGCCATCGCCGGAAGGTGCAGCGCCGCGTTGGTCGATCCGCCGGACGCGGCGACGATCGCCACCGCGTTCTCGAACGCCTTGCGGGTCGCGATGTCGCGCGGCCGCAGGTTGCTTTCGAGCGCCCGCATCGCCACCGCGCCCATCGCCTCGCAGATCGCAATCCGCTCGGCATAGACGGCGGGGACGAGCGCGGAGCCTGGAACCGCGAGCCCGATCGCCTCGGAAACGCAGGCCATGGTGACGGCGGTGAACTGGCCGGGACAGGCGCCGGCGCCGGGGACCGCCTGGCGTTCCAGCGTCTCCAGCTCGTCGGCGCCGATGCGGCCACTGGTGAAGGCGCCGACGCCCTCGAACACGTCGACGATGGTGACGTCCTTTCCGCCGACGCGGCCGGGCAGGACCGAGCCACCATAGACGAAGACCGACGGCGCGTTGAGCCGCAGCATCGCCATCATCATGGCCGGAAGATTCTTGTCGCAGCCGGCGACGCAGACCATCGCGTCGTAGCAATGGCCGCGCATGACGAGCTCGACGGAATCGGCGATGTGCTCGCGGGAGATCAGCGACGCCTTCATGCCGGCGTGGCCGTTGGCGATGCCGTCATTGACGCTGATCGTGTTGAACTCAAACGGAGTGCCGCCGGCCTCCTTGATGCCTTCCTTGATCGCGCGGGCGAGATCGCGATGGCCAATATTGCAGGGCGACCCGTCGTTCCAGGTGGTGAAGACGCCGATCAGCGGCTGCTCCAGCATGCCCGGCCTGACGCCGGCGCCATACATCATCGCCCGCATCGGCGCCTTAGCGGCACCCTGCGTCGTGTGGCGGCTCGGCAGCCGCGCCTTGTCGATCTTCGATGTCATCGGATCGAGGTCCGGGGCGGCGTGCGGCAGCCGCCCCGG
>JBFWXZ010000047.1:9516-18747 GCA_050186955.1 Flavobacteriaceae bacterium
ATCAGCCGCGATCGGCCTTCTGGTTGAACAGGTCGTTCGGCGTGTCGGCGATGGCGTACCAGAGGTTGGCGTCCTTGCGGAACGCTGACCAGTTCTCGTAGATTTTCTTGAAGTTGGCGTTCGCCGCCGCGGTCTCCGAGATGTATTCCTGGGTCGCCTTGTAGAGCGCCGCGAGCACCTCGTCGGGGAAGCGCTTGAACTGCGTCCCCTTGCCCGCGAGGCGGCGCAGCGCACCCATGTTGCCCATGTCGTAGTCGGAGATCATCTCGCGCTCGCCGTCGGCGCTGGCGGCGAGCACGATGGCCTTGTACTCGTCGGTCAGCGATTCCCACTGCTGCTTGTTGATGAAGATCGAGGTGCCGGCGGAGACCTCCTGCCAGCCGGGATAGTAGTAGAACTGGGTGACCGCGTTGAAGCCCGCGCCCTCGTCGTCATAGGGGCCGGAAAGCTCCGCCGCGTCGATGCTTCCGCGCTCGAGCGCCGAATAGATGTCACCCGGCGCGATCTGCTGCGGCACGCCGCCGAGCTTGCTGAGGACCTGGCCGCCGATGCCCGGAATGCGCATCTTGAGGCCCTTGAAGTCCTCCGGCGTCTTGATTTCCTTGCGGAACCAGCCGGCCATCTGGGAGCAGGTGTTGCCGAAGGGAACGTAGTGGATGTTGTGGCCATCCATGAATTCCGACAGCAGCTCGAGGCCACCGGCCTTGAAAAGCCAGGTGTTGTGCTGGCGGCTGTTGAGGCCGAACGGCAGCGCGGTACCGAACGCGAAGGTCGGGTCCACGCCGACATAGAAATAGGGAGCGGTGTGGCAGCACTCGACCGTGCCCGCCTTGACCGCATCAAGCGCCTGGAGCGCGCCGACGAGCTCGCCCGGCGCGAAATACTGGATCTGGAACTTGCCGCCGCTCATCTCGCTGACCCGCTCCGCAAAGCGGGTGACGCCGGCGAAGCAACCCTTCAGCGATTTCGGAAAGCTCGAGGTGAGACGCCATTTGATCTCCGGCCCCGACTGCGCGATCGCGGGGGTGGCGAGGCTGACGCCTGCCGCACCGACGCCCGCGGCCCCCGCCGCGACCATGCCCAGCGCCTTGCGGCGATTCACGAGATTCCTGTCTTGAGAACCCATCCTATTTCCTCCTTGGCTCGCGGGTCGTTCCTTCGGCCACTGCCTGCCTGCCCGCAGCTCTCGCAGTTGACCGGAAGCTCACCAAAACCGATGAGTGTTGTCAACTAACCGGACAGTAGAATAAATACTCATTCACAAACCTCAAGGCGCATCGGTTCGCGGGCATCGCGGGAGGCTCGAACACGGCCGGAGCAGATATGGAATGGTTGTGGAAAGCCAGTGATTTCAATGATTTTCATTGAGCTGCCGACAAGGACCCCGCTGGCCGGAGACAACCGTGTCGCCGCGGGAGCGACGGACTTGACTTAGCGGTCACGCTTTTTAACGTCGAAATAGGAAACAGTCCCGCACCGCCGGCAACAGGCGGCCAACGTCCGGGGAGGAGACATGCCGATCCTGCTGCGCCTGTCGCGCGCGATCGATCGCATCAACGAGGCGGTCGGCAGCGTCGTGGCATGGCTGATCCTGCTCGCGGTGCTCGTGAGCGCCGGCAACGCGGTGTCGCGCAAGGCGCTGAACATGGCGTCCAACTCCTGGCTCGAGCTGCAATGGTACCTGTTCAGCGCGGTATTCCTGCTGTGCGCGGCCTACACGCTCAAACACGGCGAGCATGTGCGCGTTGAGATCATCTTCGCCCAGGTGTCGCGCCGTACCCAGCACCTCGTCGACCTCTTCGGGCACATCTTCTTCCTGATGCCCTTCTGCCTGCTGATGCTGTGGTTCCTCGTGCCCTATGTCGCGAGTTCCTTCGCTACCGGCGAACACTCGTCGAATGTCGGCGGCCTCATCATCTGGCCGGCCAAGGCGCTGTTGCTGGGCGGCTTCTTCCTGCTGGCACTGCAGGGTGTTTCTGAAATCATTCGAAAGGCCGCGATCCTCAACGGCGCCATCGAGGATCCCGATCCGCCGCATCTCCAGAAGACGCCGATCGACCTGGAGCGCGAAAGCGGGGAGCAGGACCGATGATGGAAATCATCGCCGCCAACATGGCGCCGGTCATGTTCGTCTGCATGATCCTCATGCTGCTCATCGGCTATCCGGTCGCCTTCACGCTGGCCGCCCACGGACTGCTCTTCTTCATGCTCGGGGTGTTCGTCGCGCCGTTCTCCGGCGGCGAGATCACCCTGTCCATGCCGCTGCTCTACGCCCTGCCCGACCGCTTCTGGGGGACGATGTCGAACGAGACGCTGCTTGCCATCCCGTTCTTCACCTTCATGGGGATCATCCTCGAGCGGTCCGGGATGGCCGAGGATCTGCTGGAAACCATCGGCCAGCTCTTCGGCAGGGTTCGCGGCGGCCTCGCCTACGCGGTGATCATCGTCGGCGCGCTGCTCGCCGCGACCACCGGCGTCGTCGCCGCCTCCGTCATCGCCATGGGGCTGATATCGCTGCCGATCATGATGCGATACGGCTACAACCGCCGCATTTCATCCGGCGCCATCGCGGCCGCCGGCACGCTGGCCCAGATCATCCCGCCCTCGATCGTCCTCATCGTGCTGGCCGATCAGCTCGACCGGTCGGTGGGCGACATGTATGCCGGCGCATTGCTGCCCGGCCTGATGCTGACCGGGCTCTATTGCCTGTATGTGATGGCCACGACGATCTTCCGACCGCAATCCCTGCCGGCCCTGCCGGAGGAGGTTCGAACCCTCGGCTCAGGCGTCGCCTCACTCTTCGCGCTGATCGCCATCGGCATCGCCATCGCCTGGGGCGCCTATGTCTATCTCGAGCCCGCGCACGGCAACGACGCCGACATCTGGGGCGCCGCCATCGGCATCGTCGCCGTCTACCTGATCACCGTCGCCGACCGCGGGCTCGGCACCGGCATGACCTCCAGGCTCGCGCAGCAGGTGGTGTTCGTCCTGGTGCCGCCGCTGGCGCTCATATTCCTCGTTCTGGGCACGATCTTCCTCGGCATCGCGACCCCCACCGAGGGCGGCGCGATGGGCGCCGTCGGCGCCCTCGTCATGGCGATCGGAAAGCGGCGCCTCGATTTCAGGCTGATGCATCAGGCACTGATAAACACCGCGAAGCTGTGCTCCTTCGTGATGTTCATCCTGATCGGCGCGCGCGTCTTCTCGCTGACCTTCTACGGCGTGAACGGGCACCTGTGGGTCGAGCACCTGCTTCGCCACCTGGCGGATTCCGAAACCGGATTCCTGGTCACGGTCTCCCTGCTGATCTTCGTGCTGGCCTTCTTCCTCGATTTCTTCGAGCTCGCCTTCATCATCGTGCCTTTGCTGGCGCCGGTGGCCGAGAACATGGGCATCGACCTGATCTGGTTCGGCGTCATCCTGGCCATCAACATGCAGACCAGCTTCATGCACCCGCCCTTCGGCTTCGCGCTGTTCTATCTTCGCTCGGTAGCCGCCCGGGTGCCCTATATCGACAAGATCACCGGCGAGACGATCCAGCCGGTCGATACGCGCGACATCTACTGGGGCGCCGCTCCGTTCGTCATCATTCAGGTTCTGATGGTCGCGGTGACGATCCTCGTGCCGCAGATCGTCATGCACTACAAGACGGAGACGACCGTCATAAAGGAAGAGGCGATCGACGATATTCTTCAGAATCTCGGCGGTCAGAACTAAGCCGGAGGCACCTGCGTTGCCCCCCGGCCGCAGGCGAAAGAGCCCGCTCGCCCGCAGGCTGGGGTGGAGGCGCTCCGCCTCGACCGTCTATCGGGACAACGCCGTGGATACGGCTCACTTCACCTTGATGGCCAGTCCGTTCAGGTCCGCGCTGACAATCGCGCCGACCGATCGTCCGGTGAGTCTGAGCACCGCGCCCTTCTCGTTGGTGAGCACGATTGCCTGCGCACCGGCGCCCAACGCCGCGCCCACGTTGCCCGCCGCGTAGACACCGGTGACATCCGACGCACGGCGGATGTTACTCACCGTACCGCTGAAGCGCGTTTCGGAGACGCCGAAGGTGAAGCCGTAGCTGACGCCGCCGATCGAAAGCGCGTAGCTCCTGCCGCGAAACCTGAGCGTGCCGTCGCCGCCTGAACCGCCGACGACGAAGCCGGCCTTCACGACGCGGAAGCTGATAGAGCCGTCGTCGGCGTAGGCGGTGGACGAGAACGCGGCGCTCGCGAGCACAACCAGCGCAATCAGAGCTGCGCGAAATCCGGATGAAGCGTGCATGGTATCTCTCCTTCGACGAAGTGAAGCCACACGTCGGCTGACACCCAACACGCTACTTTGAGGGCCGCCCGCCGTCCATGCGGATTTATCATCTCCTCCAATGCCGTCGCCCGCCCCTGCGACAGCGCTCGGCACGGCATCTTATTTCGCATGACGGAATTTAATTCCGCATATGGATCGACGGTCCGGGGCTGCCCCTTGTGGGTCTGATCCAGCAGGTTTCCCGCATGTCACGGAAAGCACGCCGACGGCGTGGCTGGGGCGCCAGGATTCGAACCTGGGATCACGGGACCAAAACCCGTTGCCTTACCGCTTGGCCACGCCCCACCGGATGCCTGTTCGCCGGATCGGCGAAACGCGGGCGCTCCCCTATATCGCGGCGCTCGTCACATCCGCAACCGGCAAGCGGGATGAGCGCTTGCGGTCGCCAAAACGCATCGCTATAACCACGCCGCATCACAGGCCGGAGTGTAGCGCAGTCTGGTAGCGCACCTCGTTCGGGACGAGGGGGTCGCAGGTTCAAATCCTGCCACTCCGACCAATCATTTCAAGGGCTTACCCGAAAGCCCGAAATCCACACCGACAGAAACACCGACAGAAACGAGTCCCTTCCCTCCTTGCCGTGAATCGCTATCCTCCCCCCTCGCGGATAGCGGTGCCGTGGGAGAGGTGCTGCGTTGGACGATGAACTGCTGCCGGCGACGGTCGGCCATATGCGCGCGATCAACTCGACCTGCCTTTATGTCCGCTGCCGCGCCTGCGGCCACGACATGCTCATCGACATCTACGGCCACAAGG
Organism: Flavobacteriaceae bacterium; assembly: GCA_050186955.1. GTDB lineage: Bacteria > Pseudomonadota > Alphaproteobacteria > Rhizobiales > Tepidamorphaceae > JACKJP01. Next base: position 14,587 of record JBFWXZ010000047.1, read on the forward strand.
ACGACGAGCCCCTCTGCGACTGGGCCCGCCGCTTCGTCTGCCGCCCCTGCGGCAGCCGCGACATCGCCTGGACGCCGAGCATGCACAAGGTCGGCGCGACGCCGACCGACAGGGCATTGGGACGCATGTATATCGGCCATGAATGGACAGCGCCAAGGGCAGCCGACGTCCCGAAGCCGAAGCATCGCCGGCGACGGCGCTAGAGACAAAAAAGGCGCCGCCCATCCGGTCGGGATGAAGCGGCGCCTCGAGGTCAGGGAGGAGAAGGTCGTCCTACGGAGCCGGCCGGACCTTCACGGCATCGGTCAGTTCCTTCAGTGCGGCGGTCGTGTTGCGGAGCTCGATCTCAACCTTGACCATGCGATCGCGAAGGTCGAAGCGCTCGCCCTCGAGGATGCTCACGCGCTTCTCGAGCTGCGCGTTGAAGCGCGCGTTGGCCTCGATGTCCTTCTGCTTCGCCGTCAGGTCGGAATTGAACGTCGAATAGGCGCCCATCGCCATCAGCAGGATCAGCAGGATCTGTATCCAGTTGCCGAGCGAGATCGAGCGCGGGAACTCGACGCGCGGGTGGCGCTTCTCCTCGTCCGCCATCGCTCAATGGCTCCCGCAGCGATAGGTCTCGACCCGCTGCCGGTGGCGGGCGATGGCGACGGCCGTGTCGCGGTCGTGGCGCACCAGCCAGGTCGCCGTCGCCGGCTTCGGATCGATCCGCACCAGCACGTCGCAGGGGTCAGTCAGCTTCGCGGTCGTCTGGCAGGCAGCCGCCGAGAAGGCCACAAAGAGCAGAATCGTCAGCGCCGAGAACCTTTTCATCGATCTCTTTCCCGTCTTTCAGGATCCTTACGCGGTCGGACTGGAGGGCGGCGAGCACCGCCGCGCGGCCATCATGCCGGCCTTTGAGATAGGCGCCGCCGAGCGTGAGGCCGGCGGCCAGCAGGAGCGCCAGCGCGCGGCCGGCCGGGCTGCGGAGGAACTTCCAGGCGGCGAGGAGCGCGGCCGCGGTCACGCCAGCCCCTCGCGGATCTCGCGCACCGCGCCGACGATCTGGCGCTTGTAGATCACCACCACCCCGCCGATGACGATGGCGATGACCAGCGCCGCCCCCGACACCGCGACGATGACGCGCCAGTCGGCATCCGCGAGCCACAGGCCGATACCGCCGATGCCGCCGCCACCGCCGATCCAGTTGGCGATCCGCTTCCAGAAGGAGGACTTCTCGCGGACCTTCTCCTCGACCGTCTCGGGCACGACCGGCTTCTCCTCCTCGACGATCACCTTGTCGGAATCGGGGATGCGGCCGGCCAGCGCCTCGCGCAGGATGCCGGCGACCTCGACGCGCCTGGCGCTCGACCAGACGGGCGTCGCCTTCGCGGTTAGCCGCGTGTATTCGGTCATCGTCGAGCCGTGGCTCCACTTGCCGCGGAACAGCAGGTCGGCTTCCTTCGCGCGCCGCGCCACCAGCCCCCTGCTGACCCTGCCGCCATCCTTGTTGTAGAGCTTGAAGGCGCGCTCGGCCCTGGCCATATCGCCGGCGCGGAAGTGGCGCACCCAGCTCGCCGTGGCGATCTTCCCGGTGTTCCAGTGGAAGGACACCGCGGCGGCGAACTGCTCGCGGGTCAGCGGGCAGCCGGCGAAGGCCCGGCGCACCCCCTCGGCATAGTTGTCGAGCGCCCAGACATAGACGCGCAGGCAGTGCGCGAGGCTCTGCGGCTTGCCGATATAGCGCTCGACGTCGTGGCCGGTCGCCGACGTCAGCCCGACCGACCAGGTCCACTTGCCGCCGCTGTCGCGATAGGCCTGCCGCACCACCGCCTCGTGCGAGGCGACTTCCATCGCCGTGTCGAAATCTATCCGCATCAGCTTCGCTCCTGTTCGGGTCGTCAGAACGGCCGCACCACGCGCTGCATGCGCGAGGCCGGCCTTGTGATCTCGCAGACGCGCCGCGCCCCGCGCGGCCCGCAGGAATTGCCGGTGACGGCGCGATAGGCCGTGCGGGCGGGGTTCGCCCAGCCGGCGAAGATCTCGACATGGCCGCCGCGCCGGCCGCGCGATCGCCAGACGACGTCGCCGGGCCGCGCCGCGGCGCGCGGCACGCGCTTCCATCTGAGCGCCGAGGAGGAATGGCGCGAGCCGGTCGGGCGGTATCCGGCGCGCGCCACCCAGCGGTTGACCGCGTCCATGCACCAGAGGAACCGCTGCCCCGTCGGGTTGCGGCCGATGTCGGCGCGCGCCAGGGCGACGATGCGCGCCCCGCCGCCGGTCGCCGCGGCCGCGACGCGGGAAAGCGCGCCGGCCTCGTGGGAACGCGTCTCATAGGCCCGGGTCTCGGCGCGCGCCAGCGTGACGCCGAACAGGATGGTGAGCGCCAGCAGCAGCGCGAAAGGCGCCGCCGCCCGCGCCAGAAGCGCAGCGTTCATGGATGATCTCGCTTTGAAGAATAAAGTCTGCTTAGACTGCGCGGATGAAGATCGCCGTCACAGGAACGACCGGGTTTATTGGCTCAACGCTTGCCGAGCATTTGCGCGCGCTCGGGCATGAAGTCGTGCCTATTGCGCGCGGGGATGTTTCGCCGGGTTCATTCAAGGGATGTCGGGCAACGATCCATTGCGCGGCGATTGCCCACTCCAAGGCCACCCCTGCCGAGTATGAAGCGGCGAACCATGGTCTTGCCGTCGATACCGCCAGAGCCAGCAGGGAAGCCGGCGCAGCGCGTTTTGTGTTCGTCTCCACCATCGGCGTCATCGCGGACAACAAGCCGCCCCTGACGCCTGATATGGCCTACGCGCCGAACGGCGAATACGCAGCGGCGAAGATGCGCGCCGAGATCGACATTCTGAAAATGCCCGATGCCGTTGCAGTGCGCCCGCCCTTGGTTGTCGGTGCGAATGCCCCCGGCTCGCTGGCCCTGCTGCGCAAGCTCTGTGATACCGGCCTGCCGCTGCCTTTCGCATCCGTTCGAAACAGGCGAAGCGTGATCGACGTGAACAACCTCGCGGCCCTGCTGGCGCGGCTAGCGACCGGTGAGGACAAACGGACCGGCATCATTCATGCGGTCGACCCGGAACCGCTTTCATTGCCTCAGATCATCCGGGCGATGCGACCCAAGGCGCGTTTGATCCCCTTCCCGCCTTCGCTGCTGACCTTGCCGCTCAAGCTCGCCGGCAAAGGCAAGATGGCCGATCAGCTATTCGGCAATCTCGTAGTCGAAGATCAGTCGCCCTCCACGACCAGCGTATAGTCAATCGTCTGGTCGCTTCCGTCAGGATTTAGGAAGCGGATGCCGATAGACGTTTCAGCCGCATTGGCGACATGCCCGGTCCAGAAAGCCATGTTGGCAAAATCGACCGATGCGCCGCGAAGCGTGACGTTCACCAGCCGCCCGGAAGTCTGAAGCGCTCGCGGCAGCGTGATCGTTGAATCGGCGGTTGTGCCCGCAGTGATCGAGGCGGTTGTTCCTTCCACGACAACCTTGCGGGAGCGCCCGTAGCGAAGCGAGCCCGAAGCAGCCTCTACGCGCGAACGGGTGCCGGTGTTGGAAATCTCGTTTGGCCCGACATAGGCGGGCTGGCCGGTCAAGCCAACGAGGAACACGCCACGGCAATTCTGACCCTGGCAGTCGATGATGTTCCCCTCGATGAACCCGCCGTGGGCCGAGCCGTTCGTTCCGGACGTGCGGGACGCGATGGCCGATGCAGTGCCATAGGCATAGATGCTGTTGTTGCGAACTATGGTGCCGTCTGCGTTCTGCATCCGCACCACGTCGCCTGCGGCGAACTGCCCACGGATCGACCCGTTGATGACCTTGTTCCCCTTTGGATAGGGACCACCGGATGCGCCCTCGACATTGACCGCATAGTAGGTCGTGGAACTGCCGAGCACGTCCACAACGACCGTGTTGTAATGCGCATTCTGGATGATGCCCACGACACCGCCCGTCCCCGTCGAACCGGTAAGGTTCCGGGCGCGGACCCGAACGAAATTCTCGCGGCAATCGCTTTGCCCGCTGGTCGCAAAGATGTTGACCACGAAATTGTCGCAGCCATCGCAATCCACGTCGAAAGTGCAGTTGCGAGTGCCGGCAGAAAGATAGACGAGATGGCGCTTGATGTTCTCACCCTTGACCGTGAAGTTGAAACCCACGGCGGGCGACATCTGAAGGCC
>JBFWXZ010000048.1:0-18463 GCA_050186955.1 Flavobacteriaceae bacterium
CCGCGCAGGGTCCCGGGTAGCCGGTGGAATTCTCACGCGATGGCGCGCGACACCTCCTTCACCTTGCGGGTCGATTCGTCGACCTTGGCCGCCGAGCTGGCGATCTCGCTGATGCTGCGGGTGATCTGCTCGACGCCGGCCGCCGCCGTCTGCATGTTGCCCGAGATCTCCTGCGTCACCACCGCCTGCTGCTCGACGCCGGCGGCGACGGCGGTGGAGATCTCGTTGATCTTGCCGATGGTCGTCGAGATCGAGCCGATCGCCTCGACGGCCTGGCCGGTGGTGTTCTGCACCGCGCCGATCTGCGTCGAGATCTCCTCGGTCGCCTTGGCGGTCTGGGCGGCCAGCGCCTTGACCTCCTGGGCCACCACGGCGAAGCCCTTGCCCGCCTCGCCGGCGCGCGCCGCCTCGATGGTCGCGTTGAGCGCCAGAAGGTTGGTCTGGTCGGCGATGTTGCTGATCAGCTCGACCACCTGGCCGATGGTCTGCGCCGCGTCGGCGAGCCCCGAGATGATGGCGTTGGTCTCGTCGGCGGCGCGCACCGCGTCGGCGGTGATGCCGCGCGAATGCTCGATCTGCCGGTTGATCTCGCCGACCGAGGCGACGAGCTCCTCCGCCCCCGCCGCGATCGCCTGGACGTTGGTCGACGTCTCCGTCGAGGCGCTGGCGGCGTTGTCGGTCTGCTCGACGGTGCCGGCGACCAGCGCCACGATCTCGCCGAGCTGGACGTCGATCTCCTTCTGCGCCTCGCCGCGGCGCTCGCGGCCACGCACCATATCCGTGATGTCGGTGGCGTATTTGACCACCTTGAAGGGCCGCCCGCCGGTGTCGGCGATCGGGTTGTAGGTCGCCTGGATCCACACCTCGCGCCCGCCCTTGCCGATGCGGCGGAACTCGCCCGACTGGTAGCGCCCGGCCCTCAGATCCTCCCAGAACGCCTTGTAGGCGGGTCTATCGCGCTCGCCCTGCTCGACGAACATCGAATGGTGGCGCCCGGCGATCTCGTCCAGCGCATAGCCGACCGCGCCGCAGAAATTCTCGTTGGCGGTGATGATGGTGCCGTCAAGCTCGAACTCGATCACCGCCTGCGACTTGGAGATCGCTGCGATCTGCCCGGCATGGTCGGCCGCCTTGCGCTTGGCGTCGGTGACGTCGGTGGCGAGCTTCACCACCCTGACGATGCGCCCGCGGCCGTCGGCGACCGGATTGTAGCTCGCCTGGATCCACACCTCGCGCCCGCCCTTGCCGAGCCGGCGGTATTCGGCGCGCTGGAACTCGCCGGCGGCGAGCGCGCGCCAGAAGGCGGCGTAGTCGGCCGACTGCGCGTCCGCCGGGTCGAGGAAGATCGAGTGGTGCCGCCCGGCGATCTCGTCCAGCGAGTAGCCCATCGCCGCGAGGAAGTTGTCGTTCGCGGAAATGATCGTGCCGTCGGGCTCGAACTCGATGATCGCGAGCGAGCGCATCAATGACGCGACGACGTTATCTGCTTCTGAGCTTGTCCTGAACCACATGCTGACGGCCTTTCGCGGGCGGGTTTATTTAGCCGGAGGAACTAACCGGGGGTTGTTGCCGGGCTTCGACTTACCGGTCGAGGAATGAATACTACAGGTAGAAATTTAGACGATTCGAGTAAACCTAAGATTAACGACGCTTGCGCGCTGCCCTTACGAATGGCTGAATTTCACATGGTCGAACGGGTGCCGCCGACAAGGCGAGCCAGCCGCTGCGTCATACAACTTATGAGGGCATATGGGGGAGACCGGCCCGGCTCAGCCGGCGGGAGCCTCGAGCGCCTTCAGCGTGTCGGCGAGGTCGCCATAGCCGGTGAAGCGGTATTCGTATTCGAGGCCCAGCGTCTCGGCGGCCGCCTTCGCCCGCTCGATCAGCGCCTCGTCGCGCGTCTGCGCCAGATAGACGAGCTTCTCGTAATGGCCGAAATACATGTCGCGCAGCTCGGGATGGCGGTCGAGGCCGAGCGGCTTCATCAGGAAGGCCTCGAACTGCCGGGCCAGGAAGTCGGTCATGTAGAAGCAGCGCATGTCGTCGTCGCCCATCGCCTCGAAGGCGGCGTTGCCCTGGTAGAAGGCGAAGCAGTGCGGCCCGGCGATGCGCTCCACCCCGTGGCGCGCGCACACCGCGTCCAGCGCGCCGCCGGTGCCGCAATCGGCGTAGCCCATGAAGATGTGGCGGTAGCCGGCGGCCCTGGCCTCTTCGATCGCCTTCTCGGCGGCCGGCGCGATGCGGTCGGGATAATGGTGGAAGATCGCCGGCAGCGCCGTCACCTCGATATGGTCGAGCCGCCCCTGCGCGACCACGGCCAGGGTCTCCCGCGCGATCATCCCGCAGGCGATGACGAGAAGCTTCTCGGGCTCAGGCGATGCCGTCGGCGCGTCCATGGCCTCAATATAGCACGCCCGGCGCTTTCAGGACGCGGGCGGCAACCGGGAAGGGTTCAGCTCGCCTTGAGCTGGTTGTGGCGGCGGCGGATGAGGTCCTTGGCCGTCTCCACGGCGACGGCGGCGTCGCGGCAATAGGCGTCGGCGCCCACCGCCTTGCCGAATTCCTCGTTGAGCGGCGCGCCGCCGACGAGGACGATGAAGTCGTCGCGGATGCCCTTCTCCTTCAGCGTGTCGATGACCACCTTCATGTAGGGCATGGTCGTCGTCAGCAGCGCCGACATGCCGACGATATCGGGCTGGTGCTCCTCGATCGCCGCCAGATAGTTCTCGACCGGGTTGTTGATGCCGAGATCGATGACCTCGAAGCCGGCGCCCTCCATCATCATGCCGACGAGGTTCTTGCCGATGTCGTGGATGTCGCCCTTGACGGTGCCGATGATCATCTTGCCGACCTTCGGCGCCCCGGTCTCCGCCAGCAGCGGCCGCAGGATCGCCATGCCGGCCTTCATCGCGTTGGCCGACAGCAGCACCTCGGGCACGAACAGGATGCCGTCGCGGAAATCCTCGCCGACGATGCGCATGCCCTCGACCAGCGCCTTGGTCAACACGTCGTAGGGCGCCCAGCCACGCCCGAGCAGGATGTTGGTCCCCTCCTCGATCTCCTCCTTGAGCCCGTCATAGAGGTCGTCGTGCATCTGCTGCACGAGGTCGTCGTCGGCAAGCTCGGAGAGGATGATTTCGTCGTCGGACATGGGGCCACTGGCTCCGTTTCATGCGTTGGCAGCCGGCCGCGTACGGCTTCAGCCTCGTTTCTGTCGGCTTTTCTGACAGATATCAAGGCTTGCCGCCCGTTCCGGAAGCGACGGCGCGCGCGACGGAATGCGACGTTTGCGCCGCCGCGCCGGCAGCCGCGACGTCCGGTCGCAGGCCCGGCTTGTCGCTGCGCGGCATCGGATGGCGCAATCCGGACATGCCCGCCCCCGTCGCTCCCGGTAGAATTGCCGGAAGCCCTTCGTTTGCGAAAAGCCCAACGGTTCAGGAAAGCCATGTCCGACTCCACCGCCGCCCACACCGACCAGCCGCGCCGCCGCGGCGCCGACGCCCGCCGCGCCGCCCGCCGCGCCGGCGGCGTGCGCCAGTTCACCTACATCACGCGGAAGATCCCGACCTACGAGGTGCTGAACGAGGAGGGCCTCGCCCTCATCGAGGCCAATGCCGAGACCATCCTGCAGGAGATCGGCATCGAGTTCCGCGGCGACGACGAGGCGCTGGCGCTGTGGAAGGAGGCCGGCGCCGACGTCAGGGGCGAGCGGGTGCGCTTCGACAAGGGCATGCTGCGCGCGATCGTCCAGGAGAGCGCGCCGTCGATCTTCACCCAGCACGCCCGCAACGCCGAGCGCAGCGTCGTCATCGGCGGCGACCACACCGTCTTCGCCCCGGTCTACGGCCCGCCCTTCGTGCGCGACCTCGACGGCGCGCGCCGCTACGCCACCATCGAGGACTTCCGCAATTTCGTGAAGCTCGCCTACATGACGCCGGCCATGCACCATTCCGGCGGCACCGTCTGCGAGCCGGTCGACCTGCCGGTGAACAAGCGTCACTACGACATGGTCTACAGCCACATCAAATATTCCGACAAACCCTTCATGGGCTCGGTCACCCACCCGCTGCGCGCCGAGGACACCGTCTCCATGGCCAAGCTGGTCTTCGGCGACCAGTTCGTCGACGACAACTGCGTGCTGATCTCGCTGATCAACGCCAACTCGCCGATGGTCTTCGACGAGACGATGCTGGGCGCGCTCAAGGTCTATGCCCGCGCCAACCAGGCGACCATCGTCGCCCCCTTCATCCTCGCCGGCGCGATGAGCGCCACCACCGTCGCCGGCACGCTGACCCAGGTTCTCGCCGAGGTGCTCGCCGGCGCCGCCTTCGCGCAGCTCTGCCGCAAGGGCGCGCCGGTCGTCTTCGGCGTCTTCGCCTCGTCGATGTCGATGCAGTCGGGGGCGCCGACCTTCGGCACGCCGGAGCCGGCGCTGGTGCTCTACGGCGCCGGCCAGCTCGCCCGCCGCCTCGGCCTGCCCTTCCGCTCCGGCGGCTCGCTCTGCGGCTCCAAGCTGCCCGACGCCCAGGCCGCCTACGAGAGCGCCAACACCTTGCAGCCGACCATGCTCGGCGGCGTCAATTTCGTGCTCCATGCGGCCGGATGGCTGGAGGGCGGCCTCGTCTCCTCATACGAGAAGTTCGTCATGGACGCCGACCAGTGCGCGGCGATGCAGGCCATGGCCGCCGGCGTCGACCTGTCGGAGAACGGCCAGGCGCTCGACGCCATCCGCGAGGTCGGGCCGGGCAGCCACTTCCTCGGCTGCGCGCACACCCAGGCGAATTTCGAGACCGCCTTCTTCCGCTCGGTGATCGCCGACAACAACTCCTTCGAGCAGTGGGAGATGGAGGGCTCCAAGGACGCCTTCTCCCGCGCCAACGAGCGCGTCCGCCGCATGCTCGCCTCCTACGAGGCGCCGGCCCTCGACCCGGCCATCGACGAGGCGCTGGTCGACTTCATGGCGCGGAAGAAGGCGGAGTTCCCCGACGCGTTCGCGTGAGGGCCTGGCGGTTGGGTTTGTGGCGCCCGCCCAGTCGTCATTGCCGGACTTGGGTCCGCAATCCATGCCGGCGGCGTTGCGAACTTTCGCTCCCGTCCCGTCTGCCGACACGACAGCGGAATGGATCACCGGGTCGAGCCCGGTGATGACGGGTGGGGATGCGAAGCGAACCCTCGCTCCTCCTGAGCACGCGGCGGCTTCCTATCTGGATTCCGGCCTTCGCCGGAATGACGACTGGGGCTGATGCCTCGCAACAAACCGTCATTCCGGCGAAGGCCGGAATCCAGAAACGATGGTGCGACAGGCTGCGGCCCATCCTTCGAGGCTCGGCTTCGCCTCGCACCTCAGGATGAGGGTGAGACCCGTACCGAAACGCGCCGGTGGCGCGTTTCAGGATCGAACGCGCGAGGCTTGAAGCCGAGCGCCGGTGGGAGTTCGCAGCAACCCTCCGGCCCTCACCCTGAGGAGCGCTGAAAGCGCGTCTCGAAGGGTGGGCGGCGGGCACGACGCCAACCCCAATCGTCATTGCCGGACTTGATCCGGCAATCCATTCCAACAACATCGCGACCCATCGCTCCCGCCGCGTCTGTTGCCCCGACGGCGGAATGGATCACCGGGTCGAGCCCGGTGATGACGCAGAGTATGGGGCGGGGAACGGGAAATGATGGCCATCTGATTCGCGGCAACCATCGTTTCTGGATTCCGGCCTTCGCCGGAATGACGACTGGGGCTGTTGCCTTGCTACTACCCGTCATTCCGGCGGAGGCCGGAATCCAGTTGCGGCATCTGCGGCAGGCTGCGGCCCATCCTTCGAGGCTCGGCTTCGCCTCGCACCTCAGGATGAGGGTGAGACCCGTACCGAAACGCGCCGGTGGCGCGTTTCAGGGTCGAACGCGCGAGGCTTGAAGCCGAGCGCCGGTGGGAGTTCGCGGCAACCTCCACCCTCACCCTGAGGAGCGCTGAAAGCGCGTCTCGAAGGGTGGGCGACAGACCAGACGCCAACCCCAGTCGCCATTCCGTGCAAACCTTTCCACCCGATTTCTCCAATCCTGCCAGTCGGATGAGGGACATATCAGGAATTTTTTCCGCGCGCCCTCATCCTCCCGTATAATACCCGCCATCCGCCGCCAGCCCGGAGCGTTTGCACCGGGCGGGATGCGGGGCCGGCAGCGCGAGCCGGCCCTCGCGGGCGGCGGAGCATGCGGCAGGGTGTCCCGGGGCTCATCGCGACGAGCCCCACAGCGATACTCAAGCTTTCCGCGGCGGCGTGGGCAGAGGCACGGAGGCCGTCCTTCCCGGGAGCGTTGCTCCCGGCAGCAATCCGGATCGTCGAGCGCGAAACGCGTAAGGTCCGGGCCGGAGGGCGGCTGAAGCGTCCGCGGGAAATCCCCGCGGAGCGGTAACATGTGTGCCTCGAGCCGTCCTTCCGGGAGGGAGGGCGGTTGGGAGCAGGTGGCGAGCCGGCACGGATCAACGCATGGCATCGGGGCGCTTCGCGGCGCCGCTTATGAGACTTATCGGAATGGCGACCCCGAAGCGCCCCGGTAATCCCGACTTCCGCCAACCCCGGCGCGCCAGCGTGCGGGGCGTGGATCGTATGGAGAGAGCGCCGGTGGATGAACTCACCCCCTCCCTGTCCCTCCCCCGCAAGCGGGAGAGGGGACGACCGACGCAGCCACCTACTCCAATGTCATTGCCGGACTTGGGTCCGCAATCCATGCCGCTGGCGTCGATCCGGAACGCCCCTACCGCGTCTGCCGCAACGATGGCGGAATGGATCAGCGGGTCTCGAGCCCGGTGATGACGGGTGAGGATGCGAACGGGAAGACAATCCATCGGGGCGTTTGCGGCAGCCATCCATCTGGATTACGGCCTGCGCCGGAATGACGATTGGGACTGATGCCTTGCTACTATCCGTCATTCCGGCGCAGGCCGGAATCCAGTTGCAGCATTCGCCCCAAGTCGAAGCCCGCGCCTCTGCGCCCCACCCCCTCCGTCATACAGCCGTCGCCCCCGGGCGATACAAATCGTGATGGGAGAGAGCGGGAACGGCGCGGCCCGGCAGATCATTCTACCGGCGCAGGAAATCACTCCTGCGAACTGGAGTACCCCCCATGACCAACCGCAACGAGCGCGAAGACGTCCGCAACCGGCAGCAGAACGGCGGCCGGGACAACGACAACCGCCAGCAGCCCGGCCAGCATCAGCAGGCCGGCAACAAGGGCCAGCAGGGCGGGCAGCACGACGCGGAACGCAAGCGCCAGCAGGGTCAGGAGGACCGCCGCCCGACGCAGCGGTGAGGCAACGCTCCTGAATATGCCGGGTTCCCCCGCAGCCGATGCGCGGGAGCCCGGCTCGCTCGTGGTCCAACAAGCGGGCTTACGGGACAGGATACCGGCAACGGGTAGGCGCGGGCGAAGGATCGTTCCCCGCGCCGTCGGCTTCGAGGCTCCCGTCCGGGAGCTTCCGGGGCCGGGGGAGAACATGCGGGAGCGAACATGGACACCATCTGGAACGCCGAACGCCGGCTGTGGACCGGCGATGCCGATGCCTTTCGCGGGCTGCTGGCGCGCGACTGCGTGATGATCCTGCCGCCGCCGATCGGCATGATGGGCCGCGGCGCGGTGGTCGAGAGCGTCGAGGCTTCGCCGCGCTGGCGCCGCGTCGACATGACGCGCGAGCAGGAGGCCGCCGGCGGCGACTGCGTGGTCATCGCCTATGACGCCGACGCCGAGCGCGCGGAGGGCGGGCCCTATCGCGCCCGCTGCTCGTCCTGCTGGGTCCGCGTCGGCGGCGAGTGGCGGATGATCAGCCACCACCAGCGCCCGCTCGAGATCGCGTGAGGCGAGGGATTCACGCCCCGAGATCGGTAAGCCGGCGGCCGAGCTCGTCCCACGGCACCGAGGAGACGGCGGTGCGTGGCGTGCCGTGCGCCGGCTCGCTGCGGTCGCCGCCGAGCCAGGTGCGGTCGGCTCGCACGCCGACATAGCGCAGGTCGGAGATCTCGGCGAGAAGTTGGTAGTCGTAGTGGCGGGTGCCCGGCGGCATGAACTCGACGACGAGGCTGCCCGGCGCCGCGAAGGCGGCATGCGTCAGCCCGTTGCCGTGGACGCCGGCGATCAGCCCCGCCTCGGCCGCCGTCTTCACCTGGTCGCGCCAGGAAAGCGCGCCGAAATCCACCGTGTCGACGCTGTAGCCGCGCCCCGCCAGGAAGCGTTCGAGGGCGTCGCGGGTGTCGGGCAGGAAGGCGCGCGGCGGCTGGCGCTGGACGATGATGGCGCGCCGCGGATCGCGCTGCGGGACGATCGACAGGCCGCGCAGCGTGCGCGCCCGGATGGTCGCCGCCGCCGCCGTGTCGGCGAGCAGCGCCGCGTCCCATTCGAGCAGCTTGTTGAGTCGGCCCGAGGGCCGCGCGTGGCGGTCGGCGAGGATGACGCTGGAGACGGTGGCGAGCGGCCGCCGCATGATCCGCGCCGCCGGGAACAGGGCGCGCAGGAACTGCGTGTTGATCTTCGCCTTGGTGCCGTCGATCTTCTGCGAGCCGATGCAGATGGGAAAGGCCTCGTCCATCTCGCGGCCGCGGAAATGCGGCATGATGCCGGCGACGATCTCCCACAGATGGAAGTAGTGCGCCATGTAGATGGGATCGCGGATGACCAGCGCCAGCGGCAGGCCGGGCCGCCCCGGCGGCAGGCCGAGAAGGCGCGGCGTGCCCATGTTGACGACGAGGCGATGGGCGTCGATGCGGCTGAAGACGGGCTGCCGCCCCTGCGCACTGTGCTGCATCCGCCCCTCGCGTCCCGTTGAACCGCCGCTTCGCCGACCATACTCTTAAGACATGAACCTGCGCGCGCCCAAATCCGTTTCTCCGCCCCGCGCCCTGGCGCCGAAAACCGAGGGCTCGCCCTACGCCGCGCTCGAGCACGAGCTGTTCGTCGAGCAGGCCGAGACGCTGATCCGCGTCACGCGGAATTTCGAGGCGCTGCTGGCCGCCGTCGCGGCGCTTCCGGCCGGGTCGCCGGAGCGCGCCAACGCCGCGTCGAAGGCCGCCCGCGCGCTCTGGCAGCTCGCCGTGCAGCGCGACTGCATGGGGCTCGCCGGCGCCGAGCGGCTGGTCGCCGACTACGAGGTGCCGCGCGACATCGTGGCGCTGTCCGGCATCGTCACCGAGAGGCCGCGCCCGCGCTGGCGGCGCTAGGCGAGAAGGGGACCGTCCGGCCACCGCCGGAATTTCATGATCACCGCCAAGCAGGAGACAATCGTGATGAGCAGTTCGATCTCCGTGCCGAAAGCCGACCGGGTCCGCCCGAGGAAGGACGACACGAACCCCGATACCGACAAGGGCCGGCTGGAGCGCAAGGCCCGCGAAGAGGATCTCGAGCGGGAGCTCGAGGAGGGGCTGGAGGATTCCTTTCCCGCCAGCGACCCGGTCTCGGTGACGACGCCGACCCGCCCCGGCCGCCCCAAGAGATAGCGATCGCGTCAGAAGTCCTTCGCCAGCCGCAGCGCGTCGTAGATCGCCGCGTGGATGTTGCGCGAGGAGACCGCGTCGCCGATGCGATAGAGCCGGAAGCCGCCGTCCGGATTGGCGACGCCCGTCTGCGGCCGGCCGGCCACCAGCGCCTCGTAGTCGACGGCGCCGAGATTGGCTGAAAGCGGCTTGAGGCCGAAATAGAGGTCGGCGTTGGGCAGCGTCCCGTGCTCGACGACGATCTGGTCGGTCTCGCGCTCCTCGGTGCGCGGCCCGTAGTCGGAGCCGATGATCGCGACGAGGCCGTTGCCGGACCGACGCGCGGCGACGACGCGGGAATTGATGGTGATGCGCGCGCCCTTCTCGTGCAGCGTCTCGGCATAGGGCACGTGGTTGAGCCCGCCCATCTCGGGCGCGAAGAAGCGCTCCGGGGTGACGATCTCGACCGCCGTTCCGGCGAGCGCCAGCAGCTCCGCCGCCTGCATCGCCGGATGGCCGCCATTGTCGTCATAGACGACGGCGCGGGCGGCGGGCTTCACCGCGCCCGACAGGACGTCCCAGGTGGAGACGGCGAGATCGCCGCCCTCCTGAAGGATCGCGATGTTCGGCAGCCCGCCGGTCGCCACCACGACGATGTCGGGCTCCTCGGCGAGGATGTCGGGGGCTTCCGCATAGGCGTTGAAGCGAAAGGCGACGCCCGCCTCCTCGCAGCGCGCCATGCGCCAGTCGACGATGCCGATCAGCTCGCCGCGCCGCCTCGACAGCGATGCCAGCCTGACCTGGCCGCCCGGCTCCGCGCCCGCCTCGAAGACGGTGACCTCGTGGCCGCGCGCCGCGGCGACCCGCGCCGCCTCCAGCCCCGCCGGGCCGGCCCCGGCGACGACCACCCTGCGGCGCGGCCCCTCCCCGCGGGCGACGACATGCGGCATCGTCGCCTCGCGCCCCGTCGCCGGGTTGTGGACGCACAGCGCCTCGTGGCCCTCATAGATGCGGTCGAGGCAGTAGGTGGCGCCGACGCAGGGGCGGATCGTGTGCTCCAGCCCGGCCTCGATCTTGCGCACGATATGCGGGTCGGCGAGATGCGCCCGCGTCATCCCGACCATGTCGAGCTTGCCGGTCGCCACCGCGTGCCGCGCCGTCGCCACGTCGTTGATGCGCGCCGCGTGGAAGACCGGGAACTTCGTCTGCGCCCGCACCTCGCCGGCGAAGTCGAGATGCGGCGAGGCGCGCGTGCCCTGGATCGGGATCACCCGCGACAGCGCCGCGTCGGTCTCGATATGGCCGCGGATGATGTTGAGGAAGTCGATACCCCCGGACACCACCAGCCGCTGGGCGATCGCCATGCCCTCCTCGCGCGACAGGCCCCTGTCCCAGTCCTCGTCGGCGACCATGCGGATGCCGACGATGAAATCGGGGCCGACGGCGGCGCGCACCGCATCAAGCACCGCGAGGGTGAATCGCAGGCGGTTGTCGAGGCTGCCGCCCCACGCGTCCTCGCGCAGATTGGTGGCCGGCGACCAGAAGCCGTCCATCAGGTGGCCGTAGGCCTCGAACTCGATGCCGTCGAGGCCGGCGTCGCGC
This sequence comes from Flavobacteriaceae bacterium, assembly GCA_050186955.1. GTDB lineage: Bacteria > Pseudomonadota > Alphaproteobacteria > Rhizobiales > Tepidamorphaceae > JACKJP01. The sequence goes on from JBFWXZ010000048.1 coordinate 11,052, forward strand.
ATGCGCTGCGCCGCCGCCGCATAGTCGGCGACGATCCGCGCGATGTCCCAGTCCTCCGCCTCCTTGGGGAAGGCGCGATGCGCCGGTTCGCGCACCGGCGAGGGGGCCAGCACCGGCAGCCAGTCGGAATGGTTCCAGCCGGTTCGCCGCCCCAGATGGGTGAGCTGGATCATCACCGCGCAATCGTGCTCGTGGCAGTCGTCGGCGAGTTCGCGCAGCCACGGCACGATCTCGTCGCGATAGGCATGGAGGTTGCCGAAGGCGGCCGGGCTGTCGCGCGACACCAGCGCCGAGCCCGCGGTCATCGTCAGCGCGATGCCGCCCTTCGCTTTCTCGGCGTGATAGAGCCGGTAGCGCTCCTTCGGCATGCCGTCCTCGGAATAGGCCGGCTCGTGGCTGGTCGACATGATCCGGTTCTTCAGCGTCAGGTGCCTGAGCTGGAACGGCTGCAGCAGGGGATCGCTCGACATGGGTCACTCCGTCGCCCTGATCGCCCGGGCAAGACGATCATCGGCACGATTGAACCATGCGGCTTGGCCAGCCGCGACCCGGAATTGCCGACGGGCGGCGTAGCGCCCGCCCGCAAGCGGCTACGAAGCGACGGAACCCTCGGGCTCGGGCGCTGGCAGGGCGAGCGGCCGCATCAGGTCGACGAGCCCCGGATCGCAGACGATGGCGCGGCGCTCCTCGGGGGTGAGCCACGAGCAGGCCTCATCCATGCTCCGCGCCTCGGCCAGCTTGCGCGCCGCCGTCAGCCGCGGCGCGTCGGGATCGCCGCGGCGCATCGGGGCCGGCCGGCCGCGAAGGCCGAAATGCCTCAGGCGCAGCGCCTCGTCGGTGGCCAGCGCGACGAGCGGGTTGCCGGCGATCGGCCGGTAGTCTTCGGCGATGCGGGCGCGTTCCGCGGCGATGGGCGGCACCCGCGTCTCGTCGGGGATGACCAGCAGCCCTATCCGCGCCAGCGCCTCGCCGAGCCGGCGGCTGCCCGACCAGCGCGCCAGCGGCACCGCGAGCACGAGGCCGGCGATCACCGGGGCGAGCCAGGCGGCCAGCGGCGGCGACAGCATCAGCGCCGCGAACAGCATGGCGAGGCCGGCCAGCATGTGCATGCGGTGCTGCGCGAAGGCCGCTTCCCACGCGGTCTCGCCGTCGTCGCGGCGCTGCGCGTTCCAGCCCGAATCCCGGCCCCGGAGGATGTCCCAGATGTGCCGGCACTGGATGAGCATGAGCACCGGCGCGTAGAGCGCCGACAGCACGATCTCGGCGACGAAGCCGGCCGTCAGCCTGACGCCGCCGCCGAAGGCGCGGCGCCTGTCGCTATCGGCGACCGCCTCGGCGTAGCCGATGAACTTGGGCAGGAACAGCACCGCCATCGAGGCGACGAAGACCGCCAGCATGCGCTCGGAATCGAAACGCGGCCAAGTCGGGAAAAGCTGGAAGCCCTCGGAGAAATATTCCGGCCTGACGAGGATCGCCTGGGCGGCGAGCAGCGCGCCGACGACGATCAGCGCCAGCCACAGCACCGCCGTCGCGTAGCTCGCGATGCCGATGGCGAAATGCGCCCGGCTCGCCGGGTGCAGGCCGGCCGCGCCGATGATCTTGGAGTGCTGGATGTTGCCCTGCGCCCAGCGCCGGTCGCGGATCGCGATGTCGGAGAGCGAGGGCGGCGCTGCCTCCCACGAGCCCTCCAGGTCGTCGGCCATGGCGACCTTCCAGCCGGCGCGGCGGATCAGCGCCGCCTCGACGAAATCGTGGCTCATGACGTGGCCGCCGAAGGGTTTGCGGCCGGCGAGCTCCGGCAGCCCGCAGCTCTCCGAGAAGGCGAGGCAGCGGATGATCGCGTTGTGGCCCCAGTAGTTGCCGTCATTGCCCTGCCAGACGGCATAGCCGCGCGCCACGACGGGGCCGTAGAGGGCGCCGGCGAACTGCTGCAGCCGGGCGAAGAGCGAGCGGCCGCCGGCCAGCGCCGGCACCGTCTGCAGGATGCCGAGCCGCGGGTCGGCGTCCATCCGGCGGACCATCTCGGCCATGGTCTCCGGCGCCATCAGGCTGTCGGCGTCGAGCACCACCATCGCCTCGTATCGCCCGCCCCAGCGCTCGATGAAGTCGCGGATGTTGCCGGCCTTCTTGGCGATGTTGCGGGCGCGGTGGCGGTACCAGACCGGCATGGTGCCGGCGAGCGCGTCGGCGAGCCGGGCGACGCTCGCCGCCTCCTGCACCAGCACATCGGCGTTGTTGCTATCGGAGAGCACGAATATCTCGAAGCGCCTGGCAGCGCCGATCCGCGCCAGTCCCTCGCCCATCGCCTGCAGGCCGGCGCAGACCTGGATCGAATCCTCGTTGTAGACCGGCATCAGCAGCGCGATGCGGCCGCCGGCGTCGGGCGCCCTGCCCTCGACCGGATCGTCGGGCTCGATGGCGGTGGCGGCGGTGCCGATGATCGCCGCGACGGCGGCGAAGGCGACCCAGGCGAAGGTCAGGGCGAAGAGCACGACGAACACGCCCTCGAGCAGCGTCGTGCCGCCGATCGAGACGACGAGTGCCATCTGGTGGATGCCGACGACGGTGACGATCGCGGTCAGCGCGACAAGGGCGACGCGCCACCACGCGGTCTGGCGGCCGCTCAACCGCACGCGCCCGGCGCGCCAGCGGTCGAGGCGCTGGTCCGGCATGGCGAGCGGTGCCTGGGGCGGCAGCAGGCCGCCTTCGGAACGGGTATCCAGGCGGATCACGCGGTCCATCGATACATCCAGGTCTCACTCAGCGCCTTGCCGCCGCCGACCAAACGCAGCCGGAACTCGATCAGTTCCGCTCCCTTGGGATCGACTTCGAAGCTGGCGCGCAGACCGCCCTGGACATGGTTGGGCTGGAGGTTGGCGTTGCGGATCTCGCCGGCCGAGGCCGACAGGTCGATTTCCGCCTCGGCGCCCTCGGGAAGCGCCTCGAAATCGACGACGAAGAGCCGCCTGTCCATCTCGAAATTGAGGCCGACGCGCGTCGCCAGCACCCGCGCCACCCGCTGGTGTCCGGGACCCTCGCCCCAGCGCAGCCGGTAGGTCACGTTGTTCTGCTGGCCCGGCGCGAAGGGCTGCGAGGGCCGCCAGAAAGCGACGATGTTGTCGTGGATCTCGCGGGTGGTGGGGATCTCCACCAGCACCACCGCGCCCTCGCCCCAGTCGCCGACCGGCTCGACCCACAGGCTCGGCCGCAGGTCGTAGCGCGCCTCCAGATCCTCGAAGTCGGAGAACCGGTGACGACGCTGGATGAGGCCGAAGCCCTGCGGGCGGCGATCGAGGAAGGAGGAGATCTGCAACAGCTCGGGATTGGCGAGCGGCCGCCACAATCGCTCGCCGGCGCCGTTGACGATCAGCAGCCCGTCGGAATCGTGGACCGCCTCGCGGAAGTCGTCGAAGCGCGAGCGGTTGGTGGAGTCGAACATGAACATCGAGGTCAGCGGGGCGAGCCCCACCTTGTCGATAGCGACGCGGGCGAACAGCGCCGCCTCGACATCCATGACGATCTCGCTCTCGGGCCGCACGGTGAAGCGGAACGCCCCGGTCACGCTGGCGCTCTCGAGCAGCGCGTGGATGACGAGGACCCCAGCGTCGGGCTCCGGCTTCTCGATGAAGAAGCGGGTGAAGGCGGGGAACTCCTCGCCCTCCGCATCACCGGTCTTGACGGCGAGCCCGCGCGCCGAGAGCCCGTATTGCTGGCCCGGCGCGACGGCGCGGAAATAGCTGGCGCCCTGGAAGACCAGGAACTCGTCCCAGATGTCGGCGCTGTTGATCGGCCGGCGCACCCTGAAGCCGGCGAAGCCGTCGACCTTGCCGGCGTCGAATTTCGGCACCGTCGGCCCGTAGTCGAACAGGTCCGGCGAGAACGCGATGCGATGCGCGGTGCCGCCCTCGACGATGGAGATGTCGACGGGGATCTTGAAGAACGAGCCGGGGTGGAAGAGATCGACCGTGAAGCCCAGTCCCTCGCCCGCCCAGATCGAGCGGTCGCTCTTGTAGCGGATGTCGCGATACTGGTCGTAGGTGAGGTTCGCGACCTCGTCGGAAAGCCGGTCTTCCGCCGGCTTATGGTCGTTCTCGGCGAGCTGGCGGGCGGCCTCGATGAGGCTGGCATGGGTGAAGGGCAGGCCCTCCTGCGCGCGCGCCGCGCCGGCGAGCAGCGGGCTTGCCGCCGCGAGGAGGCGGACAGCGGGAATCAGGGCGGCGACGGCACCACCGCCGGCGAGCACGTCTCGTCGGTTCATGAATTCTCCTGGCGCCGGCGCCCGGACTTCAAGGCTGGCCTGGCGCGAAACTGCGGCCTGAAACCGGCTACAATGTGGCACCGCCGGCCGGCCCGCGCGGCGGCGCCGCGAACTTCCCGGCGGCATGGTTGAGAAATCATTCGAACTACCGGTCGACTTGACCGAAAATGCGCGGCGAAGCCGCAATGCAGGATCGTCAATGCTGATCACGGAAAGCCGCTCCCGTCCATCGCGGGAATCGCATCGCACGGGCCCCGCCATGCGTTCCGCGCATTCCACGAGAACCCGGTGAACCCGGCCGTGAGCACGTCCCGCCCGCCGCTCGTCTGGCTGCCGCCGCTTTCCGCCGACTGCCGGCTTTTCGCCGGCATCGGGGAACGCCTGACCGCGATCCCCTGCCTGTCGAGCGACCTGCCCGGATATGGCGGCCGCGCCCTGTCGCCGGCGAGGAGCATGGCCGACATCGCCGACAATCTGGCCCGCGACCTCGACGCCGCCGGCGTCGAAACGGCCGTGCTGTGCGGGCATTCCATGGGCGGCATGGCGGCCATCGAGGCGGCCGTGCGTCACGCCGACCGCGTCCGCGGACTGATCCTGTCGGGCACCACGCCGCGCTTCGGCAGTCGCGACGGCTCCTTCCAGGAGGCGTTCCTGAAAGCCCGGCTCGGAGCGCTCGACGCTGGCGGCACCATGGAGGACGTGGCGCGTGCCGCGCCCGCCGAGATGCTCGCGCCGGGCGCGCCGGGCGACGCGGCGGAACACGTGGTGTCGCTGTTCCGCGAGGTGCCGGAGGCCGCCTATCGCCAGGCGTTGAAGGTGCTTGTCACATTCGACAGGGCCTCCGAGATCGCCGCCATCGCCGCTCCCGCGCTGGTCGTCGCCGGCAGCGAGGACCGCAACGCGCCGCTGCCGACGATGCAGAAGATGGCCGGCGCCATGCCCGCCGCCGAACTCGTCGTCCTCGACGGCGTCGGCCACATGGCACCGCTGGAATCCCCGGACAAATTCGCCGCCGCGATTGGGGCTTTCTTCAACAAAGTGGCCTGACGCACTTTTCTGCCGCAGCGTTATGTGCCTCAATGAACCGACTGCTTGTCTTTCACGTCGAAGACCGAGGCCATGAGCAGCATGAATTTCAGACGGCTAGCGGCGACTGTCTGGGCGGCGGCCAAATCCGCGGCAAAGTCTGCGGCCATCGTGGCGGCGGTCTCCTTCGCCCTGCCGGCCTCGGCGCAGACCGACGAGCCCCTCGCTCCCGGCGAAGCCGTCATCACTGTGTTCTCCGGTTCCGTGGCCCAGGGCGGCCGCGAGGTCCTCGACGCCGACGGCGTCGTCGCCGGCATCGTCGACCTGCGCTCGCCGCCCGGCGAGCCCGACGGCGGCAACTGGGCCGACGCGCCCCGCCGCTCCGGCGCGACGGCCGGCGAGATCGGCCAGGTCTTCGGCATCGCCATCGACGACGGCGACGTGCCGGCGGTGTTCCTCGGCGCCAGCTCCGTCTACGGCCTGTTCCGCAAGGCCGACGGCGGCTGGATGGACGGCATGTGGGGCAAGGACGGCGGCCCCGGCTCCGTCTGGGTGCTCGACCCCGCCAACGGTATGGCCGCCCGCAAGCTGACCGACGTCACCCTCGACGGCCGCCCCAACAGCGGCCCCGGCCTCGGCAACCTCGCCTTCGACCGCTGGAACGGCCAGCTCTACGTCTCCGACCTCGAGACCGGCATGATCCACCGGCTGCGCCCCGGCGACGGCGCCGACCTCGGCCGCTACGATCACGGCGCGACCGGCCGCAACGGCTTCTACGACATGCAGAGCGGCGAGCTCGTCGCCCGCGATCCCGTGCCCTTCGACCCGGCCAGCGCCGCGCGCTCCGATTGCCCGCAAGGCGATTTCGCCGCCACCCCGGCGTGCTGGAACGTCGCCGATTTCCGCCGCCGCGTCTGGGGTCTGGCGGTCAGGCGCGACGCGCGGACCCAGGAAGTCCGCCTCTACTATTCGGTGGCCGGCGGCGACGCCCTCGGCAGCCCCGGCTTCGCCGAGGCGGAGAGCGACGACCGGCGCAACAGCGTCTGGTCGATCGGCATCCGCGACGACGGCGACTTCGACCTCGCGCGGGTGCGCCGCGAATTCGTCCTGCCCGACTTCTACCGCCCGGGCGAGGACGGCGCGGCGCCGGAACGCTTCTCCAGCCCGGTCGCCGACATCGCCTTCCCCGCCTTCGGCGCGCAGACGGTGATGCTGGTCGGCGAGCGCGGCGACGGCAGCGACGGCCGCGTGCTGCGATACGAGCTGACCGAGACCGGAATCTGGCGTCTCGCCGGGCGCTACGACGTCGGCTATGGCGAGCGCGAGCAGGAGGGACCGCCCTTCGTCCGCGCCGGGGCCGCCGGCGGCGTCTCCTTCGGCTCCGGCTACGGCGAGAATGCCGCCGCCGACGCCTTCGTGTGGATGAGCGGCGACACGCTGTGCACGGCGCAGGCGCCCTGCCCCGGCGGCGACGAGGACGCCAGCGGGCTCGTCGGCCGCGCCGAGCGCCCCTATGACGCGGCCGAGCCCTTCAACGCCTTCGAGCCCTATCCCGACAGCGGCCCGGCGACGCCGCCGGCCGGGCTGGAACGCTCCTACATCGTCGGCATCGGCTCGGCGGCCATGGGCGACGTCGAATTCTTCCAGAGCCCGGCGACGGAGGTCGCGGACGCCGGCGACGAGCTGCCCTACTACGTGCCGCCCTTCTACGAGCCGCCCTTCTACGGCCCGCCCGAGCCCGGCTGGGATCCGGCGCCGCTGCCACCCGGCGGATGGTTCCCGCCGCCGCCCTTCCCGCTCGACACCGACCTCGCCATCGACAAGGACGGCCCGGCCCAGTGCCAGGAAGGCGTCGAGTGCTCCTACAAGCTGACCGTGACCAACACCGGCAGCGTCGCCTATACCGGCCCGGTCGCCATCGCCGACACCATGCCGCCGGGCGCGACGCTCGCCTCCGCCTCGCCGGGATGGAACTGCGCCGTCACCGGATCGGTCGCCGCCTGCGTGACCCAGGGACCCGCCCTGCTGACGCCGGGCGACACCGCGACCATCACCCTCGACCTGCTGCTGCCCGCCAACATCGCGACGCCGACCATCGAGAACTGCGGCGCCATCGACTGGTTCGAGA
>JBFWXZ010000049.1:0-18061 GCA_050186955.1 Flavobacteriaceae bacterium
ATCTCCGGCCTCGTCGCCGCCGGCGGCCTCGCCGCCGCCATGTCGACCGCCGACGGTCTGCTGCTCGCCATCGCCAACGCGCTGTCGCATGATCTGTACTACAAGATCATCGACCCGAAGGCGGATACGCGTAAGCGGCTCATCGTCGCCCGCATCCTGCTGATCTTCATCGGCGCGGCAGGCGCCGGCGTCGCGGCGCTCAAGCTCACCGGCATTCTCGGCGCGGTGGCCTGGGCCTTCGACTTCGCCTGCTCCGGCCTCTTCTTCCCGCTCGTCCTCGGCGTGTGGTGGAAGCGGGCCAATGCGGCCGGTGCGGTCGCCGGCATGATCGGCGGCTTCGCCATCGGCACCTGGTACCTGTACATGGTCTATGCCGGCGGCATGACGCCGTGGTTCGGCATCGACCACATCAGGTTCGGCATCATCGGCATGCCGGCCAGCCTGATCTGCATGGTGGTGGTGTCGCTGCTGACGCCCGCGCCGTCCAAGGAGATCCAGGACATGGTCGACGAAACCCGCATTCCGTCGGGCGCGTCGATCCTCGGCGCGGCCCACTAGCGCCGGCGGGATTTCCGCAAGACAATCGGGGGGCGGGGCTTCGGCCCCGCCCTTTTTCTCGTCCGGGGGAAGCAATCGCTTGGAACACCTGCTGACCATTCACCCGATCTGGGTGCTGGCGATCGACTATGTGCTCGGCCTCGTCATGTGGACGCTGATCGGGCGCGCGGCGATGAACCTCTTCCTGCCCGAGGACTCGCCGTTCTTCTTCATGCGCTTCTTCGTCAAGGCGACGAACCCGCTCCTGCGGATCTTCAAGCCGATCACGCCGTCCTTCCTCGTCGAGCCGCTGGTGCCGCTCTACGTGGCGTGGTTCATCTTCATGTTCCGCTTCTACCTGATGCCGTGGCTGCTCGGCTATTCGGTCATGGGCATGCTGTCCTTCCCGCTGGAAAGCGACATCGCCCAGGGCATCTACGAGATGTTCACGCCGCGGCCCTGAGCCGCTCCGCCTATTCCTGCAGCGGGACGCCGTGCTCGGCGTCGATCCGGCTCGCCGCGATGACCGCCTGGGTGCGGCTGTCGACCCCGAGCTTCTGCAGGATGGCCGAGACATGCGCCTTGACGGTCGCTTCCGAGATCCCGAGCTCGAAGGCGATCTGCTTGTTGAGCAGTCCCTCGCGCAGCATGATCAGCACGCGGACCTGCTGCGGCGTGAGCGTCGCCAGCCGCTGCGCCAGGTCGGTCTGCTCCGATTCCGCCTCGACATAGAGCTGTATTCCCTCCGGCACCCACAGATCGCCATCGAGAACGCTGGCGATCACGGTCCCGATGGCCTCCCGCGACAGGCTCTTGGGGATGAAGCCCGAGGCGCCGAGCTCGACCGAGCGGCGGATCGTCGCCGGCTCCTCATGCGCCGAGACGACGACGAGCGGGACGCTCGAATACTGCGCCCGGATATAGGCCAGCCCCGAGAGGTAGTTCATGCCCGGCATGTTGAGGTCGATGAGCACGAGGTCGATGTCGTCATTGGCGTCGAGCACGCCGCTGAGCTCGTCGAGCGTGCCGGCTTCCATGACCGTGGCGCCCGGAAAGTGCTGGGCGACGGCGCCCGTCAGCGCGCCGCGAAAGAGCGGGTGGTCGTCCGCGACCACGAATTTCTGCCGCTCCGCGGCTGCTGCGCCGTCCTTCATGACGTTTCTCCCCGTATCGGTTGAGAATATCGGCGCGGGCGGGCCTTTCACAAGCCGCTCGCGACATCCGGTCGCTGGCCTTTGAGTCTATCGGCGCAAGGAAACCTTAAGCCGCCGGCGTTACACCGGTCGCTGCCCCGCGTAGCGTTTCAGGGTGAGGTGACGACGTGTTCGATCCGCATAGCGAAGAAGCCGTGTCCGCGATGGCCGTTTTCGGCGGCGCCTGTTTCGTGGTCTTCCTGATCATGTCCGGTCTGAGCGACGACCCGCTGGGCGCCTGCAAGGCGGGCGGGCTCCTGACACTCGCGCTCACCGTGCTGTTGCTGGCGACGGCGCCGGGCGAGGGGAACGGCGTCAGGCGCATCGCCCATGCCGCCCGCCTCATCGCCGGGCGCGGCGAGGCGGTCAGGGCCGAGGAGACGCCGCGCATCTGGTGCGCCTCGTGGATGGCCGCGCTTTCCGCCGGCCTGTGGGCGCTGGCCGCCCTGATCCCGGCCGGCGGCTGACCGGAACAGCATTCCGCTTCACCGCGTTGTGATTTTGCCGGTTCGTCGCGCTCCGGCAGACTTGCGCGGTCCTCTGCCGGAGGAAGTGAAGTGGAACATCTGGACCGTCTGGCCCACCTCTCCGTCGGCCGCGCCTGCGGCTTCGCCGGTCTCGGCATCTTCTGCCTGATGATGGGGTTGAGCTTCGATCCGCTTCTGGCCCTCAAGGTCGGGGCCATCTGCGCCACCGTCGTCGCCGGCGTCCTGCTGTTCAAATCCTGGCGCACCGCCTATGCCGACCACCGCAACACCGAGCTCTGGCTGATGCTGGAGGACGAGGAGCGCCCGCCCGAGCGCTATGCCCAGCGCGTCACCGCCAACGCCCTGCGCGACGCCTATCTGGAATTCGCCGAGGCATCGGCGGGCTTCGCGGTCTTCTTCTGGGCCTCCGCCGTGGTGCTCTGGCTCGCCGGGGTCGAGCCCTACAAGGTCGCCTGATACGGCGTCGCCGCCGTCGCGGCGCTGGACCTTCGCCGGCGCCTGCGCGAAACTGCCGGTCCCGCCATTCGTCCGACAGTTCCTCCCATGACCGATATCACGAAGCCTCCCGCCTGCTTCGATCCCGCCAACATTCCCGCCGACACCGCGGCCTGCGGGCGCGAGATCGTCGCCCGGCTGACCGCGGCCGCCGACATGTGGTCGGTAGCCCCGCAGACCGTCCGCGACCTTCGCGCCGCCGGCAAGGGCACCTTCCCGCTGCCGCCGAGATCGCCGCGCGCCGAGACGCTGCGGATCGACGGGCCGCACGGTCCGGTGGCGCTGCGCGTCATCGCGCCCGACAATCCGCGCGGCGCCTTCCTCCACATACACGGCGGCGGCTGGGTGCTCGGCGCCGCCGACCAGCAGGACGACCGGCTGGAGCGCCTCGCCGGCAATTGCGGCCTCGCCGTCGTCAGCGTCGAATACCGGCTGGCGCCCGAATTCCCCTATCCGCAGGGGCCCGACGATTGCGAGGCGGCGGCGCTCTGGCTGGTCGGCGAGGGCGCGCGCCACTTCGCCACCTCGAAATTCTTCATCGGCGGCGAATCCGCCGGCGCCCATCTGTCGGTCGTCGCCATGCTCCGATTGCGCGACCGCCACGGCCTGACGCCGTTCGCGGGGGCCAATCTGGTCGCCGGCTGCTACGACCTGGCGATGACGCCGAGCGTGCGCAACTGGGGCGACGAGAAGCTCGTCCTCTGCACCCGCGACATCGAGAACTTCGTCGGCCGTTTCCTGTGCGCCGGCGGCGATACCGCCGATCCCGACATCTCGCCGATCCACGCCGATCTCCGCGGCCTGCCGCCCGCCTTCTTCACTGTCGGCACCAGCGACCTGCTCCTCGACGACAGCCTGTTCATGCACCAGCGCTGGCTCGCCGCCGGCAATGACGCGGAACTCGCGGTCTATCCCGGCGGGATGCACGTCTTCACCGGCTTTCCGGAACTGGATCAGGCGCAGGACGCGCTCGCCCGCGCCGAGGCCTTCATCGGGGGATTGCTGTGAGGGGCCCGCCGGAGACGCTTCGCACCGCCGTGGACACCTGGCAGTGCGACTACAACAACCACCTCAATGTCCAGTTTTATTTCGGCTTCTTCGATGAGGCGGCCGCCTTCTTCGCCGTGGCGGAGGACCGCGCCCCGGTCGAGCACGCGACGCGCCACGTCCGCTACCACGCGGAACTGGCGAGCGGCGACGCGGTCTCGGTGACGTCGGAGCGCATCGGCGATCACGCCGTCGTCCATCGCCTGTGGGCGGCCGACACCGGCAGGCTTTCGGCGACGGCGCTCGATACCTTCGGCGCCGGGCTCGACGGCGTGCCCGAGGAGGCGGCGCCGCGCAGCCTGCCGGCCGCGCCGGCGGGGCCCGACACGATGGATGACCGGCTGGCGGAGGGCCGGGCGGTCGTCTCCTGCATGTCGGTTGTCGAGGTCGGCCATTGCGATGCGCGCGGCATGACCGACCGCTGGCACATCGCCCGCTTCTCCAGCGCCGCGCCGACCATGTGGGCCTTCGCCGGCTTCGGCAAGGACGTGCAGCGCGAGCGCGGGCTGGGAACGGTGGCTGTGGAGATGAAGCTGACGCCGATCAGGCGTCCGCGCCCCGGCGACCTGCTGGTCAACGTGACCGCGCCCGTCGCCCATGCCCGCAAGACGGTGACTTTCCGTCACGCCCTCGTCGACCGGCGCACCGGCGCGGTGGCGGCGATGGGGGAGGTCACGGCGCTGCTGATGGACCTGAAGGCGCGCCGCGCCGTCGACCTGCCGCTCGACAGGCTGGCCTTCACGCCGGACGGAGCCTAGCTCTAGCTCCTTTCGCGATAGGCGCTCTCGATGTCGTCCTTGACGTCCTTCATGATGTCGATGAAGCGGCGGACCATATATTCGAAGCCGTCCATCGCCTTATCGATCTCGTCGCGCTCCTTCTCGCTGAGCTTGTCGCCGTCGCTCTTCGGTTGCGGCTTCTCCGCTTCCGGCTTGCTGCCGGTTGCGGCGAGCTGCTCGGCGAGCGCGTCGCGCTCCTGCTCGAGCGTCTCGATCCGCTCGTTGAGGCGCGTCAGTTCGTCCTCGTAGGCGCTCCGGTCGTCGGGCAGCAGGCGGCACGACCACGCGCCGTCCGCCTCCTTGCAGAGCGAGGCGCGGCCGGTCTCCCGGTCGACGCGGAAATAACCCTCGTCGGTGCGCTGCAACTGGTAGCGTCCGTTCTCCGCCGGCGGGCTGAGGCTCGCCGCCCAGGCGGCGGGCGTGACGGTCAGCGCCGCGACGGCGGCGATGGCAAGGTGGCGCATGGGAAATCCTCTCCCTGTCGGAAAGCCGCGCTGCTTCTCGCCATCAATATAGGATGGCGGCGGATCGCCATCGAGTCCGGGCCTGCTTTAGGGGCGATACGCCGCGCGCCCTGACGACAGGGCGTCGGCCAGCAGGTCCAGCCTGTCCTGCCCCCAGAAGGGCTCGCCGTTCAGCACATAGCAGGGCGAGCCGATGATCTCGTAGCGGATCGCGTCGTCGCGGTTCTTGTCGTATTCGGCGAGAATGCCGTCCGATTTCGCCTTCTGCACGATCTTGGCGCCGTCGAAGCCTGCCTTTGTCGCGAGGCCGGCCACGACCGTCTCGTCGGAAACGTCGAGATCGTCCGCCCACACGGCCCGGAAGGCGAGACGGGCATAGTCGCCGGGATTGCCGCCGGCGGCCTGTATCGCGATCGCCGCGCAATCGGCGAGGCCGGGATTCACCGGGAAATAGGCCGGCTTGAGGTTGAGCCTGGCGCCGCGCTTCTCGCGCCAGCGCTGCAACTCGATCAGCCGGTAGTTCTGGCGCGCCGGATGCCGCTTGCCGAGCGGCAGGCCGCCGGAATTCTCGAATACCGGTCCGAGATTGACCGGCCGGTAGCGCACCGCCACGTCATGCGCGCCGGCGATGGCCAGAAAGGCGTCGTGGCCCAGATAGGCCCACGGGCTGATGGTCGTGTAGAAATAGTCGATCGTCGCCATATCGTCCCCCCTCGCGGCATCGATCCACGGGCAGCGCCGCGCCGGCCCGTCGCCGGATGCGGCCCACGGGAGCAGCGCTCCCGCGGTTCGAACCCTTGCCGGGCAGGCGGGCGGCGAGGCGTCCCTACGCCGCCTTCTTCCCGCCCTTCGCCGGGTTGAAGCGTCCGTAGAAGGTATCGCCTTTCTTCGCCATGTCGAGGAGCAGCTTGTTCGGCTTGAAGCGGGGCCCGTGCTTCTTCTCGAGCTTCCTGGCGAGATCGACGAAATTCTTCACGCCCATCATGTCGATATAGGACAGCGTGCCGCCGGACCACGGCGCGAAGCCGAAGCCGAGGATCGAGCCGACATCGGCCTCGCGCACGTCGGTGACGACGCCTTCCTCGAAGCAGCGCGCCGCTTCCAGCGCCTGGGTCACCAGCAGCCGGTTTTCGATCTCGGCGATGTCGAAATCGTCCGCCGGCTTCGGCTGGACGATGTCCGACAGCCCCGGCCACAGCTTCTTCTCGCGGCCGTTGTAGTCGTAGAAGCCCTTGCCGGCCTTGCGGCCGTTGCGGCCGCGCTTGACCACCATTTCCTCCAGCAGCTTCTCCTGCGCGGGATGGATCGCCTTGGCGCCGAGGTCTTTCTTGGTCGCCTGCAGGATCTTCCACGCGAGATCGACGGCGACCTCGTCGTTGAGGGTCAGCGGGCCGACCGGCATGCCGGCCATCCGCGCGCCGTTCTCGATCATCGCCGGCGGCACGCCCTCCATCAGCATGAGATGGGCTTCCAGCATGTAGGCGGAGACCGAGCGGTTGGCGTAGAAGCCGCGCGTGTCGTTGACGACGATCGGCGTCTTGCGGATCGCCCGCACGAAGTCGAGCGCCACCGCCAGCGCCTTGTCGCCGGTCTTCTCGCCGAGAATGATCTCGACCAGCATCATCCGGTCGACGGGCGAGAAGAAGTGGATGCCGATGAACTCCTCCGGCTTCTTCGCCGTCTCGGCGAGCGAGGAGATCGGCAGCGTCGAGGTGTTCGAGGCGAGGATCGCCGAGGCCTTCGCATGCGCCGAGATCTTCGACATCACGTCGATCTTGACCTGCCGGTCCTCGAACACCGCCTCGACGACGAGGTCGCAGCCGGCGAGCTTCGAGTAGTCGGGCGTAGCGTCGATCAGCGACAGCACCTTCTGCTTGTCGGCCTCGGTGGCGCTGCCGCGCTGCATCGCCTTGGTCATGAGCTGGTCGGAATGCGCCTTGCCCTTGTCGGCGGTCTCCTGGTCGCGGTCGACCAGCACCACCGGGATGCCGGCGCGCGCCGTGACATAGGCGATGCCGGCGCCCATGAAACCGGCGCCGACGACGCCGATCTTCGAGAACCTGGTGTCGGGGATGCCGGCGGGGCGCCGCGCGCCCTTGTTGAGCTCCTGCATCGAGACGAACAGCGTGCGGATCATCGCGGCGGCCTGCGACGAGCGCAGCACCTGCGCGAAGTAACGCGACTCGACGCGCAGCGCGAGGTCCATCGGCAGCTGCAGCCCCTCATAGACCGAATGCATGATGCCGCGCGCGCCCGGATAGAGATCGTAGGTTTCGCGGCGGTAGATGGCGTTGGCCGGCGGGAAGGTCTGCATGCCGGCCTTGGAGTAGACGAGGCCGCCGGGCAGCTTGAAGCCGTCCATGTCCCAGGGCTGCGCGCCCTTGCCGCCGTCGGCGATCCACTTCTTCGCCGCCGCGACGAGGTCCTTCGCCGGCACGACGTCGCCGAGGATGCGCATCGCCTTGGCCTTGTCGAACTTCAGCTCGCTGCCCTTGAGCAGCAGCGGCAGCGCGTCGATGGGCGCCAGCATCCGGGTCAGCCGCTGGGTGCCGCCGCCGCCCGGGAACAGGCCGATCTTGACCTCCGGCAGGCCGAGCCGGCCCTTCGGGTTGGCCGCCGCGATGCGGTGGTGGCAGGCCAGCGCGATCTCGAAGCCGCCGCCCAGCGCCGTACCGGTGATCGCGGCGACGAAGGGCTTGCCGCAGGTTTCCAGCCTGCGCAGGATCAGCGACAGCCGCCGGCTCTGGTCGAACAGCGTCTGCATCGCCGCCTCGGGCTTCTTCCTGACGCCCTTGTTGAACGCCGTGAGCAACCCTTCGAGCATCTTCAGGTCGGCGCCGGCGCAGAAGCTGTCCTTGCCCGAGGTCAGGACGCAGCCCTTGATCGCGTCGCTGGAGGACACCTCGTCGACCAGCTTCTCCAGATCGTCCATGACGTCCATGTCGATGACGTTCATCGACCGGTCCTTCATGTCCCAGGTCGCGACCGCGATGCCGTCCTTGTCCGTCTCGACGGTGAAATGGGTGTAGCTCATCTCGTTTCTCCCTGGCGGCCGCGGTTCACACGCGCTCGATGATGGTGGCGGTGCCCATGCCGGCGCCGATGCACAGCGTGACCAGCGCGGTGTTGAGGTCGCGGCGCTCCAGCTCGTCGAGCACGGTGCCGAGGATCATCGCGCCGGTGGCGCCGAGCGGGTGGCCGAGGGCGATCGCGCCGCCGTTGACGTTGATCCGGTCGTGGTCGATGTCGAAGGCCTGCATGAAGCGCAGCACGACCGAGGCGAAGGCCTCGTTGACCTCGAACAGGTCGATGTCGGAGAGCTTCATCTTCGAGCGCTTCAGCACCTTCTCGGTGACGTCGACTGGGCCGGTCAGCATCAGCGCCGGGTCCGAGCCGATATTGGCGTAGGCCCTGATGCGCGCCCGCGGCTTGAAGCCGCCCTTCTTGCCGGCCGCCTTGGAGCCGATGAGGATCGCCGCCGCGCCGTCGACGATGCCGGACGAGTTGCCGGCGTGATGGACATGGGTGATCGCCTCGACTTCCGGGTGCGCCTGGATGCCGACGGCGTCGAAGCCGCCCATGGCGCCGATCTGCTCGAAGGAGGCGTTGAGCCCGCCGAGCGACTGCATCGTGGTGTCGGGGCGCATGTGCTCGTCGTGGTCGAGGATGGTGAGGCCGTTGACGTCCTTCACCGGCACCACGGACTTCTTGAAGTAGCCCTTCTTCCACGAGCGCGCCGCGCGCTTCTGGCTCTCCACCGCATAGGCGTCGACGTCGGTGCGGCTGAAGCCGTATTTCGTCGCGATGAGGTCGGCGGAGATGCCCTGTGGCATGAAGTAGGAGGGCAGGGCGATCGCCGGATCGGCCGGCCATGCGCCTCCCGAGGCGCCGATGCCGACGCGGCTCATCGATTCCACGCCGCCGGCGATGGTCAGCTCGTGCTGGCCGGAGATCACCTCGCCGGCCGCGAAGTTCACCGCGTCGAGGCCGGAGGCGCAGAAGCGGTTGATCTGCACGCCGGGCACAGACTTGTCGTAGCCGGCGCCGAACACCGCCGCGCGGGCGATGTCGCCGCCCGCCTCGCCGACCGGGTCGACGCAGCCGAGCACGACGTCGTCGACGGTCCTGGTGTCGAGGCCGTTGCGGTCGCGGAGCGCTTCGAGCGCCTGGCCCGCCAGCCGCACCGCGGTGACCTCGTGCAGGCTGCCGTCCTTCTTGCCGCGTCCGCGCGGGGTGCGGACGTGATCGTAGATGAATGCGTCGGCCATCGTTTCCTCCAAACTTGAGTGTCTAGCTTGGCGCGCTCACAGGCTGCGCGCGATCAGCAACTTCATGATCTCGTTGGTGCCGCCATAGATGCGCTCGACCCGCGCATCCTTGTACATCCGGGCGATCGGATATTCGTTCATGTAGCCGTAGCCGCCGTGCAGTTGCAGGCATTCGTCGATGATCCGGCACTGCAGGTCGGTGGTCCAGTATTTCGCCATCGAGGCCTCGACCGCGCCGAGCTTTCCTTCCAGGTGCTGGGCGATGCAGTGGTCGGTGAAGACGCGGCCGACGGTCGCCTCGGTCTTGCATTCGGCGAGCTTGAACTGGGTGTTCTGGAAATCGATGACCGCCTTGCCGAACGCCTTGCGCTCCTTGACGTAGTCGAGGGTCACGGCGAGCGCCCGCTCGATGCGCGCCATCGCCTGCACGGCGATCAGCAGCCGCTCCTGCGGCAGCTCGTTCATCAACTGGTAGAAGCCCTTGCCCTCCTCGGTGCCGAGCAGGGCGTCGGCGGGCACCCGCACCTCGTTGAAGAAGAGCTCCGAGGTGTCGTTGCCGGAAAGCCCGATCTTGTCGAGGTTGCGGCCGCGCTCGAAGCCGTCCGCGCCGTCGGTCTCGACCAGGAACAGCGAGGTTCCCTTGGCGCCGGCGGACGGATCGGTCTTGGCGACGACGACGATCAGGTTGGCGTTCTGCCCGTTGGTGATGAAGGTCTTCTGGCCGGAGATGACGTAGCCGTTGCCGTCCTTCCTGGCGGTCGTCCTGACGCCCTGCAGGTCGGACCCGGCGGCTGGCTCGGTCATCGCGATGGCGCCGATCAGCTCGCCGCTCGCGAGCCTCGGCAGCAGCGATTTCTTCTGCTCCTCGGTGCCGTGATGGAGGATGTAGGGGGCGACGATCGCCGAATGCAGGGCGATGCCGAAATGGTCGACGCCGTGCATGCCGAGCTGGTGGGTGATGATCGACTCGTGGGCGAAGCTGCCGCCGGCGCCGCCATATTCCTCCGGCATCGCCGCGCAGAGCAGTCCCGCCTCGCCCGCCTTCTCCCAGGCCGAGCGCGGCACGATGCCGTCCTCGACCCACTTGTCGAAATCGGGAACCAGCTCGCGCTCCATGAAGCGCCCGGCATGCTCGGCGAGCATCTCCAGCTCGTCGTTCATCCAGGCCGGCGCGGCGACGTCGAGTGCGCTCATCGGTGTCTTCCCTCCCCTATGGCCGGCCGGTCAGAACGCCTCCGCCGGCAGCGCCATCATGCTGTCGGAGCCGGTCTGGATGCGGGCGAGATGGGCGCCCGTCTCCGGCATCAGGCGCTCCATGAAGAAGCGTCCGGTCGCCAGCTTGGTCTCGTGGAAATCCTTGTCCGCGCCGGCCTCCAGCTTCTCCGCCGAGACGGCCGCCATGCGGCCCCACATGTAGCCGAGCGCCACGAGGCCGAAGAGATGCATGTAGTCGGTCGAGCCGGCGCCGGCATTGTCGGGCTTCTGCATGGCGTTCTGCATGAACCACATGGTCGCCGCCTGCAGATGGTCAAGGCCGCTCTTGAGGCTCTTGGTGAAGGGCGCGAGGGCTTCCCTGTCCTTGTTCTCGGCGATGAAGTCGCCGACTTCCTTGAAGAAGGCCATCACCGCGCGGCCGCCGTCGCGGCCGAGCTTGCGGCCGACGAGGTCCAGCGCCTGGATGCCGTTGGCGCCCTCGTAGATCATGGTGATGCGGGCGTCGCGGACGAACTGCTCCATGCCCCATTCGGCGATGTAGCCGTGGCCGCCGTACATCTGTTGCGCCATCACCGTGTTGTCGAAGCCCTTGTCGGTGAAGACACCCTTGATGACCGGCGTCAGCAGGCTGAGGAAATCCTCCGCCGTCTGCTTTTCCTTGTCGTCGGCGGAGCGGTGCAGCACGTCGGCGCGCAGCGCCGTGTAGAGGGCAAGCGCGCGCGCCGCCTCGTTGAAGGAGCGGATCGTCATCAGCACCCGGCGCACGTCGGGATGCACGATGATCGGGTCAGCCTTGCCGTCGGGGTTCTTCGGTCCCGTCAGCGCCCGGCCCTGCAGGCGCTCGCGGGCGTAGGTGACGGCGTTCTGATAGGCGACGATGGACTGGCCGAGGCCCTGCACGCCGACCGCCAGCCGCGCCTCGTTCATCATCACGAACATGGCGTTGAGGCCGCGATTCTCCTCGCCGACGAGCCAGCCCGTCGCCCCGTCATAGTTCATGACGCAGGTCGAGTTGCCGTGAATGCCCATCTTCTCCTCGATATTGCCGCAGGAGACCGCGTTGCGCTCGCCGGGATTGTTGTCGGCGTCGGGCAGGAATTTCGGCACCACGAAGAGCGAGATGCCCTTGGTTCCCTCCGGCGCGCCCTCTATGCGCGCCAGCACGAGGTGGACGATGTTGTCGGTCAGGTCGTGCTCGCCCGCCGAGATGAAGATCTTCTGGCCGCTGATCTTGTAGGAGCCGTCCTTCTGCGGCACCGCCTTGGTGCGCAGCAGGCCGAGATCGGTGCCGCAATGCGGCTCGGTCAGGTTCATCGTGCCCGACCACACGCCCTCCGCCATCTTCGGCAGGTAGGTCTGCTTGATCTCGTCATTGGCGTGGGTCAGCAGCGCCGCGAAGGCGCCCTGCGACAAGCCGGGATACATGCCCCAGGCGAGGTTGGCCGAGGAGATGAATTCCTGCATGACCGCGTTCAGCGTCTGCGGCAGGCCCTGGCCGCCGAACTCCGGCGGCATCGACAGGCCGATCCAGCCGCCCTGCTTGTAGGTCTCGTAGGCGTCCTTGAAGCCGTCGGGAGTGGTGACGCTGCCGTCGTCGGCGCGCTTGCAGCCCTGTCGGTCGCCCACCTGGTTCAGCGGCGCCAGCGTCTCCTCGCAGAACTTCCCGCCTTCCTCGAGGATCGCCTCGACGATGTCGGGAGAGGCGTCGGAGAAGCCCGGCAGGTTGCCGTAGCGCTCGATGCGGAAGACGTCGTTGAGCAGGAAGAGAACGTCGGCGACCGGCGCCTTGTAGCTGGGCATGAAGCTGCCTCCCTCGTGCGCTTGCCGTGCGCCGGCGCCGCCGCCGGCGGAACGGGAATGGTGCGGGCCGTTGGCCGCCCGCCGCCACGCTACTTACATGACCTTAACGTAAAGGTAAAGTCAGTTCGGCTGCGCTTCCTTCTCCTTCAGGATGCCTTCGACAATATCGCAAGTCCGCGTCAGTTCCGAGATGGCGGTATCAATTTCGGCCTTCTGCTCGCGCAGCCGCGCCACCTGCTCGCGGAACTTCGTCAGCGACACGCGCAGCTGCGTCACCTGGCCGTCGCGCAAATCGTAGAGATCCAGCATTTCCCGGATGTCGGTGAGCGGGAAGCCGACCTTCTTGCCCATCAGGATGAGCTTCAGCCGCGCCCGGTCGCGGCGGCTGTAGAGCCGCGTCATGCCGTCGCGGCGCGGATTCAGCAGGCCGCGATCCTCGTAGAAACGCAGGGCGCGGAGCGTCACGTCGAATTCGCGCGCCAGATCGCCGATGGTGAAGACCGTCTGGTGGCCGGGGACCGCCGACTTGCCGTCGACGGCCGAGTTGAGGATGGCCTGGGACAGGCCGGAGGTGGTGTCGTTCATTGGTTTTTCTCCCAAACCGATTGGCCGGGGGAATTAGTTGACGCTCGCGTTAATTTCAACTCGGCGCCCATCACATTGGCGATGATCATCGTAACCGGCGTTGATCGGGGTGACGTACATTACGTTAAGGTAAGGTCATAATGCCCGTATTCTGGCTTCCGCGCAAGCCCGTCCGCGGCCTCTCCCGCGTGAAGGCCTTAACCACTTCTTTACCACGATCGTTAACGCTCCGCTGAGCCGGATTCCGCGCGGAACCGCCTTTGATTCTCTCTCGCGCGCCGGCCACGGGGTCGAAGAGACATGGGGTCCGGACGCGGATTCCTCGGAGAACGAAATGGCATCCAGCGCAGCGTGGACATCGCGAAACCGCAAACGCCGGCCGGCGTCGCGTCGTGACGAAGGAGATTCGCTGCGCGCCCTGCTGACCCGCACCCTGCGCGAGATTTCCCGCGCCGAGCGCCCCGTCGGCAAGGGAAGCGACGCGGCGCTGCTCGCCGATATCAGGCGCCGCATGGCCGCCCTGGAATCGCGCTTCGAGGACATCGACGACTTCGAGGATTTCGACGACGACGACCGCGACGTTCTTAGCGGCCACGCCCGCGACAACCGCCGCGCCCGCCGCGCGCTCGCCGATCTCTATGACCGCCTCTCCGGACGCGACGACGATTTCGGCGCGCTGGAGGATCTCGACGATCTTCTCGACGGCCTCGAGGCCGGGGACGCTGCCGAAGACGCTGCCTGGGACGCGCCCGAGGCCGCCCCCAAGGCTGCTCCCAAAGCCACGCCCAGGGCGCGCGTCGCGGCGCCGCCGCTGCCGGCCGCGGCCGAGACCCGCGACAAATACGCCGCCCGGCTCGATCATATCGAGAGCCGCCTGAGCGAGATCGCCTCCGCCGTCTCCCAGCCGCCGGCGCCGGCCTATGCCGATCCCGCGCCGATCAACGGCCTCGGCGACGCCATCCGCCAGCTCGCCGACCGCCAGACCTCGCTCGAGGAAGGGCTGGGGATCGCCACCGATTCCTACCGCACCGCGCTCGACGACCGTCTCGACGCGCTCGCCAGCCGCATCGAGAACCGCATCGCCGAGGAGAAGGAAGACCTCGGCGAGCGCATGAAGAGCTTCTCGTCGGGCGGCAAGCACAGCGAGGAATATAACGGCCTCGTCGGCGAGATCCGCGCCGTCGCCGACCGCGTCGACGCCGTTCCCGAGCATTCCGCGCGCGCCTTCGAGCGCATCGCCGACGGCATCGCCCAGCGCATCGACCATTCGACCTCGCAGACCATCGACACCATCCGCGGCGACATGGAGCGGCTGGCCGCCGAGGTGCCGCCGGGTCCCGACATCTCCAGCATCGAGCGCGCCATCGGCGATATCGCCGGCCGGCTCGACACCGCCGGACATGCCGAGCTGTCGGGCCTGCGCGACGAGATCGCCCAGCTCCGCGCCGACATCGCGGCTTCCGGCCGCGTCGATTTCTCCGGCATCGAGCGCCATCTCGCTACCCTTGCCGAGAAGATCGACGCCAGCGCCGGCGGGGTCGCGCGCGGCGACGACACCGCCGTGCTGCAGGCCGTCGAGCGGCGCATCGCCAAGCTGTCCGAGGAAATCGAGCGCGCCCGCGAGACCGGCGGTTCGGCCGATCTGGAAAAGGCCTTCGTCGACCTTTCGCGCCGCATCGACGCCAGCCGTTCCGACGCCATCGAGGCGGCCCGCCAGGCCGCCGAGGCGGTCGCCGGCAAGCTGATGGCGTCGGCGACGCCGGGCTCCGCTCCCGATCAGGCGCTCATCCAGGCGCTGCAGAATGAGATCCGGCAGCTTCGCCAGTCCGCCGACCAGTCCGACCGGCGCACCCAGGACACGCTGGAAGCCGTCCACGACACGCTGCGCAAGATCGTCGACCGCCTGTCCTATCTGGAGCGCGAGGTCGACGACGTGGTGGCCCAGCCGCGCCGCGCCGATCCCGCCGCCGAGGCGGCCACGGCGCGCTCCGTGGCGAGCCGCGCCGCGATGGAGCCGCAGGATATGCGGGAGCGTGACGTGCCGGAGCCGGAAATGCCGGCCCGGCGAGAGGAAGCTCTTGAGCATGCGGAGCCGCAGCCGGTTCCCCCCGCGCCCGGTCTCGAGGGTGCGCCCGTCGCCAGGAAGCAGAAGGCGGAGCCGGCGAAGATCGAGCCGTCCATCGGTCTCGGCGACGACATGCCGATCCCGCCGCGCACCCCGCGCACGGGGATACCGGGACTGGAAAGCGACGCCGGGGCCGACAAGCCCGCCGGTGACGACAAGACCGACTTCATCGCCGCGGCGCGCCGCGCCGCCCGCCAGGCGGCGGTCGAAACCGCGGCCGACGACCTCGATTCCCCGCCCAAGGGGCTGGCCCGCCTGCTGCGCCGCAAGAAGTCCAATGCCCAGGGCCTCGCCGGCGACGCGGTTCCCGAAGCCCCGAAGATGCCCGGGGCAGAAGGCGGCAAATCGAGCAAGGTCGCCGTCTATGGCGCGGTCGCGCTGATCATCGCCTGCGGCGCCTGGTACGGCTACAAGAGCGTCTCGCGCATGCTGCTGGCGCCGGCCCCGACCGCTTCCGCCCCGGCCTCCGATCCCGCGCCGAAGGCGACGCCGCAGAAGGCGCCCGCCTCCGAGAGCGCGCCGCCCGCCGCCGAGCCGGCGAAGCAGTCCGCCGTCGAGCCCGCCGACCAGCCGCGCAAGATCACCACGAGCGCGATCCCCGCGCCGGCCGCCTCGCTCGCCCAGGCCGGCCAGCGGGCCGAGCCCGAGGCCGCGCCGGCGGCTGAGCCGGTCGCCGAGGCGCTGCCCGACCTGCCGGAAGCCTTCCCGCCGTCGCTGCGCCAGGCCGCGATCGACGGCGACCCGCTGGCGCGCTACGAGATCGCCGCCCGCTATGCCGACGCCCGCGACGTCCCGCAGGACCTCAAGGCGGCCGCCAAATGGTTCCAGCTCGCCGCCGCGCAGGGTCATGCGCCGGCTCAGTTCCGCCTTGGCGGCATGTTCGAGAAGGGCAACGGGGTCGCCCGCGACATCTCGCTCGCCAAGCTCTGGTACGAGCGCGCCGCCGAGCAGGGCAACCGCAAGGCGATGCACAATCTCGCGGTGCTGCTCGCCGACAATTCCGGCGGCAAGCCCGACTATCCCGCCGCCGCCGGCTGGTTCCGCCGCGCCGCCGACCTCGGCCTGAGCGACAGCCAGTACAATCTGGCGATCCTCTACGCCCGCGGCATGGGCGTCGAGCAGGACCTGCGCGAATCCTACAAGTGGTTCACCGTCGCCGGCGCCGCCGGCGACAGCGAGGCCGCCGCCAAGGCCGACGAGCTGGCCCGCCGCATGGACCCGCAGACCGTCGCCCAGGCCAAGCTCGCGGCCGCGAGCTGGAAGGCCGAGCCGCTCGACGAGCTCGCCAACGCGACCTCCGGCGGCACTGGCGGCTGGACCGGCGACACCACCGCCTCGATCCCGATGGACAACAGCGCCGCGACCCGCGAGGCGCAGGAACTGCTCAACCGGATCGGCTACGATGTGGGCCCGGCCGACGGCATGAGCGGCCCGCGCACCCGCGACGCCATCCGCGCCTTCCAGCGCGAGAAGGGCATGGCCGAAACCGGTGGCATCGACCCGTTCCTGATCGACGCGCTGCGCCGCGCCGCCGGCTGACGTTTCGCGCGCCCGTCGCGGTCTTGACACGGCGTCGGGCAGGGTATTGTTGCATCGGGGTTACGGCTGACCGCCACGCCGGCTTTTCCAGGCGCTCCCGGTCGAGCTTCCCGACGGTAGGTTGCCGGAACCCGCGCGCGCCATGGAAATCTATCTCCCGATCGCCGAAATCACGGTCAACATGGCCATGTTGTTCGGCATGGGCGCGGCCGTCGGTTTCCTCTCCGGCCTGTTCGGCGTCGGCGGCGGCTTCCTCATCACGCCGCTGCTGATCTTCACCGGCGTGCCGCCGGCGGTCGCGGTGGCGACCGGATCGAACCAGGTCATCGCCTCGTCGGTCTCCGGCGCGCTCGCCCACTGGCGGCGCAAGTCCATCGATTTCGGGCTCGGGCTGATGCTGCTCGCCGGCGGTATCGTCGGCTCGGCCTTCGGCGTCTGGCTGTTCAAGATCCTGCGCGAGAGCGGCCAGCTCGATCTCACCGTCTCGCTCGCCTACGCGATCTTCCTCGGCAGCATCGGCGCGCTGATGCTGATCGAGAGCGTGCGCGCCATGCAGCGCATCCGTGTCGGCAAGACGGCGACGCTCAGGAAGCCGGGCCAGCACCTGTGGGTGCACGGCCTGCCGGGCAAGGTCCGCTTCAAGCGCTCGCGGCTCTATATCAGCGTCATCCCGGTGCTGGTGGTCGGCGCGCTGGTCGGCGTGCTCGCCGCCATCATGGGCGTTGGCGGCGGCTTCATCATGGTGCCGGCGATGATCTATCTGCTGCGCGTGCCGACCAACGTCGTCATCGGCACCTCGCTGTTCCAGATCATCTTCGTGACCGCGATCACCACCGTGCTGCACGCGACCGCCAACGGCACGGTCGACGTGGTGCTGGCGTTCATCCTCATGGTCGGCGGCGTCATCGGCGCGCAGTTCGGCGCCCAGGCAGGCCAGCGGCTGCGCGGCGAGCAGTTGCGCGCCCTGCTGGCGCTGCTGGTCCTCGTCGTCTGCATCCGCATCCTCTACGAGATGACGGCGAGCCCCGCCGACATCTTCTCCATCGCGGTCATGAGGCGCTGACCATGACCGTGCTGCGCCTCGCCCTCGCCATCCTCGCCCTTTCGGCGTTCGCGCGCCCGGCGCTTGCCGAGCGGCTCGTCATCGCCGTTTCGAGCGACGACATCGCCGTCACCTCGAACTTCTCCGGCGCCGGCATCGCCATCCTCGGCTCCATCGAGCGCGACGCGCAGACGGTCGCGCGCCGCGCCGGCTACGACATCGTCGTCGTGCTGCGGGGCCCGCGCGAGACGCTGGTGGCGCGCCGCCGCGAGCGGGTCGGCGGCATCTGGGTGAACCGCAAGTCGGTGCATTTCCCCGGTGCTCCCTCGCTCTACGTCGTGCTCACCGGCAAGCCGCTGCCGCTGGTCGCCGGCGAGGCGGTGCTGCGCAAGAACCGCATCGGCCTCGACATGCTGGGCCTGGAGGCGTTCGAGCGGCTGAGCCAGGCCGACGAGGTCGCCTTCCGGCAGGCGGCGGTGCGCCT
>JBFWXZ010000050.1:0-18049 GCA_050186955.1 Flavobacteriaceae bacterium
GCATCTCGGCCAGCGCGGCAACGAGATCGCCGACATCTTCGACAGCCGCACCATGACGCTGAACGACATGCTCGGCCAGCGCGTGGACGCCATCGCCGAGACCCTGGACACCCGCTCGGGCAAGTTCATCGACCTCGTCGCCAACCGCGCCCGCGAGCTCGACTCGACCCTCGGCGAGGGCGTCGGCAACATCATCCGCGGGCTCGACGAGCGCGCCCGCGACATCCACGTCACCCTCGAGCAGCAGTCCGGCACCTTCAACCAGTCGGTCGGCGAGCGCATCGCCGAGATTCGCGCGACCCTCGACAGCAGCGGCAGCCAGCTCGTCGAGCAGCTCTCGACCCGTTTCGGCGAGATCGAGGAGGTCCTCACCCTGCGCGGCGGCAAGCTCGTCAACGAGATCGCCGGCCGCGGCGAGGATCTCGAGAAGGTTCTCGACCACGCCACCGATTCCATGTCGCGCGCCCTCCAGAGCCGCGGCGCCGAGGTCACCAAGTCGATCGCCCAGCAGGGCATCGACATCACCAAGTCGATCGAGGAATCCGGCGACACCGTCTTCCAGGCCGTCGAGACGCACGGCAAGCGCATGATCGAGGAGATGCGCGAGACCAACGGCAAGCTGTCGGCCACCATCGAGTCGATCCTGACCCGGCTCGGCAACGCCAACGGCCTGCTCCGCGACGTTCTCGCCGGCGCCGCCACCAACCTGCAGACGGTGGAGAAGACGCTCGGCGAGCGCATCGGCGAGTTCCGCACCCTCATGGAGCGCAACGGCGCCGACGTCGGCGCGATCAGCGAGAAGATCACCGGCCAGATCAGCCAGCTCACCGATGCCTCGCGCGCGGTGTTCGAGGACGTCACCAACCTCACCTCGCGCTTTGAGTACCAGAACGAGACGCTGGCCAAGACCGTCTCCAACGCCGGCGAGCTCAGCGCCAATATCGACGCCACCATCGACGCCCGCCGCGAGCGCCTCGACGAGCTGACCGGCACCCTCGTCGCCAAGGCGACCGAGATCGACCGCCTGCTGCAGACCTGCAGCGGCCTGATCGAGGATTCGCTGGCCGCCGCCGAGACCCGCGCCGGCGCCATCGCCGACCTGCTCGGCGAGAAGGCGGCCGCCGCCTCCGAGCGCGTCATCGCCGAGTGCGACCGCATGCGCAATCTGATCGGCGACATCGCCGGCGAGTCCGACAGCCGCGCCGAGCAGATGAGCAGCACCGCCCTCAGCCGCCTCGAGGAGCTGCGCGTCGCCGCCGACGAGATCGGCCGCGCCATCGACCAGAAGGCCAGCGGCGCCGCCAACGAGGTCTATCGCGAGATCGAGGTGCTCCGCCGCGCTTCCGAGGAGGTCGCCGCCGCGATCTCCGAGAGCGCCGCGCAGTCGACCGACGCCGTCGCCGGCCGCATGGAGCAGATGCGCGGTGCCGTCAACGAGCTGCGCGACGCGCTGGAGCAGATGGCGCAGTCCTCGACCAGCGAGGTCACGACCCGCCTCAGCCAGATGCACGACGCCGCATCGGCCGAGAGCCGCCGCACCGTCGAGATGGTCGAGGACCAGTTCCGCCTCGTCAACGAGCGCATCGGCGAGCTTCGCGGCAATGTCAGCGAGGACGCCCAGCGCCTCGCCGAGGAGCTCGAGCAGCAGTTCCGCGACACCACCCATCGCCTCGCCGAGCTTCGCGCCGGCACGGGCAGCGAGGCGCAGCGCGCCGCCGACGAGCTGGAGCAGCATTTCCGCGGCACCGCCCAGCGCATCGCCGAGCTTCGCGCCGGCGCCAGCGAGGAGGCGCAGCGCGCCGCCGACGAGCTCGAGGAGCAGTTCCGCCGCGTCGGGCTGCGGGTCGGCGACCTTCGCGCCGACGCCTCCGAGGAGAGCCAGCGCGCCGTGCAGCTCCTCGAGGACCAGTTCCGCTCCGGCATCGAGCGCATCGCCCAGCTCCGCGGCCACGCCAACGAGGAAGGCCGCCGCGCCGCCGAGCTGCTCGAGGAGCAGTTCCGCGAGGGCATCGAGCGGGTCGCCGAGCTTCGCGGCCACGCCAGCGAGGACGGCAAGCGCGCCGCCAAGGAGCTGGAGGACCAGTTCCGCCAGGTCAGCGCGCGCATCGCCGACATGCGGGCCGTCGCCACCGACGAGAGCCAGCGCACCGCCGCGCAGCTCGAGCAGCACTTCGCCCGTCTCGGCGACGACCTCGGCGGCATCATCGCCAAGGCCATGGGGCAGTTCTCCAACGCCGGCGACGAGATGCGCGAGGCCGCCAAGGAGATCGCGCTGGAGCTCGACGCGACCCGCGCCGAGCTGCGCCGCGGCGCCTTCGAGCTGCCCCGCGAGACGCAGGAGAATGCGGCCGCCATGCGCCGCGCCGTCGCCGATCAGATCAAGGCGCTGAACGACCTCAGCGACATCGTCACCCGCCATGGCGGCGGTCTCGACGTGTCGCGCGGCGACAACCGCCGGCAGGCCGCCGCCCCGGCGCGTCCCGCGCGTGAGGCCCCTGCCCCGGCGCGCGAGCCCGAGCGTGCCCGCACGCCCGCGCCGCAGCCGGCCCGCGAGCCGGCGCGCCGCGAGCCCGCCACCGCCGACGCCGGCGCCGACCGCTGGTCGATGTCCGACCTGCTAGGCCGCGCCGCCGAGAACGAGGGCGCCGCCAAGCCGCAGCGCGCCGAGGCGCCGCGCAACCCGGCGCATGTGATGGAATCGATCAACGCCATCGCCGTCGACATCGTCCGGGCGATCAACGATCCCGGCTTCGCCGACCTCTACAAGCGCTACCGCGGCGGCGAGCAGGACATCTTCGTGCGCCGACTCTACGCCCAGCGCGACCGCGGCATCGTCGAGAACATCCGCCGCCGCTACCGCGCCGACGCGGAGACCCGCAAGGCCGTCGACAACTATCTCGACGGCTTCGAGAACCTGCTGGCCGACATCGCCCGCAACGACCGCGACGGCAAGCTGCGGCAGATGTACCTGACCTCGGAGCCGAGCAAGGTATACTCGCTGCTGGCGGACGCGGCGGGCCGGCCGTTGTAACCGGCGGACGCAGGACGCAAGATCCAGAAAGGCCGCCTTCGGGCGGCCTTTCGCATTCAGGGAGGCAAGGAGAACCATGAGCGGGGAAAAGGTCGCCATCGTCACGGCGGGCGGCAGCGGCATGGGCGCGGCGATCGTCCGCGAGCTCGCAGGGCGCGGCTACAGGGTCGCCGTCATGTCGCCCTCGGGGCGCGGCGAGGCGCTGGCGAACGAACTCGGCGGCATCGGCGTCACCGGCTCCAACGACAACGAGGCCGACATCGCGCGGCTGGTCGACGCGACCATGGAGCGCTGGGGCCGCATCGACGCGCTGGTCAACTCCGCCGGCCACGGCCCCCGCGCGCCGATCCTCGAGCTGACCGACGAGGACTGGCACCGCGGCCTCGACGTCTACATGCTGAGCGCCGTGCGCCCAGCCCGGCTGGTGACGCCGCACATGCTGGCGCGCAAATCCGGCGCCATCGTCAATATCTCGACCTTCGCCACCTTCGAGCCGGAGCCGGCCTTTCCGACGTCGGCGGCCTTCCGCGCGGCGCTCGCCGCCTTCACCAAGCTCTTCGCCGACCGCTACGCCGCCGACAACATCCGCATGAACAACATCCTGCCGGGCTTCATCGACAGCTTTCCGGCGAATGACGAGTTGGTTGCCCGCATCCCGATGCGCCGTTACGGCCATGTCGGGGAGATCGCCGAAACCGCGGCGTTCCTGGTCTCCGACGGCGCCGGCTACATCACCGGCCAGAACATCCGCGTCGACGGCGGGATCACGCGCTCGGTATAGGCCGGGGAAAGCCGGAGCGGATCAGATGCGCGCCAGCGTCCAGGCGACGATGTCGTGCAGCGCCTCGCGCATCGCCGCGTCGAGCCCGGATATGATCGAGCCGTGCCCGGAACCGGCCAGCACCGCCTCGTTGACGAAGGTCTTCGAGGCGACGATGCGGCCGTTGCGGTCGTTGACGATGCGCACCGAGATCTCCGAGCGCGCGAGCCCGGTCGAGGGCTCCGCCTCGAAGGCGCGGATCTCGGTGAGGATCTGGTAGTCGGCGACGAGCCCCTCGCCCGGCCGGCCGACGCGGCCCACCCTGCCGGAGCGCTCGAAGGATTCCACCAGCCTCGCCTGCAGCAGCTTCGGCAGGCGGTCGCTCCACTGGGCGTCGCCCAGATAGGTGATCTCCGAGCCCGACGGGCGCACGACGATCCGCTCGGTGTCGAGAGAGGCGACCGCGGTCGCCACGGGCACGAGAATCTGCGCGCTAGAGCCGCCGATATTGCCGAATTCGGTGGGCGCCGAGAGGTCGTAGGTCTGCGGCGCCTTGCCGCCGCCGACAATCGCGCTGCACCCGGCAAGCAGCAGGGCGAGCGTCACACCGGTGACGATGGTTACGAAGCCTCGCATGAACCCGCTGCCCTGTCTTATCCCGTACGCGATTCAGTGCCGGTCTTCGCGCCGGCCCCCGAAATTCCAAACGCACATAGCACAAATCCGCTTCATCTGCGCGCGTTGTATTCCCTGACGTTCGAGCCACCCTGCAGGATGAAGCGGCTGGGATTGCGCTCGAACTCGGTCAGCACCCGCTCGATGCTGGACAACGCCCGACGCCCTTCCGAGACGAAGGCCTCGACGTCGCGCAGCCCCCTGCCCGAGAAGCGCTGGATGTCGGCGCTGATGACGTCGAGGCGCGCATTGAGGTTGTCGGCCAGCGTGCGGAAGCTCTTGGCCGTCTCGCTCAGGTTCTGGATGAACCCGTCGCCATCCTTGCCGACCATCGTGTCGACGCGCGCCACCAGCGTGTCGATGCGCTCCGAGGTGCCGCGAAGCTGCTTGGCGATGGCCGCCGCGTCGTCGATGAACTGCTCGACCTTCTCCGACTTCTCCGAAAGCGAGGTGGTGAAGGTCTCGACATTGGTCAGCGTTCGCGTCATCTGGTCGGAATCGAGCGCCTTGGCGAACTTGCCGACATCCTCGCCGGCGACGCGAAGCTGCTCGGCCAGCGCGTTAAGCCGCGTGGCGGCCGAGGACGCCTCGTCCATGAAGACCGAGAACTGGTCCTTCTTGCCGGCCACCGTGTCAGAGAACTCGCGCAGATTGGCCAACGTCTTGCCGACATCCTCCGGGTTGATCGCCGAGATCAGCCCTTCCAGGCGCACCGCGACGGGCTCCAGCCGCTTCGACAGCACGGCGATGCCGCGCGCCGCCTCGGCCGCGTCGTCGATGAGCTTGCCGACGGAATCGGAACGCTCGGCGAGCGCCTGCGAGAAGCTCTCGACATTGGTGATCGTGCGCGTCACCGCCGTCTCGTTGACGGAGATCAGGCGGTCGATGCGCTGGGCGACGTCGTCGACCCGCGTGAGCAGCTTCTGCGCGCCCTCCATCAGGTTCTGGAAGCCCGAGCGCTCGGCGAAGATCAGCGGCGCGGTGTCGGGATCGCCCCAGGCCTCGCTGAGCCGCGGCGCGTTGGCCCTGCCCGACCGCAGCATCAGCACCGAGCCGCCGGTGATGCCCTGCGCCTGCAACTGCGCCGTCGTGTCGACATTCACCGGGATGCTGGCGGAGATGCGGATATTGGCGATGACCTGGGTCGGATCGTGCGGCGCCAGCGTGATGCGCCCGACCTGCCCCACCTTGATGCCGTTGAAGAGCACCGGGCTACCTTCGCTGAGCCCCGACACGTCGTCGGTGAAGACGACGCGGTAGCCGGTCAGCTCGCCCTGCTCGCCATAGCGCCCGAGCCAATAGATGAAGGTGAACGCGGCGACGATCGCGGCGAGCGTGAAGATGCCGACAACGACGGGATTTGCCTTTGTTTCCATGCCGTTCAGCCTGCTCCGGACCTGGCTGCCGCACCACCTAGCACAGCGCGCGCCCGCGCGCCGTGAAAATAGCGGTTAATCCAGGGGTCGTCGAATGCCATCACCTCCGCCGGCTCTCCCATCACGAGAATCTTGCCGCGGCCGAGCGCCGCGATATGCGTGCAGGTGGAGAGCAGACTGTCCAGATCATGGGTTACCATGAACACGGTCAAACCCATAGTCTGCGACAGTTTCGCGATCAGCTCGTCGAATTCGGCGGCGCCGATGGGGTCGAGGCCCGAGGTCGGCTCGTCGAGGAAGACGATCTTCGGGTCGAGCGCCAGCGCGCGGGCCAGCGCGGCGCGCTTGATCATGCCGCCCGACAATTCGCTCGGGAACTTGTCGCCGGCGTCAGGCTGCAGGCCGACCATGGCGATCTTGAGATCCGCGAGCTCGTTCATCAGCCGATCGGGCATGTCGAGATGCTCGCGCATCGGCGCCTGGATGTTCTGGCGCACGCTCAGCGAGGAGAACAGCGCGCCGTGCTGGAACAGCACGCCCATCTGCCGCTCGACACTGGCGCGGTGCGGCTCCTCCGCCACGTCGACGTCGACGTCGAGCACCTCCACGGTGCCCGACTGCTTCGGCACCAGGCCGAGGATGGTGCGCATCAGCACCGACTTGCCGGCGCCCGACGCGCCGACGAAGCCGAGCACCGCGCCGCGCGGCACGTCGAGATCGAGCCCGTCGAGGACCTTCTTCTCGCCGAACGCCACGGTGATGTTGCGGCAGCGTATGGCGACTCCTTCGTGGACCTTCTTCACCGCGCCGGCCCTCAGTACTTGATCGCCGAGAAGAACATGGCGAACAGGCCGTCGAGGATGATCACCACGAAGATCGACTTGACCACCGCCGAGGTCGTCTGCCGGCCGAGCGATTCCGCGCTGCCGCCGACATTCATGCCCTCGCGGCAGGCGATCAGCCCGATGATCAGCGCCATGAAGGGCGCCTTGATGAGGCCGACCCAGAAGGTGTTCTCGGCCACCGCGCCGCGCAGATAGTTGATGTAGGCCTCCGGCGGCATGTCGATATAGACCCAGGAGACCAGCCCCGCGCCGAACAACGCCGTGAAGTCCGACAGCACCGTGAGCACGGGCAGCGCGATCATCAGCGCGATGACGCGCGGCACCACCAGCACCTCGATCGGGTCGAGCGCCAGCACGCGCATGGCGTCGATCTCCTCGCGCATCTTCATCGAGCCGATCTCGGCGGTGAAGGCGCTTCCCGAGCGCCCCGCCACCATGATCGAGGTGATCAGCAACCCGACCTCGCGCAGCACGAGGATCGCCACCAGGTTGACCGAGAAGGTCTCGGCGCCGAACTGGCGGAGCTGGAACGCGCCCTGCTGCGCGATGATGGCGCCGATGGCCGCCGAGATCAGCGAGATGATCGGGATCGCCCTGACGCCGACATGCTCGAGATGGTGCATCACCGCGATGGGCCGCAGGCGCGTCGGGTTGGCGATCAGCCGGAACAGCGCGTTGACCGTGTAGCCGAGCAGGCCGAGCAGCTCCACGAGGTCGCGCCCGGCCCCGATCATCGTCGTGCCGACATCGCCCAGCATGCGCATCAGATAGGGTTTCTCGGCGCGCGGCGGCGCCGGCGGCCTGTCGTGCTCGGAGACCTCGTCGAGCAGCACCCGGCGCGACCTCGTCAGCCCGACGATGCGCGTCTCGCGCCCGGCGGTCTCGGCCGCCTTGACGAGGCGGTGGATCAGCCACGCGCCGGCGACGTCCATCGCCTCGATCCGCGTCGCGTCGATGGTGACCGCGCCGCCGCCGCGCGCGATCGTCGCTTCCGCCTCCTCCACGGGCTTTTCCAGCCCGCCGGCGGCGAACGTCTTCCAAAGGCCGCTCGCGACGATATGCGAGCCGTCCTCGGCAACGGTGTCGATGCTCCCCGCCTTCGCCAAAGGCATGCTCTCCCGTAAGGCCAGGCCCGCAGCCGGTGGCCCTTGCCCGCTCTTGTGCCTCAATATAGGAGCATGGGCAATCCGCGACGCGCGGCAATATCTCGGCACCCGGAGGCGTCAGAACCCATGGAAATTCGCAATCCCTACCTGATGTTCCTGGGCGACGTGCCCGATGCGCTGGCCGCCAAGACCGCCTTCGGAATCGTCGACTGGCGCCGCGAATGGTGCCTCGGACAGCTCCGCCTGCCCGGCTGCAAGACCGACCTGAAGCTCCCCGACATGGGCATCGCCGAGGCCGCGACCGCCGGCGCGCGGACGCTCGTCATCGGCGTCGTGAACCCCGGCGGGCAGCTCCCCGACCACTGGGTCGAGACCATCGTCGAGGCGCTCAACGCCGGCCTCGACGTCGCCAGCGGCCTGCACCAGAGGCTCGGCGAGATTCCCGCCATCGCGGAAGCAGCAGCCGCCGGCGGGCGCCAGCTCTTCGACGTGCGCCACACGACCCAGAAATTCGCCACCGGCAAGGGCACCAGGCGCCCCGGAAAGCGCATCCTCACCGTCGGCACCGACTGCTCCATCGGCAAGAAATACACCGCCCTGGCGCTCGAGAAGGAGATGCGCGGGCGCGGCATGAACGCCGATTTCTGCGCCACCGGCCAGACCGGCGTCTTCATCTCCGGGCGCGGCGTCGCCATCGACGCGGTGGTCGCCGACTTCATCGCCGGCGCGGCGGAGTGGCTCACCCCCGCCAACGATCCCGATCACTGGGACGTGGTCGAGGGCCAGGGCTCGCTTTTCCACCCCTCCTTCGCCGGCGTCACCCTCGGCCTGCTGCACGGCTCGCAGCCCGACGCCTTCGTCGTCTGCCACGAGCCGACCCGCACCCGCATGCGCAATGTCGAGACCCCCATCGCCCGCATCGAGGACGTGATCGAGCTGACCGTGCGCCACGGCCGGCTGACCAACCCCGACATCCGCTGCGTCGGCCTCGCCGTGAACACCGCGGCGCTGGACGAGGCGGCGGCGCGCAAATGGCTCGCCGAGGCGGAGGCGAAATATTCGCTGCCGGCCAGCGATCCTGTCCGCTTCGGCCTCGGCTCGATCGTCGACCGCCTCCAGGCGGAGTTCCCCGGCTGATGGCGCCGCGGCTGACCGTCACCATCGAGAGCTGGCCGGTCGCCGGCAGCTTCACCATCTCGCGCGGCAGCGTCAGCGAGGTCGTCGTCGTCGTCGCCACCATCGAGGACGGCGGCCATGTCGGGCGCGGCGAATGCCGGCCCTACCCCCGCTACGGCGAGACCCCGGAAGGCGTGAAGTCGGCCATCGAGGCGCACGCGCCGGCCATCGCCGGCGGGCTGACGCGCAACGATCTGCAGATGCTGCTGCCGGCGGGCGCGGCGCGCAACGCGCTCGACGCGGCGCTCTGGGACCTGCACGCCAAGAAGACCGGGACGCCGGCCTGGCGCACCGCCGGCCTCGACGGGCTGAAGCCGCTGACGACCGTCTACACGATCAGCCTCGACAGCGCGGAGAAGATGGCGGAGGCCGCCGCCAGGGCCGCCCATCGCCCACTCCTCAAGATCAAGCTCGGCGGCCCCGAGGGCGACATCGAGCGCCTCGAGGCGATCCGCGCCGCGGCTCCACACACCCGCCTCGTCGTCGACGCCAATGAGGGCTGGCACCACGGCCAGCTCGCCGACTGCCTCGACGCCGCCCGCAGGCTGGACGTCGAGATGGTCGAGCAGCCGCTGCCCGCCGGCGAGGACGCGATGCTCTCCGACATCGCCCACCCGGTCCCGATCTGCGCCGACGAGAGCGCGCACGATTTGGCGACGCTGGAGCACCTCATCGGCCGCTACGACATCGCCAACATCAAGCTCGACAAGACCGGCGGCCTCACCGAGGCGCTGGCCATGAAGGCGGCCGCCCGCCACGCCGGGCTGAAGATCTTCGTCGGCTGCATGCTGTCGACCTCATTGTCGATGGCCCCGGCCTTCCTCGCCGCCCAGGACGCCGACTATGTCGATCTCGACGGGCCGCTGCTGCTGGCGAGGGACCGCGACCCCGGCCTCGTCTTCGACGGTTCGGTGATCGCCCCGCCCTCACCCGCCCTCTGGGGCTGAGGAGAAGGCGAAGGCGGCGAGCCCGAGGCCGCAGAGCGCCGGCAGCGCCGCCGCCAGATAGGCCGCCGCGCCATAGGCCCCGTAGAGCGGGCCGACGGCGAGCATGGCGAGGCTCATCGCGACGCCGTTGACGGTGAAGCTCATCGCCTGCACGGCCGCCGCGCGGGCTTCGGGCACCCGCGCGCCGATCTCGCGGATCGCCGCGTAGTGGGTCGCCGCGAAGGTCAGCGCGTGCAGGGTCTGCACGAGGCCGAGCGGGA
Source organism: Flavobacteriaceae bacterium (assembly GCA_050186955.1). Classification (GTDB taxonomy): domain Bacteria; phylum Pseudomonadota; class Alphaproteobacteria; order Rhizobiales; family Tepidamorphaceae; genus JACKJP01. Next base: position 10,177 of record JBFWXZ010000050.1, read on the forward strand.
CGGCCGAAAGCGGCAGCGCCATCAGCGGCCAGCGCACCAGCGCCGCGAGCCCGCCGGCGATCAGCAGCGGCCTCGGCCGCGACGCGAAGCGCGAGCGCCCGACGGCGTAGAAGAAGGCGATCTCGGCGGCGACGCCGATGGCCCAGAAGGCGCCGATGGCGACGCCGCCATAGCCTTCGGCGCGGAAGTTCAGCGAGCCGAAGCCGTAATAGGCCGCGTGGCTCGACTGGATGAGCGCCGAGGCCAGCACCACCGGCACCACCGCGCGCGGCAGGTGCCAGTGCGAGAGGCCCGGACGCCGCACCGGCGCCGCCGCCTCCTCGTCCCGCGGCAGCAGGAGCGCGGCGACCGCCATCGCCCCGGCGGCGGCGGCCAGCATCCAGACGACGACGCCGGCTCCCTTCGCACTGATCGCCAGGCCGCCGGCGAAATTGGCGGCGATGAAGGTCGCCGATCCCCACAGCCGCATCCGCCCGTAGTCGAGGCGGTAGAGCCGCACCCCGCGCATCGCCACCGCCTCGGTGATCGGCATCAGCGGCCCGAGAAAGGCGGCGTAGGCGGCGGCGAGCAGCAGGATGGCCGCGAAGCCGTGCTGCAGGGCCATCACGGCGAACAGCGCCGCCGTCGCCGCCGCGTAGGCGGCGAGCGCCCGCCGCCTGCCGAAGCCGGTGTCGGCGAGGCCGGCGAGCAATGGCGTCGCGACCACCCGCATGATGACCGGAACGGCGAGAATCAGGCTAATCTCGGTGGCCGAGAGACCGTTCGCGGCAAGCCATAGCGGCAGATAGGGAAGGTGAATGCCGAGCGTGGTGAACAGCAGGCCGTAGAAGAGCGACAGACGCCAGCCGTATCCCTGCCCGTTCATTCGCTCCCGGCCTGAAAATCGCGGGGGAAACCTCGTGATAAGCTTTGCCGATATAGGATGCGGCCGTTTTGCGCCATGAGTTTCGACCGAAAGTCCGGAAAATATGCGGGATAGCGACAGCGCCACCGACGCGGATATGAGCCCGGAAGACTACGAGGCGATCCGCTCCGCCGTCATGGAGACGGCGCGCGGCCGCTGGTTCCTTTCCGAGTTCGCCCGCCGCAACCGCGCCGCCGACACCGAGATGCTGCTCGGCGTGCTGTCGCGCATCGAGAACCGCATCGAAACCCAGGAATCCGGCCTCGACCTCGGCCGCCTGCAGGTCGACCTGCTCGACATGAGCTCGGCCATCGCCCGAACCAAGGCTGAGATCGCCGCCATGGCCGTCGACGGAGAGGGCCACGGCCCGCTGACCGACACGGCGATGGAGCTCCACGCCATCGTCTCCACCACCGAGAAGGCGACCTCGGAGATCCTCGCCGCCGCCGAGAAGGTGCAGGAGATCGCCTGGACCCTTCGCGAGGCCGGCGGCGACGCCGCGATCTGCGACGAGCTCGAGGCCCAGGCGACCGAGCTCTATACCGGTTGCTCGTTCCAGGACCTCACCGGCCAGCGCATCCAGAAGGTCGTCGCGACCGTCGAGTATCTCGAGAAGCGCATCGACGCGATGGTCGAGATCTGGGGCGCCGAGGGCGCGCTCGCGTCCGCGCGGTCGTCCGCCGACGCGAGGCCCGACGCCCACCTGCTGAACGGCCCGGCGCGCGAGGGCGAGGGCATAGACCAGGCCGACGTGGATTCGCTGTTCGCCGGCGGCGAGGACGACAGCCCGCAGGACATGGCCGACCGGCTCTTCGCGGAAGACGACGACGCCGTCCCGGCGACGGTCGGGGACGATGCGGAGACCGAGGTTTCGGATCCCGCCGCTTCCGCCGGCGAGGAAGCCGCCGATGTTTCCGACGACATCGCCGAGGCGCTGGCCGACGAATTGCTGGAAGCCGCCGGCATGGCGGAAGCCGCAGACGCCGGAATGGCGGAAGGCGAGGACGAAGGCGACGCCGCCTGGCGGGAAGCCGAAACCGGCGCGCTGGTGACCACCGCGACCCGCGCCGCGCTGCCCGACACCGATCTGTCGGCGCTCACGGCCTCGCAGAAGCAGGCGCTCTTTTCCTGACCGCGTCGCGGCGGCCCTCCGCCGGCCGGCGGCTGCGCTCGTCGACCGCCGCCCCCTGTACCGCCTCCAGAAACATCTCCGCCGAGCGCCGCCAGGTGTAGCGGCTCGCATGGGCGACGCAGCGCGCCCGGTTGATCGACAGCGCCGCGCGGGCCGCGACGCCGAGATCCTCGTCGACGATGCCGGCGCCACTGCCCTCGAGGATGTCCATGGGCCCGGTCACCGGATAGGCGGCGACCGGCGTGCCCGAGGCGAGCGCCTCCAGCACCACGAGACCGAAGGTGTCGGTCCGGCTCGGGAAGACGACGACGTCGGCGGCCGCGTAGATGCCCGCCAGCGCCCTGCCCTCGGCGACCCCGGCGAAGACGGCGTCGGGAAAACGCGCCTCCAGCTCGGCGCGCTGCGGCCCGTCGCCGACGACGAGCTTGCTGCCCGGCAGGTCGAGGGCGAGGAAGCTGTCGATGGATTTCTCCACCGCCAGCCGCCCGACATAGAGGAAGACCGGGCGCGGCAGGTCGAGATCGACCTTGAGCCGGGGCGAGAAGTTCTCCAGATCGACGCCGCGGCTCCATGGCGCGATCTTGGTGAAGCCGCGCCCGGCAAGCTCCTGCGCCAGGCTCGGCGTCGCCACCAGCGTCGCCCGCGCGGCGTTGTGGAACCGCCGCAGCAGCGCGTAGGTCGCGCGCTCCGGCACCGGCAGCCGCGCCGCGACATATTCGGGAAAGCGGGTGTGGTAGCTGGTGGTGAAGGCCCGCCCGGCATCCAGGCAGGCGCGCCTCGCCGAGAAGCCGATCGGCCCCTCGGTGGCGATATGCACCATGTCCGGCTTGATCGCCTCGATGCGCGCGCCGACCTCGCCGCGCGGTAATATCGCCAGCCTGATCTCCGGATAGCCCGGCATCGCCACCGTGCGGAAATCCTGCGGGGTGACGAACTCGACCGCGACGTCGAGCCGCTCGAGCTCCGCGGCCGTGCGCTCCAGCGTGCGCACGACGCCGTTTATCTGCGGATGCCACGCATCGGTGGCGATGACCAGCCGCATCATGCCGCCGCGCTTGCCTCGCGCACGCTTCGCAGGGCGAGGACGTTGCCGCCCTGCTGCCAGCGGATGATCTCGAAGCTGCCGTCGGGACGCTCGCCGAGGGCCGTGCAGCTTTCCACCCAGTCGCCGCAATTGAGGTAGCTGACCGGCCCGATCCGGCGGTCGGCGACATGGTGGATGTGGCCGCAGATGACGCCGTCGGTGCCGGCGCGCTCGGCCTCGTGGACCAGCGCCTGCTCGAACTCGCCGATGAAGTTGACGGCGTTCTTGACCTTGAGCTTGAGCCAGGCCGACAGCGACCAGTAGGGCAGCCCGAGCCGCCGGCGGATCGCGTTGAAGCTGGTGTTGACCGCCAGCGCCATGGTGTAGGCGCTGTCGCCGAGAAAGGCGAGCCAGCGCGCATAGCGCACCACCACGTCGAACTCGTCGCCGTGGATGACGAGGTAGCGGCGGCCATCGGCGGCGGCGTGCACGGTGCGCCTGACGACCTCGATGCCGCCGAAATGGGTGCCGGTATAGTCGCGCAGCACGTCGTCGTGATTGCCGGGGACATAGATGATGCGGGCGCCCTTGCGGGCCTTGCGGAGCAGCTTCTGGACCACGTCGTTGTGCTCCTGCGGCCAGTACCAGCCGCGCCGCAGCCGCCAGCAGTCGACGATGTCACCGACGAGATAGATGGTCTCGGCCTCGTGGTGCCTGAGGAAGTCGAGCAGCAGGCCGGCCTGGCATCCGCGCGTTCCCAGGTGAACGTCGGAGATGAAGAGCGTCCGGAACTTCCGGTCGGCGTCGCTGTCCGCCATGGCGCGGGTCTCGCCCTCTCCCGTCTTGGTCATGGGAGAGGATGTGCCCGAGTCGGATGACGTGGCGATGACAGGCGCGGCGGGGATTCGTTAACGATTCCCGACCGCTGCGGCGTTTCCGGCTCGCAGAGCACCTTCAGAAATGGAGAGGGGCCGGCATCGCTGCCGACCCCTCTGGTCGCCCGGGGCTAGCCCCCCGCCCCCGGCTTGTCCGCTTTCGCTCAGTATTTGGTGACGATCGGATCGTCCAGATGGCCGAACTTGTATTTGAAGCCGGCCGAGAGGATGAACACGTCGGCGTCGACATCGCCGAAGAACAGGCCCGTCCCCGCGTTGAACCAGGAATTGCCGGGCCCGACCGCGATGTCGGTCGTCATGGTGATCCAGGTGAAGGCGCCCGAAAGCGACAACCGCTCGCTCGCCTCGTAGGTGAAGCCGCCCGACAGCCACAGCCGGTCGTCGTCGGGCAGCGACAGGTTGCGGGTCGTCAGCTCGATGGGCGACAGCTCGTAGCCGATGCCGAAGCGCAGCGTCGTCTGCTCGGTCCACTTGTATTCGGCGCCCAGCGAGAAGAACCAGCCGTCCTCGTAGTTGAGCGGCAGCGTCACCGCGCCGGCGCCGAGATTGAGCGGAGTGCCGGTCGCCGTGTTGGTGACCGGGACCGTGCCGATGTCGCTCCAGTTGGTCCACTCGACCGTGCCCATGATGGTCCACACCGGGTCGATCATGTGGCGGAACGAGAAGGTCACGAGATCGGGCGTGGTGAGCGGCGCCGAGATCGGCGCGACCGGCAGCCCGTTGATCTGCGCAGTGCCTTCCAGCGTGTGCTTGATCTGCGAGCGGTAGCCGATGCCGAAGGAGGTGCGCTCGCTCGGCGTGAACATGATGCCGGCGGTGAAGCCGAAGCCCCAGTCGTCGCCTTCCAGCGTCGCGATGGTCGGCGCCGGGCCGACGCCGGCGGCGCGCGAGAAGTTCTTGAGATCGAAGAACTGCGCGGCGACGCCGAAGCCCACCGACACATAGTCGCTGATCTTGTAGCCGACCACCGGGTTGAAGTTCAGCGAGAAGATCTCACCCTCGGTGAAGTAGAGCTGGCCGGCCTGCGGCGGCTGCGCCTCGTTGGCGAGGCCGTAGGGGCCGTTGGTGGTCATGCCGAGGAACAGCCGGTCGTTGATCTGCCAGTTGAAGGTCGAGGAGGGAACCGCGCCGACCTTGCCGACCTGCCCCGGATTGGGGTGGGTGCCGAACAGGGTCGAGCCCGGCAGCGCCGTCACGTCGACATCCGGGATGATGATCGACAGCGAACCTTCGCTGTTGCGGCCGTTCAGGCAGGTGATCGCCGCCGAGTTCCAGTAGGTGCCCTGGATGGAGTCGCCGCAGGCGCCGTTTCCGGCGAAGCTGGCGCCCTGGCTGTAGGCGCTCTGCTCGCGGATGCCGAAGGCGCCGGCATGCGCCGCCGTCGCCATGATGGCCAGCGAAGCGGAAACAAGAAGCGCCCGGGTAAAGATCCTCGAATTCATGGTCGTCGACCCCCTAGATCGCTGCGCCGCCTAAATGCGCAGGAAATTGATTTGAACGAGGATTAGCCGGTTTCGGCGAAATGCGGCAATCGGAACCTTGCCGCCGCCAATATTGCGTCAGCAATACTGCCTTTCGTTGGGTAAACTGCTGTTTTCGATAGGAGAAATTTGAGGCAGGGCGTTTCGGACGCGGGTTTTGCGCCACCGGGGACGGTTTTTCGCACTCCCGAGTACGGGAATACGCTTCGGCGGCCGTTTCCGGGCCGCCGGGCGCGGGCGCGGGGCGGCTCGGAATGTGACGTTTTCATGGCACTGTTGCAGGCATGCAACGCATGACCGAAGGGAAGATCGGGCCTAGTCGAGGAGCTGTTCCCTTGCCTCGCGCAGTACTTCCACCGCTCGAATCAGGTGCGGGCCGGCGCAGACCGTCAGATTGCCCGGCAGCACCACCCGCCGGGCCCCGGCGAAATGCGCGCGCAGCGCCGGATGCTCCAGCAGCGCCTCGCCCTGGTCGGCCGGCGTGCCGGGCTCCTGGTTGAGGACGATCAGGTCGGCGTCGAGGGTCATCAGCCGCTCCGCGTCGAGGCGCGCATAGCCCTCGAAGGGCGCGGCGTTCTCCAGCCCGGCGGCGTGCATCAAATCGTCCGTCAGCGTGCCGCGCCCGGCGATCACCCCGCGCCGCTGCAGATTGAGGGCGCGCGGCCGCGGCCCCGGCGGCGGCTCCGGAAAGTCGAGCCCGGCGGCGAGCCGCGCCGCCCGCGCCTCCTCGCCGAGCGCCCTCCCCGTCTCTAGGATCACGCCGGGCACGTCGGCCAGACGGGCGGCGATCCCAACATCGACGACATCGACCCCGTGGGCACGCAGGAACGCCTTGGCGTCGCGCCCGGCGAAGGCGCCGGCGAGAACGAGGTCGGGCTTCAGCGCATAGGCCTCCTCCGCCGTGCGGCCGACGCGGGGAAAGCCCGCCGTCTTCGCCGGATCGGGGATCAGCCGCGGATCGCCGGCATTGCGCGACAGCGCGACGATGCGCCCCGGTTCGACGAGGTCGACCAGCAGGATATCGGCGCAGGCATTGACCGAAACGATCCTCTGCGGCCCGGCGGCCGCCGTCCCGCAGGCGAAAGGCAGCCATGCCCAGAGGGCAATGGTCCGCCATTGCCACCACCGGCGGCATGACCCATCATCGGCGCCAATAATCGGCATATCAGGGGGGACTCCGATGAAGCTCGTACGTTTCGGCCCGAGGGGCAGGGAAAAGCCCGGCATCGTCGATGCCGACGGCGTGGTCAGGGACCTGTCGGGCGTCATCGACTCGATCGGCCCCGACACGCTGTCGGAAAGATCGCTCGCGAAGCTGTCGCGGATCAAGACCGCGACGCTGCCGGCGGTTCGCTCCGGCCGCCTCGGCTCGCCGGTGCCGATGCCCTACAACTTCCTCGCCGTCGGTCTCAACTACGCCGACCACGCGGCGGAAGCCAACATGCCGATCCCCAAGGAGCCGATTCTCTTCTCCAAGACGCCCTCCTCGATCTGCGGCCCCAATGACGACGTCATCATGCCGAAGAAGTCGACCAAGCTCGACTGGGAGGTCGAACTCGCCTTCGTCGTCGGCAAGACCGCCGACAACATCACCAAGAAGGCCGCCCTCGACCACGTCGCCGGCTACATGATCTGCAACGACGTCTCCGAGCGCGCCTGGCAGCTCGAGGGCACCGGCCAGTGGCTCAAGGGCAAGAGCGCGCCGACCTTCGGCCCCTGCGGTCCGTGGCTCGTCACCAGGGACGAGATACCCAACCCGCAGAAGCTCGAGATGTGGCTCGACGTCGATGGCAAGCGCATGCAGGCCGGCTCGACGAAGACGATGATCTTCGGCGTCGCCGAGATCATGGCCTATGCGTCGCGCTTCATGACGCTGCTGCCCGGCGACATCATCACCACCGGCACCCCGCCCGGCGTCGGCATGGGCAAGAAGCCGCAGGTCTATCTCAAGGCCGGACAGGTGATGACGCTGCACATCGAGGGCCTCGGCGAGCAACGCCAGAAGGTCGTGAAGGCGAAGTAGCGCCCCGGCGGGGCTCACCCCCCGCGCGCGGCGAGGAAGCTTTCCAGCCCGGTCTTCGACCACGGCGCCAGATGCGCGATCGCCGCGCTGTAGCTCGCCCAGGTCCTGGCGAAGCCCTTGTCGGCGGCCGACTGCTCCTCGTACATCTCGGCCGCCGCCTTGCGCGCCGCCGCCATCAGCCCGTCGGGGAACCGGCGGAGCTTTACGCCGTGCTCGTCCACCAGCGCCTTCAGCGCCGCCGCGTTCTGCCACTCGCTCTCGGCCAGCGCGAAGGCGTTCTCCGCCGCCGCGGCGTGTTCGACGATGCGTTTCAGATCCTCGGGCAAGGCGGTGAATCGATTCAGCGATATCAGCAGCTCGCCGGTGCCGTTGGGCTCGTGGAAGCCGGGCGCGGAATAGTAGGGCGCGACCTT
>JBFWXZ010000051.1:0-18047 GCA_050186955.1 Flavobacteriaceae bacterium
GTCGAGAGGACCGCCGAGACGATCGCGGAAACGCTGCGCCCCGGCCAGCTCGTATCGCTGGAGTCGACGACCTATCCTGGCACCACGCGCGAGATCGTGCGGCCGATCCTGGAGGCGAGGGGCCTGAAGAGCGGACGCGACTTCTTCCTCGCCTTCTCGCCGGAGCGCGAGGACCCCGGCAACGCCGACTTCCACACCCGCACCATCCCCAAGGTGGTGGGCGGCGACGGCAGGGCGGCGGCGAGGCTCGCCACCGCCTTCTACGGCGCGGTGGTGGAGAAGGTGGTGCCGGTGTCGAGCTGCGAGGTGGCCGAGGCCGTCAAGCTGACGGAGAACATCTTCCGCTCGGTCAACATCGCGCTGGTCAACGAGCTGAAGGAGATCTACGGCCGCATGGGCATCAATGTCTGGGACGTGATCGACGCGGCCAAGACCAAGCCCTTCGGCTACATGCCGTTCTATCCCGGGCCGGGACTCGGCGGCCACTGCATCCCCATCGATCCGTTCTACCTGACCTGGAAGGCGCGCGAATACGAGGTGCCGACGCGCTTCATCGAGCTCGCCGGCGAGATCAACACCGCCGCGCCCTACCGGGTGCTCGACACGCTGATCGACGCGCTCGGGCGCCATCGCGGCAAGCCGCTCAACGGGGCGCGCATCCTCGTCGTCGGCGTCGCCTACAAGAAGAATGTCGAGGACACGCGCGAGAGCCCGGCCTTCACCCTCATCGAGCAGATGGAGGCGCGCGGCGCGAAGATCGACTTCTTCGACCCCTTCGTGCCGGTGGTGCCGCATCTTCGCGAGCACCCGCAGATGTCGGGCCGCAGGTCGATCCGCTGGAACGCGAAGGCGCTGGCGCGCTACGACTGCGCGCTGATCGTCACCGACCATGACGGGGTGGACTATGCGGGCCTGCTGCGCGCGACGCCGCTGGTGATCGACACCCGCAACGCGACGCGGGGGCTGAAGGGCGCGGCGAAGGTGGTGCTGGGTTAGGCTGGGCTGCGCGCGAAGCCGAGCCGGATGGTGCGCGGAGATCGGCGAGCGATGAAGGTTCTCTGGGTCCACAACTACCAGAACAAGTCCCAGGGCACCTTCATGTGGGATGCGCTGGACGCCGTGCGCGAGGTCGGAACCGCGGATGTCGAGGAATTCACCCTTCCGCTGAAGCCGGGCTGGGGCGAGGCCCGCTCCGCCATTCGCGCCCTGCGGAGCAAGGCGCGCGAGTTCGATCTCGTCCACGCGCAATACGGCTCCCTGGTCGGCCTTGCGGGCGCCCTTTCGGGAAAGCCGCTCGTCCTCACCCTCCGGGGATCGGATGTCTACGGGACCGGGGTCCGCGGCTTCAGCGGCTTCGCCCAAAGTTTCCCACGCACGGTTCTGACGAAGTTCGCTGCCATGCGGGCGTCACGCATCGTAACAGTATCGGAGGCGCTCGGAAGAATAGCCGGCGGCTGGCCATTCGTGGCGCAGGAAAATGTCGTGACCTTCCCGAGCCCGGTCGGCGACATGTTCGCCAAATCGCCGGCATTGTCGGAAGTCAGGCGGACTCCGCTGAGGATCGCCTTCGTCTCGGCGAACAGGGACAATCCCCTCAAACGCCGAGAACTCGTCGAGAAGGCCGTGCAGCTCTGCCAATCGGTCGGTCTGGATATCCAGCTGGAGATTGTCGGCGGGAAATCGCGATCGGAGGTGCGCGAGAGCATTGAATCCTGCGACGCCATTGCTCTCGCCTCGACTCATGAGGGCTGGCCCAACGTCATCAAGGAGGCAATGTTCGTCGGGTTGCCCTTTGTCAGCACGGACGTCAGCGACCTCAGGACCTTCGCGGGCCCGATGACACCCAACAAAATCGTCGCCACAGCTGCGCCGATCGGCTTCGCGCAGGCATTCATCGACCTCGCCGTGCGCAAGACAGTGACAGAACTGAGGGACGCCGCGCCGCTGATCGGCTTTCTGCCCCTCACTCAGGCACTCAACAATTGTGCGCTGTATAATTCGATGAAGCCGCGGCAGGATGCCGCCCGATGATCTATGTATCTCTCGTCTGCTGCATACTGCTCTTTGCGCTATTTTCGCATCGAAATCTAATACTCGTAAATCCGTACACAGTTTTCAGTATATCTTTCTTTTACTACAATTTTTTTATCCCGATCATATTCAACTCGCTCGACGATGCGACTATCTCCGTCAGCGTCTACAAGATCGCGGTAGACAGCGAAACGATCGCCCGGGTAGCGCTATTGAACTTCGCCGCGTTCGCGGGCTTCACGCTCGGCTACCGGCTCATCAACCCGATGGCGGAAACCTCTCCTGAAACACCGCCAAGCCCATTAGCGGCTCCCTTTCTGTATTCCGTCGCGATAATTGCGGTTTTCGCTGTTTTATTTTTCTCTCGTCAATTTTATCAACCGAGTGTAAGCTATAGTGAGAATGTATATCTAAGTTTATTATCCGTATACACTTTTAGCAAGACGTTTATATATTCAACTATATCTATATATTCTATATACAAGATATTCCATTCGAAAAAATACTTACGCTGGTTCGCTGCGCCAATAGCGCTTCTATTCTTTTTCGCTATAACCACCTACGATAAGAATCCCATCCTCTTCGCCGGATTCATCGGCATGTGCTTCCTGTTCCGGATCTTCCCGAACAGGCAGAAATCGGTGCTGGGCGCCATGGTTGTCCTGGCCACGATTTTCCTGATCACGTTCATTCCGGCGTTCTCGATCTACAGGCAAACCGGCGTGTTCGAATTTCATGCGCCCGACGAGTTGAATCTGAGCACAGTGCTCGGCGACGCGCGGGGCCCGTTCGGCGTGATTGCCTACGTGCTGACCGGCTACGAGCAATTCGATTTTCCGGGCGTTTTCGAATCGCTGTTCCTGTGGATCCCGAAATTCATCTGGGCGGCTCGCCCCGACGACATGGCGCAGGTGTTCGCCCAGAGCGTCATTCCCAACTGGCAACCGGGACAGGGATTGGGGTTTTCTCCGCTGGCGGAGGCCTATATCCGCGTCGGCTCCATCTTCGTCGCCCCGTATTTTCTGGGGCTGGGCATCCTCTTCGCCGCCCTGTTGCGGGTTTTTTCGAGGTTCTTTCCGCCGGACCTGCAAATTCCGATGCTCATGTCCGGCGGCGCCGCGGGAGCATTCCTGATCAATCGCGGGGCGACCTCGGGAATTCTCACGCAGTCGCTGCAGTTCTGGCTGCCGATGCTCGCCATCCTCGCCCTCGTGTCCTCGCTGACGGCCCTGTACCGGGCAGCAGGAACGACAAACCGTTTCCGGGGCTGAAGTGCTGACCTACTGGCGCTCGATATCAGCCAGGCTTCACCTGCGCGATTCCTCCATGCTCGCGGGCAGCAATCTCGCGGGCCAGGCTTTGGCCCTTCTCGCGCTGCCGTTTATCCTGCGGCTGTACGGGCCTGAATCCTACGGCGCATATTCGTTCCTGGTCTCGCTCGCCGCCGTGCTGACCATCGCAGCGACGCTCAAGCTCGAGGTCGTTCTACCTGCCCTCAAGTTCGATTCGCTGGCGACGCGCCTGGCGTCGGGCCTGGCGCTCTTCATCCCCCTGGCAACCCTGGCGATCTTTACCGCCTCTCTGGCGATAACCGAGTTCGCCTCCGATTCGTCGAGCCTTTCCTCGACACCCGTCGTGTTCTCGCTGTCGCTGGCAGCAATGGTGCTGTTCGGCAGCTATTTTCTGCTGCTGCGAACACTCCTGATCCGGCTGGGAAAGTTTCGCGGGGTCGCATCCATGCAGATAGTTCGGCCGGTCCTGATGGCCGGGCTTGCCGTCATCTTCGCCCTGCCCCTTTCAGGCTCGGGCTCTGGCGCCGGCCTCGTCGCGGCTACCGTGGTTGCCGGACTGGCGAGTGTTGCGATCGGCTTTCAGGCGGTGCCGCTCTCGCGCCGACGAATGCTCAGGCCGTTCAGGCTGCGCCGGAATCTGGCGGAAATCCTTCGCAACCGGAATTTCCTGACCGTCACCTCGGCCAGCCAGCTGATCAACCAGATCAACCTGCAGGCTCCGATCCTGATGGCGACCCTGCTGTTCGGCGCGAAGGAAGCCGGCTGGATCGCAATCGCGACCCGGATCACCTTCTTTCCCGCGACACTGATCGGCACCTCGCTCGGCGCGGTGCTCAATTCAACGGTTTCACGCCGCCACAACCAGGGCGATCCGATCGCCCGCGAGATCGCGGAACCGGCGCTGTTCCTGCTGGTCGCCGGGATTGCGGGCTACACCGCGCTGTATTTTCTCGTCGGCCCGCTGATCGTGCCGATCGTCGGGCCGGACTGGGCCGACGCGGCGGCCACGATCCGCATCTACTGCCTGCTCGGCTTCGGATACTTCCTGATTTCCTCGATCACCTTCGTGCCCGTGCTGTTGCGCGACAACCGGTTCGTTATCGCGTGGAATACCGGACGGCTGCTTTCGCTGCTCGCGATCGCCGTCTACGTTTACTTCGCCGGCACCGGTTATCTCGAATCGGTAATCGCGATATGCGTCACCGGCTTCGTCTTCCTGCTGATCTTTTTCTTGCGGGCGGTGTCGAAAGCAAGAAAGCCCCGCTGAAGGAACGGCGACAGATGAACGATCCGGCAACGGCGATTATCGGAACCATCCTCGACGAACGGTCCAGAACCTGGCTGGTCACGGGGGTCGGCGGCTTCATCGGAAGCAACATCCTCGAAGCCCTGCTCCGGCACGGGCAGTACGTCGTCGGGCTGGATAATTTCGCAACGGGGAAGCGCGACAACCTCGCGGATGTCGAGGCATCCGTCGGCGACGAGGCATGGTCGCGGTTCCGGTTTCACGAAGCCGACATCCGCGACCTGGATGCCTGCAGGGCGGCGATGACCTTCGGAGAGGACAGCGACGGGCAAACCCGCAACGTCGAAACCGTCCTCCACAATGCCGCCATCGGCAGCGTTCCCCGCTCGATCGACAATCCGATCTACACGCACGAGAACAACATCAACGGCTTTCTCAACATGCTCTGCGCGGCGCGGGAGGCGGGCGTCGGGCGCTTCGTCTACGCATCGAGCAGTTCAGTCTACGGAGACAACCAGGACCTTCCCAAGGTCGAGGAGCACATCGGCACGCCGCTTTCGCCCTATGCGATCACCAAACGCACAAACGAGATGTATGCCGCCGTGTTCACCCGCTGCTACGGAATGGAAACCGTGGGACTGCGCTATTTCAACGTGTTCGGGAAGCGGCAGGACCCCGACGGCGCCTATGCCGCCGTCATCCCCAAGTGGATTTCGTCGTTCATCTCCGGGACGCCGATCCACATAAACGGAGACGGCGAGACGAGCCGCGACTTCTGTTACATCGCCAACGTCGTGCAGGCGAACATCCGGGCCGCGACTGTCGAGAAACCCGACGCGCTGAACCGCATCTACAATGTCGGCGCCGGCGGGCGAACGACGTTGAACGACCTGTTCGCGATGATCCGGGACGCGCTGGCCCTGCGCCAGTTCCCGGTATCGGAAACAGAGCCGGAATATCGGGATTTCCGTCCGGGGGACGTCCGCCATTCGCTGGCGGAGATCGCCAGCGCCAGGGCGCTGCTCGGCTACCGGCCGACGCATACGGTCTCGCAGGGGATGGACGAGGCGCTCGACTGGTATATCGGCCTCAGCCGGCGCGGTTGAGGCGTGCCGACGCCCTTCAGCAGAACCGGTAGATGCGCTGCAGAAGGGGAGCGTACCAGATCTTGCCGCAGCGACGGACCTCGATGCGGGCGATATCGCTGGTGGCGATCTTGCTGCGGTAGTTGGCGAGAATGATCGGCACGAAAGTTTCCGACGACTGGCGAAACATCGAATGGGATTCGTTCCCGCGACCGGAAATGTAGCCGGTCAGGCGCTTCCACCCGTTCTCCTGTTCGAAGAACTGTCCGTCGGACACGAAATAGCGGTGCGCGCCCGGCGGTTCGGTCTCCAGATTACCCTCGGCGTCATAGGTGGCGACGCCGGCATAGAAGCGGCTGGCCTTCCTGGTCTTGGGATCGTCCTTGGCGACGCGGAAGCGGACCGTCATCGCATAGGTCGCCGTCGGATCGACGGGGATGCGCTCGGCCGCCATCATCTGGCTCTGCCCCCAGAGGCGCACGAATGTCCTGCCATCCTCGTTCAGCACCTGGAAGTTCGGCTCCGGCGTCGAGGCGTCCTTGAGGAAATTCTCGAAGACGACATTATCGGTGCCGGCGCTCGCGTCGAAGACGAAGATCGTCGTCGGCTTGACCAGATAGACATAGCCGAGCGCCGCCAGCCCGCCGAGAACGACGAGACTGCCGAGCGCGATGGCGGGCGCCTTCCAGCTTCGGCGCGGGCGCTCAACGGGCGGATCGTCCGCCCAGATATCGGCGGAAGGCTCGGGGGCGGCGTCCGCCGCCGCGGGGTGAGCTTGCCGGTGAACTAGTTCATGACGCGCCTCGTGGCGCGAGATCGCGGCTTCCAGTTCCTGCAGGGCATGCGCCTTCTGGGCGGGAGCCAGCGCCTGCGACGCCTCGAGGCGCCGGCGGAGCTGCTCATAGGCGTGAACGCGCGCAGCGGGGTCGTCGACCGCCTTGCCGTCGAAGAGCCGATCCAGCGCGCCGTCGAAATCGAATGCCATGCCGGGCCCCCGAATAGAGCGAATCCCCTTGTCCCATCAATAGGCTGTAGCGCGGGAAGGGTCAAAGGAGGATGACGCCCCGCGGCCCGTGATGTCGATCAGGTGATCGACCAGATCGCCATAGACGGTTTCGGCGTCGAACATCTCGGTGAACACAGCCGCCGCGTTCGCGCTCATCCGCCGGCGCGCCTTCTCGTCGCCGGTCAGTTCCGCCATCGCCCGCGCCAGCGCCGCCGGATCGTCTTCCGGCACCACGACCCCGCAATCCCTTTCGCGCAGCAGCGCGCCGGTCGTCCCGTCCAGCGTCGAGATCACGGGCAGCCCGGCGGAGAAGAATTCACCGACCTTGTTGGGATAGGAAATCAGCAGGTCCCGCCGGTTGGGATAGGGCAGAAGGCCCGCCGCCGCATGCCGCATCAGCGCCGAGATCTCCGCCCCGCCGATCCGGCCCGGGACGATCAGGCGCGGATCGCCGCTCGCGGCCTTCTTCAACCAGTCGAGCTTCACGCCGGAGCCCGCGACGACGACGCGGATGCTTTCCGCCGCCCCGGCGGGCAGATGTTCGAGCGCGCCGACGAGCGTGTCGAAACGCGGCACATCCGAGAGGTTCAGGAAGGTGCAGACGATCGTCTCGCTGCCATCGAGCCGCAGCCCCTGTTCACGCCAGAACCTCTCGGCCGCGCCGATGGCGGCGGCGTCATGGGCGTGGCGGTCATAGGCAAGCGGCACGACGCGGTCGTCGGCCCGGCGCTCCCGTCCCGCGAGCGCCAGCGCGGCGTCCAGGAAGGGCTCGGTGATCGCCGTGATCGCGGTAGCCCCGGCGAGCGCCCGCCGAGCCCTGGCGTAGAGCGGCGCCAGCGCCAGACGGGTCAGCGGCCTCGGCAGCGGCGATACGTCGAGGAAGACTTCCGGCCACAGGTCGCGCACGTCGATCACCACGGGGATCGCGTGCCTGCGGCCGAAGGCGACCGACGCCGCGGCGAGATCGATCGTCGGATAGGCGCAGAAGATGAGGTCGGGGCGGGGCCTTCGCGCGGCCTGCCTCAGAAAATCGGCTGCTTCCTCGCGATGGTTCAGAAGCCGCGATACCGAGACGTTGGCGCGATAGGCGCGCCCGTGCATGAAGGCGAGCTCGACGCCGTCGCCGCAGGTGGCCGGGGCATTCGACAGGTCGAGGTGGCGCTTCTCCTGGTGGCTGAAGCTGGAGGCCCACCAAATGCTGCGCAGGCCGGATTGAGCCAGTCGATTGGCAATCATCCCTGCGCGCAGGAGGCGAACAGGTGATGCCATGCCGGGAACAGGCTCTCCAGCTCTTATCGTCCAGACGGAATTCACGTTCTTCCCGCGCCGCGCGTGATTGCTTGAGCAATGGCGGTATGGCATCTGCGAATCAAAGATGGCATAGCGCCGGACATGATCGAATCATCTACACGCCTTCCATACAGAACCGCAAAGCGCTGCCTGGACATTCTGGTCAGTTGTGTCGGACTTGCGGTGTCTTCACCGATTCTGCTTTTGGTCGGATTGGCTGTCCGCATGACATCTTCCGGCCCTGCGATATTCAAGCAGCAGCGCGTCGGCAAGAACGGCGTGAAATTTAAATGCTGGAAAATAAGAACGATGTACGTCGATACCTTTGACGTCCCAACTCATGTGGTATCGCAAAGTTCGATAACTCCCATCGGGAGATTCTTACGGCGCCTAAAAATAGACGAGATACCACAGCTAGTAAATGTATTGAAAGGTGATATGAGCCTTGTTGGACCCCGTCCCTGCCTGATAAACCAAGATCAACTGATCTTGGAACGGAAAAAGCTCGGCGTTTTTGAAGTCCGTCCGGGAATTACCGGGCTGGCACAGGTGCTCGGAATAGATATGTCTCATCCGAAGTTACTATCACATATAGATCAATCATATGTAAATAATATGACAATTACTCTTGACTTTAAAATCCTAATTACAACAGTTGCTCCATTTATTAAAAGGTTTTTATTTTGATAATACTTTTATATTTTCTGCTATTTCCTTAATTTCATCTCGCATTGTCTTTGTTGGAGCCCAGCCCATTTCTCGAATACGGTTGTCATCGATAACGAGATCGCCAAATAATTGATCCGCCATCTTGGATCTCCTGATAAATCTTAATGGAGTCTCCATTAAAACCTTGGGAACCGGAAGCATCCACCGTTTCCTTCCCAATGCCATTCTGATCTCAGAAAGCAGGTGATTGAGCGATACCGGCTCTCCATCGGTTACGTGGAAGCGTGGTTTAGAATATGGAGCTCCGCTGCGGGAAAGAAAATCTATGGAGTTTATGAAATTATTTAGACCGATGAAACTCCTCCTATTTTTTATCATTCCAAATGGAAGAGGGATAGGGAGAGACGAAAGCGCCATCAATTTTCTGAAATTTCCCTTGACACCCACCCCGTATACGAGCGGAGGCCGGACTATTGCTATATCCAGTTCGCTAAGTGCCAGTATTTCTTGCTCAGCAAACGCCTTCGATTCGCTATAATAACCATATGGCTCCAGTTCATCGTCTTCCGAAAAGCGATTTGATGAACTTCCGGCGAATACCAGGATAGTCGAGACCTGAATGAAGCGCCGCACGCCTGAATCGGCGGCGCGCCTAGCCAGGTCGACCGCGAAGTCGCGATTTGCGTGCATGTAGTCTTCACGGCTGTATCTGCCGGGATCGGCATGAGCCAGTCCCGCCAGGTTCACCACGCAGTCCACGTCCGCGGCGATCGGTCCAGGCACGTCACGATGCGCCAGCGTTGTGACCTCATGGCCCTGCGCCGTGAGATACGGAACGAGCCCGCGCCCTATGAAGCCCGAGGCGCCAGTGACGAGAAACTTCATGATGCGCGCAGCCTAAGACCGCGGGCGGGGCCCGCGCCCCTCACTCCCTCTCGACGAAGCCGTCGAAGAGGAAGACGACATTGCCGGTGCCGAAGCGCTCGCTCATGTCGTTGGGGTGAATGAATTCCTGGCGGAACCACGGATAGGCGACCGGGTCGAAGGACTGGCGGAGCCATTCGATGGCGGCGCGGTTGCGCGTCATCTTCTTGGAATCGGGGTGATAGGAGAGCCAGATCTCGCGCGACAGGCGGAATTCGTCGAGCACCGGGCGTAGCCGGCGCGAGATCGCCCGCGCATAGGTTGGCAGCAGGCCGATGCCGGCGCCGCGGGTGATCGCGTAGGCGTGCGCGGTCGAGGTATTGGCGCTCACCGAGATGAACGGGATGTCGTCGGGGTTGGGCACGAATTGCTGCAGCATGCCGTGCGGCACCTGCTCGGAGATCTGCTCGACGAAGTGATAGTGCACGATGTCCTTCACCGAGGCCGGGGCGCCGTGCTCGCGCAGATATTGCTCGGAGGCGAACAGCATCAGATGGAGGACGCCGATCTTGACGGCGACGAGCTCGGGATCGGTCGGCCGCGAGAGCTGGATCGCGATGTCCGCCTCGAGCCCCGACATGTCGGGCACCCGCATGTCGCATTGCAGATCGAGATGGACGCCGGGGTTCTGGCGCTGGAAATCGACCAGCCGCGGGATCAGCCAGAAGGTGCCGAGGCCCTCGGTGACGGCGACCTTGACGCGGCCCTTGAGGCCGCGCTGGCCTTGGCGGGCGAGCCGCAGGACACCGGAGAAGCCCTCGCGCATCGACTGCGCGATCTCGGCGATCTCCTTGCCCTCGCGGGTGACGCGGACGCCTGAATTGGTGCGCGCGAGCAGGTTGTAGCCGAGGCGGTTCTCGAGCTGCTCGATCTTCTTGCGGATGGTGTTGAGGGAGATCCCCGTCGCCTGCGCCGCGGCGCGCAGGGAGCCCAGCTCCGCGACCTCGATGAAGATGCGGATGTCGTCCCAGCTGATGCGGGGGTCGTTCTCGACCGTCTGGACGGGCGCGACGACCGGGGTTGAATCACGGTGTTGCAAAAGTTGCACCCCCTGTTCGGCCCAAAGAAAGCTATATTTTGAGCTGGGCTGTCAACAAGTTTTCCAGGAGAAAAGTGATGAATGTACAAGTTAAACCTGGAGTTATCCCGCAGCCGGAAACGGCGGCGCGCGATCTGGACACGATGAATCCGGAGAAAGTCGCGCGCGGCGTCATGGCGTTTCATCCCGCGGTCGACACCATCGCACCGCTGCTGGAAAGGGCGGGTCTGGAGATCCCGGGGCTGGCCAGCGCCGAGAAGGTCACCTCCATCTATGTGCACAATCCCGACTGCCTGCTGGCGCTCGGGCGCACCCGCGACGGCGTCGACGCGCTGCGCAATCCGCGGGGCTTCATCGCCCAGCTGCCGCTCAACAAGGAAGGCACCGCGGCGCTGATCAACGGCGAGCTCGACACCGGCGCGCCGGAGCTGCGCTACATCTGCCGGCAGTACGAGAAGCCGGATTCGGTCTATATCTGGTGCATCTTCGTCGATCCGCGGCTTGCCGGCGGCATCGCGCTGATCATGGACCGGCTGAGCTCCAACAGCGCGCGCCACGCCACGCTCTACTGCAAGGCGGCGTCGGAGCGTTCGCGCATCTTCTTCGAGACGCTCGGTTTCGTTTCCGGCGTTTGGACAGGCGGGCAGCTCAACGAGGAGCTGATGATCTATCAGCGTGCGGCGGAGAAGGCGGACGCGCCGCTCTCGGACGGGCCCTACGACACCGCGATCCCCTCCCCGCGGGCCGGCTCCACGGTCGGCAAGGGCATCCGGATCAAGGTCGCGCATTCGCTCGATGAGCTGCTCGCCGCCTTCGCCATCCGCGCCGCGACCTATATCGCGGAGCAGGACTGCCCGATGGCGGAGGAATATGACGGCAACGACTTCTCCGGCTCGCACATGATCGGCTATGTCGACGGCGAGCCGGCGGCCTGCCTGCGCGTGCGCTATTTCGCCGATTTCGCCAAGATCGAGCGGCTCGCCGTGCTGCCGCGCTTCCGCAACACCAGGATCGCCATGAAGCTGATCCCGGCGGCGGTGGCGCTGTGCCGCCGCAAGGGCTATCGCAAGATCATCGGCAACGCCGAGCCGGAGATCGTGCCGCTGTGGAAGCGCTTCGGCTTCCGGCCGCGCACCGACAAGCCGACGGTCAGCTTCTCCGGCAACGACTATGTCGAGGGCGAGGTCGAGGTGACGGCGGATCCGCGCCGGCTCACCGCCATGACCCCGATGCCGGTGCTGCTGCGCCCCGAGGGCGCGTGGAACCGCCCCGGCGTGCTGGAATCGCAGGAAGGGACGGCAAAGGGGCTATGAGCGATCACGACAGGGTAAGATTGCTTATCGCCATCCACCACATGCTCGAATTCGCCGCGGGCGAGGCGCGCCGGCTGGAGGAGCCGAGGCTCGCCAGACTGACGCGCAACGCCTGCGAGGAGATCGTCCGGCTCACAGGCCACGGTGCGCTGGACGCCTACGAGGACGATGTCGAGTTTGCGCAAGACCTGCCGGCCGAGCCGGCGGCGGAGCGCAAGTTCGGCACGTCCCGCTAGGGCCGACGGGAGCGGCCGTCCAGGCGGACCTGATCCTTCCCCGGGGCGGTCTTCCGCAACCGACGCCTCGCAGCCGGGCATCCCCCCGCCCGACAGCAGGCGCCGGGCGGCAGGCCGATCGAACCGGCGAGAATCGGACAAGCCGCTCCCGTCACGTCCCCGCCCCGTCAGGGGCTCATCGCACATGTCGCGGTAGCTCCGCCGTCCAAGCCGCGCAGCCGCATCGACGCGCAGGCGGCTCTTATCCGCCATGCGCGGCCCCTTGCCCGGCCCATCCGAAAATCCGCCAATCGGAGGGAACCCGACCGGCGGCAGTCGCGGAGATCAATCCGGATGGAGTTTCTTCGCCCTATCGCCAGGCGGCCCGTTCGCGGATACCGGCCAGGGCGACCCGGGCGTTGCCGACGATGGCGTCGCGGTTCAGATGGACAAGCTTGCCGCCGCGCTTGAGGATGCGGCCGTCGATGACGACGGTGTCCACATTGGCCGGCGTCGTGCATTCGACGGCCATGTTCTCCGCATCGGTAAAGACCCCCATGTTGAGGGCGTCGGTGGTGATCATGAGGAGATCGGCGCGTTTGCCAGGCGTAAGCGAACCGACACGGTCGTCGATACCGACCGAGCGGGCACCGTCGATGGTCCCGAGCCTGAGCGCATCGATCGCCGGCATGTCGAACTCGCTCAGCTTCTTCGCCTTCTCGACATTTCGCGCCCAGCGGATGATCTCGAACAGGTTGGCGGTGCCGCTCAGCGACACCGAATCGATGCCGATCCCGGTCGGCACGCCGGCCGCGATGTATTCGCCGATCTTCGGCAGACCGAAACCGATGCGCATTTCCGACCCCGGCGTTGCCGCGAAGGCCGATCCGGCGTCCTTGACCCGGGCTATCTCTTCAGGGGTCGACGAGATGGCGTGAACGATCTGCATATCGGGTCCCAGGAACTTGTTGTCAGCCAGTTGGCCGACCTGGCCCTTGGCCTTCTGCGAGCTGCCGACATGTACCGACATCGGCAGCTTAAGGCCGCGCGCCGCCTCGTAGTCGGCCCGGTAGACGGCCTCGGGCAGGCCCGTGGCCCGGTACATCCCACGCCAGCCGAATCCGAGCGTGACCATGCCGCCGCCGTCGAGCCTGCCCCAGTCCTTCTGCAGGCCCTCGATAGCCGAAAAGTCGATCGGCTCTTCGTCGGAATGGCCTTGCCCCCAGCCAAAATAATACCTGCCGCGCAAGCCGGAGGCGGTCATCGACAGGATGTCGGCCTCGGCGTGGTCGCGGCTGCGCGCGTTATGGCCCCAGTTGTAGATCGTGGTGATGCCCGAGTTGATCGCCTCCGCGGCCGACAGCATCGAGCTGGCCAGGATGTCCTGGGGCATCATCAGCTTGCCGAAGCGTCCGCTGGTGGCGAAATAACCTTCCTTGCCACTGTTGCCCGAGAAGCTGCGCAGGATGGTGTTCCACATGTGCCAGTGGGTATCGACCAGACCCGGCATGACGATCGACCCGGTACCGTCGATGATTGTCGCCGCCGGGGCGTCGACGGTCTCACCGACGGCGACGATCTCCCCGTTGCGGACATGGACCGCACCGTTGTCGATGTTTCCGAGGGCGTCGTCCATGGTCAGGACGGTGGCGCCCCGGATCACGAACTCGCCCCGCTCGGGCAGCGCGCCGGCGGCTTCCCCCACGTCCGGTACGGCAGCCGAGGCGGCCCCCGATGCGGACGGCAGGGAAACGGCAGCAGCCGCCAAGGCGGCGACAGACGTCAGGAACTCCCGACGATAGATATCAGTCATTGGCTTCCTCCTTTTTTCGCCGCCCTGGCGCTCCCCGGCGCGACGGCTTGACGATGCCCCGCCACACGGCCCGGCCGCTGAAGACCGGCGCCGGCAAGCGAGGCAGATGAATGGGTGGGGGCCTTCCCGTCCCCGTCCTGTCCCGCGCCGCCATGAGCCAAACGCGATGACCGGCATGCTCACCGGAACGGCATACCTGCTCCCGGACCGTAAACCGCTCCAAAGGCCTGGTATCGAGGATCAGTAAGACTTCCCTATCCCATATTTGATATTATCAAATATTGTATTTCATAATGTGAAATCATGTTTTTATTTTGTAATTACTATCATTGAACACAATGAGCTAAGTCAACATTATTTCATTCAACGCCAACTATGGGATGGCCGACCATGCGCCGAGAGCAGGTGACTGCGCGCACGTTCCCGGCGACGAGCCGGATCGACAAGCTCGCCGTGCAGCTCCGTCAGGCTTGCATGGTCATTCGCCACGCGGCGGATATGTGCAGGCAGGCCTTCCGCTTGCGCCATCGCGAGGACGTCGAGGACCGCCATGCATGCCGCAATCAGGAGCGTGACGGCCGGGCCTTCAAGCGCGTCCCGGGGTCAGCTAGGCAAGAGCTCCTGCCGGCCCCGCCGCCGAAATACCGGAAAAGTGGAGCGGATCACCGGATCCGCTCCCGTCACGTCCCCTATTCGCCCGCGCCCTCGCGCGGCTCAGCCGGCATGGCCGTCTCGACGAGGCGGACCCAGTAGGAGCAGCCCAGCGGGATGATCTCGTCGTTGAAGTCGTATTCGGGGTGATGCAGGGCGGCGGTGTCGCCCTGCCCGATGAAGATCAGCGCGCCGGGCCGGGCCTCCAGCATGAAGGCGAAATCCTCCCCGCCCATGACCGGCGCGACATCGTCGTCGACATTGCCCTCGCCGACGATCCCGCGCGCCACCGAGGCCGAAAAGGTCGCCTCGCCGGCATGGTTGGCCATCACCGGATAGAGACGGCGGTAGTCGAACGAGACCTGCGCGCCGTTGGCGAGCCCGACATGCTCGCAGATCGCGTTCATCCGCGCCTCGGCAAGATCGCGCATGGCCGGCGTCAGGCTGCGCACGGTGCCGCCCATCCGCGCGCTCTGGGCGATCACATTGTCGGCGGTGCCCATGTCGATCCGGGTGACCGAGACGACGAGGCTCTCGACCGGGTCGGCGCTGCGCGACACCACCGTCTGGAAGCCCTGGATGAGCTGGCCGACGACGATCGCCGGATCGACGCACAGATGCGGGCGCGCCGCATGACCGCCCTTGCCCTCGATGTCGATCGTGAAGAAATCGACCGACGCCATCTGGGCGCCGGCGCGTAGCGCGAAGCGGCCGACCGGCAGGCCGGGGCGGTTGTGCATGCCGAACACCTGCTGGATGCCGAAGCGCTCCATCAGGCCGTCCTCGACCATGACCCCGGCGCCGCCGCCGCCTTCCTCCGCCGGCTGGAAGATGACCACCGCGGTGCCGTCGAAATTCCGCGACTCGGCGAGATATTTCGCCGCCCCCAGCAGCATCGCCGTGTGGCCGTCATGGCCGCAGGCGTGCATCAGCCCGTCGACGGCGGATTTATGCGGGAGGTCGCGCAGCTCGCGGATCGGCAGCGCATCCATGTCGGCGCGCAGCCCGACGACCCTGCCGGACGTGTCGCCGCGGCCGCGGATCACGCCGACGACGCCGGTCCGCCCCAGCCCTTCGACGATCTCGTCGACGCCGAACCCGGCCAGTTTCTCCTTCACGAAGGCGGCCGTGCGGTGGACGTCGAACAGCAGCTCGGGATGGGCGTGCAGATCGCGCCGCCAGGCGGCGATCTCGTCGTGGAACTCGGCGAAACGGTTGACGATCGGCATCGGCTTTCCTCCGCGCGGGGCGAAACGGGGCTGCGAACAGACCTTCCCGCGCCGGTTCACGATGCCGGGGTAGCGCCCCCGGCGGATTCGGGCTGGACGAAATGGCAGGCGACCCTGTGGCCGGGCGTGATGTCGATCAGCGGCGGATCGACCCTGGCGCAGATGTCGCGGGCGAGCGGGCAGCGGGTCCGGAAGCGGCAGCCGGAAGGCGGGTTGACCGGGCTCGGCACCTCGCCGCCGAGCGGCGTCAGCTCCTGCCGCCGGCGCGGATCGGGCAGCGGAACGGCCGCCAGCAGCGCCTTGGTGTAGGGGTGCAGCGGCGTCTCGTAGATCTGCTGGCGGCGGCCGATCTCGACGATACGCCCGAGCTACATGACCGCGACGCGGTGGGACATGTGGCGGATGACGCCGAGATCGTGGCTGACGAAGAGATAGGCCAGGCCCAGCGATTCCTGCAGATCCTTGAGCAGGTTGATCACCTGCGCCTGCACCGAGACGTCGAGCGCCGAGACCACCTCGTCGCACATCACGAATTGCGGATCGAGCGTCAGCGCCCGCGCGATGTTGATCCGCTGGCGCTGGCCACCGGAGAATTCGTGCGGATAGCGCGTCATGTAGTCGGGGCTGAGCCGCACCCGCTCCAGCAGCCCGGCGACCTTCTCGCGCCGCTGGCGGGGGGTGCCGAGACGGAAGATGTCGAGGGGCTCCAGGAGGCTGGCGCCGACCGTCTTTTGCGGGTTCAGCGAGTTGAAGGGGTCCTGAAAGATGATCTGCATGCGCTTGCGGTAGCGGCGCATCTCGCCCGGCGAGAGCTTCAGCAGGTCGACGCCGTCGTAGAAGATCGAGCCCGACGACGCCTCGATCAGCCGCACCAGCATGCGCCCGTAAGTGCTCTTGCCGCAGCCGCTCTCGCCGACGAGGCCGACGGTTTCGCCGGCGTGGATCTCCAGATCGATGTTCTCGACCGCGCGCACGACCGGCCGGCCGCGGTCGAACAGGCTTCGCTTCGACAGTGCGAAATGCTTGGTCAGCGCGCGGGTCTCGACGAGGGGCCGGGTATCGCTCATGACGGCGGCAGCTCGTTCAGCCTGATGCAGGCGACGGAATGGCCCGGCTGCATCTCGACCATGTAGTCGTCGGGCATGGCGCGGCACTTCTCCGTCGCGTAGGCGCAGCGCGGCGCGAAGCGGCAGCCGGAGGGGAATGCGGTGACCGGGGGCACCGTGCCCGGGATGTCGGCGAGCCGCTCGACCTCCCCGGCGATGCTCGGGATACTGCTGATCAGGGCGCGGGTATAGGGATGGCCCGGCCGGTCGAAGATTTCGGCCACCGGGGCCTGCTCGACGATCCTGCCGGCATACATGACGGCGACGCGCTCGGCGAACTGCGCGATGACGCCGAGATCGTGGGTGATGAAGACGATCCCCATCTGGAACTCGTGCCGGAGCTTCTTCATCAGCGCCAGAATCTGCGCCTGGATGGTCACGTCGAGGGCGGTGGTCGGCTCGTCGGCGATCAGCAGGCGCGGGTTGCAGGCGAGCGCCATCGCGATCATCACGCGCTGGCGCATCCCGCCGGAAAGCTCGTGCGGATACTGGTCGATGCGCCGGGCGGTGTCGGATATGCCGACCAGCTCCAGCAGCTCCAGCACCCGCCGGCGGGCGGCCTGCTCTCCCAGGCCCTGATGGATGCGCAGGGTCTCGCCGATCTGGTCGCCGATCCGCAGGACCGGGTTCAGCGCCGACAGCGAGTCCTGGAAGACCATCGCGATGTCGGCGCCGCGCAGCCTGCGCATCTCCTGCGCCGACAGCGACAACAGGTCCACCCCGTCGAGCATGATGCTGCCGCGGGAGACCCTGCAACTGCGCGGGAAGAGCCGCATGAGCGACAGCGCGGTCATGCTCTTGCCGCAGCCGGATTCGCCGACGACCCCGAACACCTCCCCGCGCTCGACCGAGAAGCCGACGCCCTCGATGACGCGGGCGGTGGTTCCCTCCGTCTCGAGCGTCACTTCCAGGTCCTTGACTTCGAGCAGCGCCATTCCGGCTCCAGCGGTATCGGGACGAGACGGGCACGCGGCCCGACCGGGGCCGCATGCGGTGGCCGCGGCGCGGGGAACCCCGCGCCGCGACCGGCCAGTTCCTACTGCGGCAGCGGGAACACGTAGTGGAACGAGGGACCTTCCAGGGTGTGGATGGTCTTCACCTTGTCGCTCACCGCCGTGTAGTTGGTGCCGCGATACAT
>JBFWXZ010000052.1:0-17735 GCA_050186955.1 Flavobacteriaceae bacterium
CGTCCTCGAAGGACTTCTTGGAGTAGTCGGCGTACTCGGCGGCGATGGCCTGGAAGCCCTTGCCGACATTGCCGAAGCTCTTCATCGCGAGGTCCATGTTGTCCTTGCTGATCTTCTGGAAGTTCTCGAAACCGTTGATCATGTCCGCTCTCCTGGTCGTTTCGGGTGGTTGTTCCGAATGGTCTGGACTGGGTGTTTCCCTTGTGCCTCTTCGGCCGTGCACAACGATATATGTGCAGTGCACAAAAATGTCAACCGGATTTTTGCAGTGCACCAATTCGCCCTTTTACGGAATCTCAACGCCCCGTCCCTAGGCTCCATCGAGGGTGTCCCCGGCGGGGCTTGGCGCGTCTCGCGCAAGGCCGGGGCAGATGGGTCGTAAGCCGGTGTAGTTCGTCCGGCCACTAGGGGTAGTCACGTCCATGTCAGCGTTGCGGATGCGTACGGGCCGGTCGATCGGCATTGTGGCTCCCGGTCCGGATTTCGCGGTCCTCCTGAGGAACGCGATCCTTCCCTTTCTCCTGTTCGCGCTGGCCTTCGTCGCCGCCGCGGGCCCGGCCGCCGCAGCCAGCAACTACGCCGCGCTGGTCGTCGACGGCAACAGCGGCGCGGTCCTCTTCGCGCGCAACGCCGACGCCAAGAGATACCCCGCCTCGCTGACCAAGATCATGACGCTCTACGTCGTCTTCGAGGAGCTCGAGGCCGGCCGCATCTCGATGAACACCCGCTTCACCGTGTCCAAATACGCCAGCCAGCAGGCGCCCTCGAAGCTCGGCCTGCGCCCCGGCCAGTCGATCGCCGTCAAGGACGCGATCCTCGCCCTCATCACCAAGTCGGCCAACGATGTCGCCGTCGTCGTCGCCGAGGGCATCTCGGGCTCCGAGCGCGCCTTCGCCGACCGCATGACCCGCACCGCGCGCCGCATCGGCATGAAGAGCACGACCTACCGCAATCCGCACGGGCTGCCCAATTCGCAGCAGGTCACCACCGCCCGCGATCTCGTGGTGCTGTCGCGCAACCTGATGCAGCGCTTCCCGGAATACTACAAGCTGTTCCGCACCACCTCCTTCGCCTATGGCGGCCACCGCTACGGCAACCACAACCGGCTTCTCGGCCGCTTCGAGGGAACCGAGGGCATCAAGACCGGCTATACCCGCGCCTCGGGCTTCAACCTCGTCGCCTCGGTGCGCCGCAGCAACAAGCTGGTGATCGGCGTCGTCCTCGGCGGCAAGTCCGGCCGCAGCCGCGACGCCCATATGCGCGAGATCGTCACCGCCGCCTTCCCGAAGGCGAAGCCAGGCCGCCTGCCCGCCTACGCCAAGCTGCCCGAGGACGACGAGACGCCGATGCCGACGCGCAAACCCGTCATCGCCCGCGCCGACACCAACAGCGTCGACACCGCCGATACCGGCGTCGTCACCGCCTCGCTCGGCGCCCCGGTGGCGCTGGTCGCCTTGCCGCGCAGCGTCACCACGATCCCGATCCCGGTCGCCACGCGCACCATCGCGACGCTCGCCGAGACGCCCGCGCCCGTCGCCGCCGAACCCGCCATCGCCGAGCCCGCTGTCGCCTCCGCCGCCCCCGTCGGCGGCTGGGTGGTGCAGGTCGGCGCCTTCCCCGAGAAGGACCAGGCGCTCGCCCGCATCGAGCTGGCGAAATACCGCGCCACGTCCGTCCTCGCCTCCGCCGCGCCCTTCACCGAGCCCGTCGACAAGAACGGCGCGACGCTGTGGCGCGCCCGCTTCGGCGGCTTCGACAAGGCGTCCGCCCGCGCCGCTTGCGACTATCTCAAGCGGAACGACTTCGCCTGCTTCGCGGTCCAGAATTAGGAGCGCGCGCGATGTCGGGAAAGCAGCAGATCTTTGGCGGCGTTGATCTTGGCCGCGAGATAGGTCGACCCGCCGCGGTCCGGGTGGAATTTCGCCATCAGCGCCCGGTGGGCCTTGCGGATCGCCTGCGCGTCGGCCCCGGGCTCAAGGCCAAGGATCTCATAGGCCTCGTTCTGCGACATTGGCCCCGTCCCGGCGTCGCGCTCACCGCGCCCCGCCGCACCGTCGCCCTCGACGTCTTCACGCCATCCGGGCTGCCGGCGGTCAAGATAAGCTTCGAGTAGCGACCGGCTCTCGCCGTCGAGGCCGGAGAGCATCGCCGCCAGATCGGCGACCGCGAGGTCGTCGAGCGCGGCGCCCGCGCGCGGTCCCTTCACCACCCTGCCGGTCAGCCTTCCGCTGTCGTGGTCGAGCTCCATCTCGAACCATGCCGAGCGCACCTGCGAGCGCGCGCCCGAGCTGCGCCTGGTGCGCGATCCCGCCGGGCCGAAGGGCGGGCCGAAGGGAAGCTGCTTGCCGAGCATCCCCAGGCCGATGGCGGCGATCGGCGCGGCGGCCGCCCAGCGCCCGGTGATCGCCAGCAGCGCGGCGACGATGACGAGGCCCCAGCCGGCGGCGATGCGGATGCGCTGCGCCATCTGCACGGGATTGGCGCGCACGAATTTCGAGGCGAAATACAGGAAGCCGAAAAGCGCCAGGAGGCCGGCGAGGAAATAGGGCATCAGCCGCGCCGCATCTGCGCGATCAGCAGGCGGTCCTCGTGCCGGCCGCTCGCCTCCAGCGCCTTCATGCCGCCCGCCGCATAGGCGGCGACCGCCCGCAGCAGCGCCCTGAGCCGCGCCGCCGAGCCGGAATCGAAGCGCTCATGCGCGCCGCCGGTGATGCGGGCGATCTCGGCGAAGGCGTTCGACGCCACCGGGTCGTGGCCTTCCTGGAACATGAACGCCTTGACGTTGCGCAGCGCCATCTCGCCGGCGCGCGCGCACAATTCGTCGATGGATTCCTCCATGCAGTCGCCGACATAGACCAGCGCCGCCAGCGGCTTTTTCGCCGCCTCCCTGGCGGCGTGGCGCAGCACCTTTCGGATCTGCGTGTGACCGCCCCGGCAGCCGATCCGCAGCATCATCTCCTTGAGCGCCGCCGCCTCGCCGACCCAGCGTCCGGCGCGGCATTCCGACAGCCCGCGGAAATAGACGAGCTGCACGCTGAGCCCGCCGAGCCGCATCGCCTCGTCGAACATGTCGGCCTGCAGCATCGCCGCGCTGTCCCAGGTCGGCTGCCGGCTCATCGTCGCGTCGAGCGCGAAGACCAGCCGCCCGCGCGCCTCCGCGGCCTGCGCCGGCGGCGTCGCGCGCACCTTGGCGAGGAAGCCGTCGACGTCGCTTTTCTGCGGCGTGCGGGCCTCGGCGCCACGCTGCGCCAGCTTTCCCGTGCCTGTCTTCGCCTTCTCGGCCATGGTCCATGACCCATCCACTGCCGGCGAGGGAATCGCCGGCGCAAAAACACCGTTCCTATTAGATGGGATCGCCCGCCCGGGCGTCAAAGTTCGAAAGCCGCGAACGGTTACCGCGACGCGGCGGCTATTCGATGATGAGATCGTCGGCGTCGAGCGGCGTCGTGCAGGAGTCGAGCCAGATCTGCCGCGCCGCGGCGCGCCGCCGGCCGCGCTCGTCCACCGGCAGGCGCAGCGTGTCGATGAGGTCGCGGATTTCCTGCCGGGCCGCCAGATGCGACATGTTCGGCCGCTCGCCCAGCGTGTCCTCGGCGATCGGGTCGAGCGCCGTCATGCCCTTGGTGAAGAACGCCTTGAAGACGACGCGCTCGGAGATGCCCTGCCCGATGCGGAAGCCGACGCGCATCGCCAGCTCCTCCAGCGCCGACTGCACCGTCTCGCGGTTGCGGCTGGTCAGCATGGTCAGCCGGTTGCGCAGCACCACCCAGTCGAGCAGCCGGTCGTCGACGAAGCGCCGCTTGCGCCGCGCCTCGCGCACCATCCGCGCATAGTGGCTGATCTCGGCGATCTCGGTGGTCACCGGATCGACCTGCGCCAGCACGTCGAGGTCGACGAAACTGTCGTTGATCGGCGTCACCAGCGTATCGGCCATCGAATGCGCCAGCCGCATCAGGTAGCTGTCGTGGCCGGGCGTGTCGATGACCAGGAAGTCGACGCGGTTCTCCAGCGCCGCGACGGCGTCGGCGAAGGCGGTGAACTCCTGTGTCTCGTTCTCGCGGGCGGAATCGGTGTCGGCGCGCGGCACGGTGAAGTGCTCGGGGATCTCGAGCACCAGCTCCTGCATCTGCGCCCAGCGCCGGCGGTTGTCGATATAGCGGGTCAGCGACTGCTGGCGGCTGTCGAGGTCGATGCTGCCGACGCGCTGCCCCGCCTTCAGCAGGTGCACGATGACATGCATCGCCGTCGTCGACTTGCCGGAACCGCCCTTCTCGTTGCCGACGACGATCACATGGGCAGATTGACGCGCCCTGAAATGTTCCACCGAATTCCCCTGTCCCCCGTGGACCAAATCGTGACCCCGCCCGCCGTCATGGTCAAGCGCGCATGTCCGCCTGCCCGTTTTCCGGGCATTTCAGGGTTAACGCGGGAGGGCTTTGGGAGGGTTCGGGCGGACGATCCGGCGCTTGCGGGGCAGCTACGCGAAGCCGCGTTTGGGGAACGGTTTATGGAATGGATTGCCGGATCAAGTCCGGCAATGACTGGTTGGGGCTATGGCCTCCGCTCCACTCTCGGCGTCATCACCGGGCTTGATCCGGTGATCCATTCCGCAGGGCTCTCGATTTAGCACGGCACCGCGTTGGCCGGAGTGTTTGACGGGTTGGGGCCACGGCCTCCGCTCCACTCTCGGCGTCATCACCGGGCTTGACCCGGTGACCCATTCCACCGTCGGGGCGGCAGATACGGTGGGAGCGATAGCTCGCGATGCTGTCGGCATGGATTGCCCGGTCAAGCCGGGCAATGACGGGTTGGCGCTACGGCCCCGGTTCCGTTCTCAAACGTCATCACCGGGCTTGACCCGGTGATCCATTCCGCAAGCCTCTATGTCCGCTCGCCGGCGGGTTTGCCGGAATGCCTGCGGCTCAGCGGTTGAGGTGAGAAAAATATCGTTCCAATCGGGATTGTCCCGCTCGATAAGGTCGATCTTCCACTGCCTGCTCCAGCCTTTGATCGCCTTTTCGCGCCTGATCGCGGATTCAGCGTCCGGACAGAGTTCGGCATAGACGAGCCGCTTCAACGAATAGCGCTTGCTGAAGCCATCGATCGCGCCGGTCCTGTGCTGGTCGATCCTGCGCGCGATATCGCTGGTCACGCCCGTATAGAGGGTGCCGCCCTTCCTGCTGGCCAGAATGTAGACATGGAACCGCTTCATCCTTCGCCAGCGTCGGAGGAATGGATTGCCGGATCAAGTCCGGCAATGACGGTTGGAGCTACGGCCCCCGCTCCATCCTCGACGTCATCACCGGGCTTGACCCGGTGATCCATTCCGCAAGTCTCTCCGCCCATTCGGCGGCGGGTTTGCCCCCCTCCCCCTCAGTCGTCGCCGGGCTCCATCGACATCAGCGCCGCGTTGCCGCCCGACGCCGTGGTGTCGGTCGAGCGCACCCGCTCCACCGCGAAGCGCGGCAGGTAGTGCGGGCCGCCGGCCTTGGGGCCGGTTCCCGAAAGCCCCTCGCCGCCGAAGGGCTGCGAGCCGACCACGGCGCCGATCTGGTTGCGGTTGATGTAGAGATTGCCGACCTTCGCCCGCGCCGCCACCTCGTCGGCGGTGGTGTCGATGCGCGTGTGGACGCCGAGCGTCAGCCCGTAGCCGGTCGCGTTGATGTCGTCGCAGAGCTTCGAAAGCCCGCCGGCCCTGAAGCGCACGACATGCAGGATCGGCCCGAAGACCTCGCCCTTCAGGTCGGAGAACCGGGCGATCTCGTAGGCCGCCGGCGCCACGAAGACGCCCTTGTCCGCGCCCTTGGGCAGCGGCAGCTCGCGGATGACCCTTGCTTCGTTTCGCATCTTCTCCTTGTGCGCCTCCAGCATGGCGCGCGCGTCCTCGTCGATCACCGGGCCGATATCGGTCGAGTAGACTTCCGGGTCGCCGGTGACCAGCTCGCGCATCGCCCCGTCGAGCATGGTCAGCACCTTGTCGGCGATATCGGCCTGCAGGCACAGCACGCGCAGCGCCGAACAGCGCTGGCCGGCGCTGTCGAAGGCGGAGCGCACCACGTCGCGCACCGTCTGCTCGGGCAGCGCGGTGGAATCGACGATCATCGCGTTGATGCCGCCGGTCTCGGCGATCAGCGGCACGATCGGCCCCTCGCGCCCGGCGAGCGAGCGCTGGATCAGCCGCGCCGTCTCGTTGGAACCGGTGAAGGCGACGCCGGCGATGCGGGGATCGGCGGTCAGCCGTGCGCCGACCACCTCGCCGCGCCCGGGCAGGAAATGCAGCACATCCGCCGGCACGCCCGCCCTGTGCATCAGCCGCACCCCCTCGAAGGCGACGAGCGGCGTCTGCTCGGCGGGCTTGGCGCAGACCGCGTTGCCGGCGGCGAGCGCCGCCGCCACCTGGCCGGTGAAGATCGCCAGCGGGAAGTTCCACGGCGAGATGCAGGCGAAGACGCCCCGCCCGTGCAGCGACAGCGTGTTGCGCTCCCCCGTCGGGCCGGGCAGCGGCATCGGCTGGCCGAAATCATCGCGTGCCCGCGCCGCGTAGTAGCGCAGGAAGTCGACGGCCTCGCGCAAATCCGCCTGCGCGTTGTCGAGCGTCTTGCCGGCCTCGCGGACCAGCAGGCCCAGCAGCAGCGTCGCGTTCGCCTCGTAGAGGTCGGCGGCCCTGTCGAGGATCGCCGCACGTGCCTCCCCGCCCGCCCGGTCCCAGCCCTCCTGCGCCTTGTCGGCGAGCTCGAGCGCCCTGTCGACGTCGTTCGCCGAGGCCTCGACCACCGTGCCGACGACGCGGGAGCGGTCGTGCGGACAGGCGATCTCGCTCTTCCTGCCGGTCGCCTTCTTCCCGCCGATCAGGGCGGCGGCGGCGAAGGGCTTGGAAAGCGCGCCGGCGATTCCCTCCAGCAGGGCCCCGCGCACCGTGTCGTCGCTCAGCACCACGCCCTCGGCGGCAGCCCGCTCGGGGCGGAAGATGTCGCGCGGCGCCGGGATGCGCGGATTGGGCTTGGAGGCGAGCCCGCTGACCCGCGCCACCGGATCGGCGACGATCTCGGCGATCGGCGCGTCGTCATCGGCGAGGCGGTTGACGAAGGAGGTGTTGGCGCCGTTCTCCAGCAGCCGCCGCACCAGATAGGCGAGCAGGTCCTCGTGGCTGCCGACCGGTGCGTAGATGCGGCAGGGAATATCCATGCGGTCCTTCGGCACCACCGCCTCGTAGAGCGCCTGCCCCATGCCGTGCAGGCGCTGGAACTCGAAGCCGCCGCGATTGCCCGCCATGACGCTGACGGCGGCGACCGAATGGGCGTTGTGGGTGGCGAGCTGCGGATAGAAGACGTCGCGCCGGTCCAGCATCCGCCGCGCGCAGGCGAGATAGGAAACGTCGGTCGACGCCTTGCGGGTGAAGACGGGATAGCCGGAAAGCCCCTGCTCCTGCGCCCGCTTGATCTCGGTGTCCCAATAGGCGCCCTTGACGAGGCGCACCGGCAGCTTGCGCCCGGTCTTCTCCGCCAGCGCCGCCAGCCAGTCGATGACCGGCAGCGCCCGCTTGCCATAGGCCTGCACGGCGAGGCCGAGGCCGTTCCAGCCGGCGAGCGCCGGATCGGCGGCGAGCCGTCCGAACAGCTCCAGCGAGATGTCGAGCCGGTCGGCCTCCTCGGCGTCGATGGTCAGGCCGATGCCGCGCTTCTTCGCCTCGGCGGCGAGCTCGGCGACGCGCGGCAGCAATTCGCCCATGACGCGGGCATGCTGCTTCTCCTCGTAGCGCGGATGCAGCGCCGACAGCTTCACCGAGATCGACGGCTTGGAGAAGATGTCGGCGGAACCGCCGCGGCGGTCGGCGGCGTCGGCGACGGCATGCAACGCCTTGCGGTAGGAATCGAAATAGCGGTCGGCGTCGGCCATGGTCATCGCCGCCTCGCCGAGCATGTCGTAGGAGTGGCGGTAGCCCTCGGCCTCGGCCTCGGCGGCCGTCTCCAGCGCCTCCTTGATGGTGCGGCCGAGCACGTACTGCTTGCCCATGATCCGCATCGCCTGGCGCATCGCCTGGCGGATCACCGGTTCGCCGGAGCGCCGCACGAGGTTCTTCAGCACCGCGTTGGGCTCGCGCTTCGCCGAGCGCCCGAGGCCGAGCACCTGGCCGGTCAGCATCAGCCCCCAGGTCGAGGCGTTGACGAAGAGCGATTCCGAATGCCCGAGATGCTTGTCCCAGGCCCGGCCGCCGATCTTGTCGGCGATCAGCTTGTCGGCGGTCTCGCCGTCGGGGATGCGCAGCAGCGCCTCGGCGAGGCACATCAGCACCACCCCCTCCTCGCTGGAGAGCTGGTACTCGGCCATGAAGGCGTCGACCCCGCCATAGTGGCGGCGGCCGCTCCTGGCGGCGTTGACCAGACCGCGGGCGACGGTGTCGGCGCGCTGGCGCGCGGTCTCGTCGAGGCGCGCCACCGGCAGCAGCGTCTCGATCACCGCGGTCTCGTCGCGGAGGTAGTTGCGGGCGATCGCGTCGCGCGGCGGCAGCTTGACAGTCGGCATGGATGAACCCCTGACCTCACCGGTGAACGCGTCCAGCCGCGCCCCTGCATCATCAAGTCACCATGATAACGCAAGATCGCCAGCGCTTCCCGCCGTTTTCATGCGTTATGAAAGCGGATAATATCACTGATCGGAGATTTTCAGCGGAATCCGCTGCACGGGATTTTGACGCCATGAATGAACGCGTTCACGCGCTCGACGCCACCGACCTTTCCATCCTCAAGGCGTTGCAGGAGGACGCCCGGCTGACCACCGTGGAGCTGGCCCGCCGCGTCAATCTGAGCCCGACGCCCTGCGCCGCGCGCATGCGCGCGCTCATCGACGGCGGCTACATCACCGGCTTCCACGCCGCCCTCGACCCGCACCGGCTCGGCCGCTCGCTGCTCGTCTATCTGCAGGTGACGCTGAAGAACACCGACGAGCCGACGCTCGCCTCCTTCAACGGCGCGATCCGCGCCCTGCCCGAAGTGCTCGAATGCCACATGGTCGGCGGCGGCTTCGACTATCTGGTCAAGCTGCGCGTCGCCGACATGGCGGCGTTCAGGACCTTCCTCGGCACCGTCATCGGCTCGATGCCGGCGGTCGCCGGCACCCACTCCTATTTCGTCATGCAGGAGGTCAGGGACGCCGGCATGATCCCGGTGCCGAAGGCCCCGGGACGCTAGTTCTTCAGCCGGTAGCCGGTCCTGAAGATCCAGATGACGACGCCGAGGCAGAGCGCGAGGAAGAACAGCGTCATGCCGACGCTGGCGCCGATTGAGACGTCGGAGGAGCCGAAGAAGCTCCAGCGGAAACCGCTGATCAGGTAGACGACCGGGTTGAACAGGCTGATCGTCCGCCAGACGCCGGGCAGCATGTCGATGGAGTAGAACGCGCCGCCGAGGAACGATAGCGGCGTCACCACCAGCAGCGGGATGAACTGCAGCTGCTCGAAGCTCTTTGCCCAGATGCCGATGATGAAGCCGAACAGGCCGAAGGTCAGCGCCGTCAGCACCAGGAACGTCACCATCCAGAACGGATGCTCGATGCGGATCGGCGTGAACAGCGCGGCGGTGGCGAGGATGATCAGCCCGACGAGGATCGCCTTGGTCGCCGCCGCCCCGACATAGCCGGCGACGATCTCCAGCGACGACACCGGCGCCGACAGGATCTCGAAGATGGTGCCGACGAATTTCGGAAAGTAGATGCCGAAGGCGCCGTTGGAGATGCTCTGCGTCAGCAGCGCCATCATCATCAGCCCCGGCACGATGAAGGCGCCGTAGGCGACGCCCTCGACCTCCCCCATGCGCGAGCCGATGGCCCCGCCGAAGACGACGAAATAGAGCGCCGTGGTGATGACCGGCGCGATCAGCGTCTGCCAGACGGTGCGCCACGCCCGGTTCATCTCGAACCGGTAGATCGACCAGGCGCCGAGCGGGTTGGAATTCATGGCGCCTGCTCCCGGTGGCTGACCAGATTGACGAAGATCTCCTCCAGCGAGGTCTGCCGGGTGCTCAGATCCTTGAAGCCGATGCCGTTGTCGGTCATCGCCCGAAGCAGCGACGGGATGCCGGTGCGCTCGGCATTGGCGTCGAAGGTGTAGACGAGCTGGTTGCCGCCGGCCTGCAGCGACAGGTCCCACTGCCTCAGCACCTCGGGTATCGCCTGCATCGGTTCCTGCAGGTCGAGCGTCAGGCCGCGCTTGCCGAGCTTGCCCATCAGCGTCGCCTTCTCCTCGGCGAGGATGATCTCGCCGCCGTTGATGACGCCGATGCGGTCGGCCATCTCCTCGGCTTCCTCGATGTAGTGGGTGGTGAGCACGATGGTCACCCCCTCCTCGCGCAGCCGCCGGACCATCGCCCACATGTCGCGCCGAAGCTCGACGTCGACGCCCGCCGTCGGCTCGT
This sequence comes from Flavobacteriaceae bacterium, assembly GCA_050186955.1. Classification (GTDB taxonomy): domain Bacteria; phylum Pseudomonadota; class Alphaproteobacteria; order Rhizobiales; family Tepidamorphaceae; genus JACKJP01. The sequence goes on from JBFWXZ010000052.1 coordinate 10,410, forward strand.
CGAGGAAAAGGATCTCGGGCTCGTGCGCCAGCGCCTTGGCGATCAGCACGCGGCGCTTCATGCCGCCCGAAAGCGCCATGATCTTCTCGTCGCGCTTGTCCCACAGCGACAGCGTCCGCAGCACCTTCTCGATATGGGCGGGGTCGGCCGGCTTGCCGAACAGGCCGCGGCTGAAGCTGGTCGTCGCCCACACGGACTCGAAGGCGTCGGTGTGCAGCTCCTGCGGCACCAGCCCGATCGCCGAGCGCGCCTGCCGGTACTGGGTGAGGATGTCGTAGCCGGCGGCGCGCACGCTGCCGCCCGTCGGCGTGACGATGCCGCAGACGATGCTGATCAGCGTCGTCTTGCCGGCGCCGTTGGGGCCGAGCAGCGCGAATATCTCGCCCTTGCTGACCTCCAGGTCGACGGATTTCAGGGCGACGAAGCCGTTCTCGTAGGTCTTGTTGAGACCGCGGATCGAGATGGCGGGTTCGCCGGTTCCGGCGGCGCGGGAAGGCTCCCCGGCCTCGCCGGCGGCTGCGGTTGCTGTCATTCGAGACCTTTTTCTACAGCAGGCCGAGAGCGGCTAGTTCCTGACGCAGTTCCGGCGGCATGTCGGCCGCGCCACCCGTGCCTAGATCGGGCGGTGCGTCCTTGGTTTCAAGGTAGCGCCAGCCCTGGAACGCGCCGCGCGGGCGCGGCATGACCGGCACCACCTGCGGATCGAGGACGAGCTGGCAGCGCGGAATGCCTTCCTTGTCGACCACCGGCCGCACCTCGGTGAGGCGCTGGCGGCACTGGATCTGCCCCTTGATCACCCAGTAGAGCGAACCGCCGTCGAGCAGGTCGTCGCGGCGCTTCGGCATCATCCGGGTGGTGTGGAAATGCTCCACCGGCGCGCCGGCGCGGCGCTTCTCCTCCAGCCTGAAGGCGATCCACTCCTCCAGATCGGCGATCGAATCCGCCCCGACGCAGAGCTTGATGATGTTGAGCATGCCCGACTCTTGCCCCGCCGGGGCCGGCGGGTCAAACCCCCGTCGTCCACGCGGTGGAAAAAGCCCGCCGGAAGTTACTCGTCCTCGCCGAGCACGACGATGACCGCGCCCTCGGCGACCTGCGATCCGGCCTCGGCGCGCACCTCCTGCACCGTGCCGCCGCGCGGCGCGCGCACCGTGTGCTCCATCTTCATCGCCTCGACGATGAAGGCCGCCTCGCCCTTCTCGACGCGCTGCCCGGCCTCGACGGAAACGCTGAGCAGCTTGCCGTGCATCGGCGATTTCAGCGCCGCCGCGCCATCGCCGGCATCGGCGTCGTCGATCGAGTAAACCGGGAAGCCGGCGCTCGCCTGCCAGCCGCCCGAGGCGGCGGCGGCGGTCCCGCCCGTCATCGCCGCGCGAACCCGCGCATGCGCCCCGTCCACCGCGATGCCGCGGGTGTCGAAGGCGATCTCGGCCATCGACTCCTCGCCGTCGACGACGATCGGCCGCTTCAGCCGGTTCTCGCCCGACAGCATGAAGCCGTCATGGGTGCCCCACGGGCTCGGATCGCGCTTCGACTGCGCCTCCACGAGCCCGGCGATGGCGGCGACGCGGGCCGCCCGCAGCGCCTCGCCGCCATCGGTCAGCGCGTCGATGCGCTGGTCGATGAAGCCGGTGTCGAAATCGCCGGCGAGGAAATCGGGATGGCGCACCAGATTGGCGAGGAACCCGAGATTGGTCTTCGGGCCGATCACCGTGCTCGCGGCAAGCGCGTCGTGCAGCCGCGCCATGGCGGTCGCGCGGTCGGGACCATGGGCGATGACCTTGGCGATCATCGGATCGTAGAAGGCGCTGACCTCGCCGCCCTCCTCGACGCCGGCATCGATGCGGATGCCCTCGCCCTTCGCCAGATCGAGCCGCTGGAGCCTGCCGATGGACGGCAGGAAGCCGGCCGCCGGGTCCTCGGCGTAGAGGCGGGCCTCCGCCGCGTGGCCGTGGATCGCCAGTTCGTCCTGGGATTTTGGCAGCGTCTCGCCATTGGCGACGCGGAACTGCCACTCGACCAGATCGACGCCGGTGATCGCCTCGGTGACCGGATGCTCGACCTGCAGACGGGTGTTCATCTCCATGAAGAAGAAACCGTCCTCGGTGAGCCCGCCGGCGGAATCGGCGATGAATTCCACGGTTCCCGCGCCCTGGTAGCCGACCGCCTTGGCCGCCGTCACCGCCGCCTCGCCCATTTTCGCGCGCAGCGCCTCGCTCATGCCCGGCGCCGGAGCCTCCTCGATCACCTTCTGGTGGCGGCGCTGCAGCGAGCAGTCGCGCTCGAACAGGTGCACGGCGTTGCCGTGGGAATCGGCGAAGACCTGGATCTCGACATGGCGCGGCTGGCTGACATAGCGCTCGATCAGCACCCGCTCGTCGCCGAAGGCGGAGGCCGCCTCGCGCCGCGCGGCGGCCAGCGCGGCGTCGAAATCCTTCTGCTTGTCGACCCGGCGCATGCCCTTGCCGCCGCCGCCGGCGACCGCCTTGATGAGCACCGGGTAGCCGATCTGATAGGCCTTCTCGCGCAGGAACTCGGCATCCTGCGTCGCCCCGTGATAGCCGGGCACGACGGGCACGCCGGCCTTCTCCATCAGCGCCTTGGATTCGTCCTTCAGGCCCATGGCGCGGATCGCCGAGGGCGGCGGGCCGACGAAGATGATGCCGGCCTTGGCGCAGGCCTCGGCGAAGCCGGCGTTCTCCGACAGGAAGCCGTAGCCGGGATGGATGGCGGCGGCCCCGGTCTTCTTGGCCGCATCGATGATCTTCTCGGCGACCAGATAGCTCTCGCGCGCCGCCGCCGGTCCGATATGCACCGCCTGGTCGGCGGCGCGCACATGCGGCGCCCTGGCGTCGGCGTCGGAATAGACCGCGACGGTGCGCAGCCCCATGCGCCGCGCCGTGCGGATGACGCGGAGCGCGATCTCGCCGCGGTTGGCGATCAGTACCGAATCGAACATCCGCCTGCGCTCCTCTTCCGCCCGGTCCGGGACGTCCCGGCCTCGTCAACGGCTATTGCCGCCTCCCCGCCCGGTCAAGCCCCGGCGCGCATGGTAAGCAAGAACATCATTGATTTCTAAATTAGCAATACCTAATTTACAGGACACGAAACGGAGACGAGAACCATGCTCGCTAGGGACACCGACATCATTGCCGAGCGCGCCGAGGAGGCCGCCGCGCTGCTGCGCCTGCTCGCCAACGGCAACCGGCTCCGCATCCTCTGCCACCTCATCGACGCTGGCGAGCTGCCGGTGAACGCGCTCGCCGCCCGCGTCGGGCTGAGCCAGTCCGCGCTGTCGCAGCATCTCGCGAGGCTGCGCGAGCAGGGTCTCGTGGCGACGCGTCGCGACGCGCAGACAATCCACTACCGCGTCCCCGAATCCGACGCCCTGACCATCCTGCAGGCCCTCAAGCAGGTCTATTGCCCCTGAAAGGAACTTCCATGCTCAAGTCGATCACCCCCGCGAAAGCCGCCGCCCTCATCGAGGACGGGGCCGTCCTCATCGATATCCGCGAATATGACGAACACGCCCGCGAGCGCATCGCCGAGGCGCGGCATCAGCCGCTTTCCGCCGGCGTGCGCGAATACGGGCCCGGCCCCGTCGTGTTCCACTGCCGCTCCGGCGCCCGCACCAACGCCAATGCCGGCCGGCTGGCATCGGGCGCGCAATGCGAGGCCTATGTGATCGAGGGCGGCCTCGACGCGTGGAAGAAGGCGGGGCTTCCCGTCATCCGCGAACGCCGGCCCATCGAGATCATCCGGCAGGTGCAGATCGCCGCCGGCAGCCTCGTGGTCGCCGGTGCGGCGCTCGGATTTCTCGTCCATCCCGGCTTCTACGCGCTTTCCGCCGCCGTCGGCGCCGGCCTCGTCTTCGCCGGCATCTCGGGCACCTGCATGATGGCGACGCTGCTGTCGAAGATGCCGTGGAACCGGCAGCCCGCCCCCCAGGCAGCGGCCTGAGCCGGTAGCCCCGAATCCCGCGCGGCCGACGCCGATGGACCTGACGCCCTTCCAGGACGCCCTCGCGGTCGCCTCCGGCAGCGTGGTCGGCCTCTCGCTCGGCCTCGTCGGCGGCGGCGGCTCGATTCTCGCCGTGCCGCTGCTCGCCTATGCGGTCGGCCTGCAGCCGGCGCATCTGGCCATCGGCACCAGCGCCCTCGCCGTCGGCGCCAACGCCGCGATCAACCTGCTGGCGCATGCGCGCGCCGGCACCGTCAAATGGCGCTGCGCCGCCGTCTTCGCGGCCGCCGGCGTCGCCGGCGCGTGGGCCGGCTCCAGCCTCGGCAAGCGCACCGATTCCGACCTGCTGCTCGGCCTGTTCGCGCTGATCATGGTGGCGACCGGCATCGCCATGCTGCGCCGCCGCGCGACACCCGGCGACGCCGCCGTGCAGCTCACCCGCCAGAGTGCCCCCGCCATGCTGCCGAAGCTCGTCGGCATCGGCGCCGCGACCGGGGCGCTCGCCGGCTTCTTCGGCATCGGCGGCGGCTTCCTGATCGTGCCGGGGCTGGTGCTGGCAACCGGCATGCCGATGATCAACGCCGTCGGCTCCTCGCTGCTCGCGGTCTCCGCCTTCGGCTTCTCCACCGCCGCCAACTACGCGCTTTCGGGGCTGATCGACTGGCCGGTCGCCGGGCTCTTCATCGCCGGCGGCATCGTCGGCGGCGCCATCGGCACGCTGCTCGCCCATCGCCTGGGAAGCGGCGGACGGCTCTCCGTCGTCTTCGCCGGCCTGATCTTCGCCACCGCGGCCTATGTCGGCGCGCGGGCCCTGGGAATTCTATAGGGTCAGCACTCGACGACGTTGACGGCGAGCCCGCCCTGGCTCGTTTCCTTGTATTTCTCCATCATGTCGTGGCCGGTCTGCCGCATCGTCTCGATGCAGGTGTCGAGCGGCACGAAATGGCTGCCGTCGCCGCGCAGCGCCAGCGATGCCGCCGTCACCGCCTTCACCGCGCCCAGCGCGTTGCGCTCGATGCAGGGCACCTGCACCAGCCCGCCGACGGGGTCGCAGGTCATGCCGAGATGATGTTCCAGTGCGATCTCGGCGGCGTTCTCGATCTGCGCGTTGGTGCCCCCCAGCGCCGCGCACAGGCCCGCCGCCGCCATCGCCGAGGCCGAGCCGACCTCGCCCTGGCAACCGACCTCGGCGCCGGAGATGGAGGCGTTGTGCTTGATGATGCCACCGATCGCCGAGGCGACCAGCAGGAAGGTGCGGATGCCGTCCCGGTTGGCGCCGATGCAGTGATCGAGATAGTAGCGCATGACGGCGGGGATGACGCCCGCCGCCCCGTTGGTCGGCGAGGTCACGACCTTGCCGCCGGCGGCGTTCTCCTCGTTCACCGCCATGGCGAAGACCGACAGCCAGTCCATCACCTTGTGCGGCTGGATGGTGTTGTAGCCGTGCTCGGAAAGCAGCTTGCGGTAGATCTCGCCGGCCCGCCGCTTCACCTTGAGGCCGCCCGGCAGGCAGCCCTCGGCGGAGAGGCCGCGATTCATGCACGACTCCATCGCCCCCCACAGGGCGTCGAGCCGGCGGTCGAGCTCATCGGAGGGCATCCGCGCCGTCTCGTTGGCGCGCTTCATGGCAACGATGGAAAGCCCGCTCTCCTCGCCCATGCGCAGCATCTCGCCGGCGCTGGCGAAGGGATGGGGCACGGGCCCGTGGTCGCGCGCCAGCGGCGATTCGTCATCGGAGAGGTTGCGTAGTTCGCCGTCGGTGCGGATGAAGCCTCCGCCGACCGAATAGTAGGTCTCCTCGAGCACCTGGTTCCCCTCGGCGTCGAGGACGAGGAACTGCATGCCGTTGGCGTGGCCGGGAAGCGGCGGCCCGTAGTCGAAGGTCAGCGATGAATCGGGATCGAAGGAAAGCGCGCCAAAGGATTCGATCTCAACGCTTTTCGCCGCCCGCAGCGCGGCGATGATGTCCTCGACCCGGTCGGGGTCCACCTTGTCCGGCTTCTCGCCCATCAGGCCGAGGAAGATCGCCCTGTCGCTACCGTGCCCCTTGCCGGTGAAGGCCAGCGAGCCGTGCAGGCTGACGGTCAGGCTTTCGGCCCCCTCGGGCCGGCGCTCGGCGATCTTCCTGAGGAAACGCGCCGCCGCCACCATCGGCCCCACCGTGTGGGACGAGGACGGCCCGATGCCGATCTTGAAGATGTCGAATACGGACAGGAACATGGGCGCGCCGCGAACTCCTTGCGTGAGGACGCAAGCTCTAGCCTATCGCGCGGCGCGTGTTGATCCCAAACCGACAGGAAATCGTCTCGTTCCGGTCAGAAAGTCCTGCCGACTACGGACAGGAGGGCTTGCTGCCGCCCGCCGGCGCGATGGCGACGCGTCCGACGCCGCGCTGCACCAGCCCGATCTGCGCCGCGGCCGCCTTCGACAGGTCGATCACGCGGCCGCCGGCGAAGGGCCCGCGGTCGTTGATGCGCACCATGACGCTCTTGCCGTTGTGCAGATTGACCACCTGCACCCTGGTGCCGAAGGGCAGCGTGCGATGGGCGGCGGTGAAGCCGGCCGGATTGGCGATCTCGCCATTGGCGGTGCGCTTGCCGGCGTGTGAATACCATGAGGCCTTGCCGCACTGCGTCGCGGCCTCGGCGGGAACGGCGCCCGCGAGAATCGCGGCGGCCGACAGGAGAAAGAGCTGCTTTGTCATGGTCGCGGCACAGGCAACGGATTTGCGGCAACAACATGGCAACGCCGCAAACGCCCGAAGGTTGCGCCGCTACATGCGGAAAACGCCGAACTTGGTGTCCTGCACCGGCGCGTTCAGGGTTGCCGAGAAGGCCAGCCCCAATACCCGCCGGGTCTCCGACGGGGCGATGATTCCGTCGTCCCACAGCCGCGCGGTCGAGAAGTAGGGATGCCCCTCCTCCTCGTATTGCGCGAGGATCGGCGCCTTGAAGGCGGCCTCCTCCTCGGCGCTCCATTCCTTGCCGTCGGCCTCGATATTGTCGCGCCTGACGGTCGCCAGCACGCTCGCCGCCTGCGGCCCGCCCATCACCGAGATGCGCGCGTTCGGCCACATGAACAGGAAGCGCGGGCCGTAGGCGCGCCCGCACATGCCGTAATTGCCCGCCCCGTAAGAGCCGCCGACGATCACGGTGATCTTCGGCACCCTGGCGCAGGCCACAGCGGTGACCAGCTTGGCGCCGTCGCGGGCGATGCCGCCGGCCTCGTAGTCGCGCCCGACCATGAAGCCGGTGATGTTCTGCAGGAACAGCAGCGGAATCCGCCGCTGGCAGCACAGCTCAATGAAATGAGCGCCCTTCAGCGCGCTCTCCGAATAGAGGATGCCGTTATTGGCGATGATGCCGA
>JBFWXZ010000053.1:0-17436 GCA_050186955.1 Flavobacteriaceae bacterium
CCACCCGTCATCACCGGGCTCGACCCGGTGATCCATTCCGCCGGCGTTTCGACAAACGGGGCGGGAGCGTTCGGCGCGAGGCTGGCGGAACGGATTGCCCGGTCAAGACGGGCAATGACGCCCCCGGGGCCGGCATCGAACTCGACGCCCTCACCCGAGCAGGCCGCGACGCGCGAGGTCGCGCCGCAGATCGTCGGCGCCGGAGAACAGGATCGCGTCGAAGCCCAGCGCCGCCGCCGCGTCGACATTGGCGGCGAGATCGTCGACGAAGACGCAGTCGGCGGCGGGCCGCGATATGCGCTCCAGCAGCAGCGCGAAGATTTCGGGATCGGGCTTCAGCAGCCCCTCCTCGCCGGAGACCACCACCTCGTCGAGCCACGACAGGATCGGGTGCGCGGCGACCGTCAGCGGCCACAGCTCGGCGGAGAAATTGGTGATCGCGTGGCAGGGAACGTCGTGGGCGTTCAGGTCGGCCAGCAGATGGTCCATACCCGGCATCGACCCGGGGATGGTGTCGAGCCAGTTGTCGTAGAAGGCGGCGATGTCGGCGGCGTGCGCGGGATAGGCCTGCTGGCGCAACCTGACGCCCTCGGCGAGGCTGCGGCCGCGATCCTGCTCCTGGTGCCATTCCATCGGCACCACCTCCTCCATGAAGAAGCGGTGGCGCGCCGCGTCCGGGATGCGGGCGGCGAAGAAGGCGGCGGGCTGCCAGTCGATCAGCACCCGCCCGACATCGAAGACGACGCAGCGCGCGGGCTTGCCGCCGCCGCGCGGCGCGCCATCTCCATTCCCTGTCGCCAACCCGCTCACCTCCGCTGCGCTGCTTGCCAAACGGCGAAATCCGGTGAACGCTTGTGCAGAAAGGAACGCTTCAAATCCACCGGAAACGTCCCTGACCCATGAAATCGCTGCTCACCCTCGGCCAGATGCTGTCGGTCCATGCGCGGTTGCATCCCGACCGTCCGGGCGCGCGCGACCTCGACCGCGCGATGAGCTTCGCGCAGTGGAACGCGCGCAGCTGCCGGCTCGCCAACGCGCTCGCCGGCATCGGCCTCGCCAAGGGCGACCGGGTGGCGGTGCTCGCCTACAATGCCGTCGAATGGGCGGAGATATACGCCGCCACCGCCAAGGCGGGGCTGGTCGCGGTGCCGATCAACTTCCGGCTCGTCGGCGAGGAAGTGCGCTACATCGTCGAGAATTCCGAAAGCGCGGCGGTCATCGTGCAGGACGAGCTGGCCGGCGTCATCGAGACGATCCGCGCCGGCCTGCCGCTCGCCGACGACCGCTATATCCATTTCGGCCGCGCACCCTGCCCGGCCGGCTACCGCGACTACGAGGCGCTGATCGCGGCCGCCGCCGACCGCGAGCCGGAGACCGTGGTGGCGGCGGAAGACCCGTGGACGCTGATGTACACCTCCGGCACCACCGGGCGTCCGAAGGGCGTCATCCGCAGCCACAAGGGCGGCGCGCTGCTGTCGCTCGTCACCGACATCGAGCTCGGCTTCCACCGCGAGGACGACGCGCTGCTGGTGATGCCGATGTGCCACGCCAACTCGCTCTATTTCTTCGGCGCGCTCGCCTATTGCGGCGGCGGCGTCACCGTCTACAACCGCAAGAGCTTCGATCCCGGCCACTGCCTGCGCACGATCTCCGACACCGGCGTCACCTTCACCTCGCTGGTGCCGACCCACTACATCATGATGCTGGCGCTTCCTGCGGCCGAACGCGCCGCCTGCGACCTCGACCGCATCGGCAAGCTGATGATCTCCTCGGCGCCGGCGCGCGCCGACACCAAGAGCGCGGTGATGGAGATGTTCCCCAATTCCGGCCTGTTCGAGCTTTACGGCTCGAGCGAGGCGGGCTGGGTGACGATGCTGCATCCGCACGAGCAGTTCTCCAAGCTCGGCACGGTGGGGCGCGAATGCGTCGGCTCGGCGCCGGTCCGCATCCTCGACGAGGACGGCAACGAGGTCGCCGACGGCGAGCCGGGCGAACTCTATTCGTGCAATCCCTACACCTTCGACGGCTACTGGAAGCTGCCCGACAAGACGCGCGAGGCGTTCCGCGGCGACTACTGCACGGTCGGCGACATGGCGCTGCGCGACGGCGACGGCTACATCCGGCTGATCGACCGCAAGAAGAACATGATCATCTCCGGCGGCGAGAACATCTACCCCTCGGAGGTGGAATCGCTGCTCGGCGGCCACGAGGCGGTGAAGGACGTCGCGGTGATCGGCCTGCCGGACGAGAAATGGGGCGAGCGCGTGCACGCAGTCATCGTGCTGCACGAGGGCGCGAACCTCGGCGAGGCGGCGCTGGTCGATTGGTGCCGCGACCGCATCGCCGGCTACAAGCGGCCGCGCACGGCGAGCTTCATCGCCGACGAGGAGATGCCGCGCACCGCGACCGGCAAGATCCTCCACCGCGAGCTGCGCGCCCGCTTCGCCGGTGGCTAGCATCCAAGCGAAAGGAAAATCATGACCGATCGAGTGCTGGACCTGAACGCCGACAAGCAATCCTGCGCCGCCTGGATCGCGCATTTCCTCAAGCGTCGCGGCGTCGACCGCATCTTCGGCCTGCAGGGCGGCCATATCCAGCCGATCTGGGACCACGTGGCGGCGCTCGGCATCCGCATCATCGACGTGCGCGACGAGGGCGCGGCGATCCACATGGCGCATGCTCACGCCGAGCTGACGGGGCAGCCGGCGGTGGCGATGGTCACGGCGGGGCCCGGCGTCACCAACTGCGTCACCGGCATGGCCAACGCCTCGCTGGCGCGCATGCCGGTGATCCTGATCGGCGGCTGCACCTCGCGTCCGCAGGCGAATATGGGGCCGCTGCAGGACATCCCGCATGTCGACATATTGCGGCCGGTGACCCGCTATTCGCGCACCGCCCGCGTCGCCGACCAGGTCATCCGCGAGTTCGACGAGGCGTTCTCCCGCGCGCTCGGGGCGGCCGGCGAGCCGGGCCCGGCCTATATCGAGATCCCGACCGACGTGCTGCGCACCCACGTGCAGCCGCAGCTCGTGCTCGACGAGTGGATGGACGGCCAGCCGAGGCGCCGCCAGCCACCCGATCCCGACGCGGTGACGGAGGCGGTCGAGGCGATCTGGAGCGCACGGAGGCCGCTGGTCGTCACCGGACGCGGCGCGAGCGGGGCGAAGGAGGCGCTGGTACGCTTCCTCGACGCCACCGGCGCGGTCTATCTCGACACCCAGGAGAGCCGCGGCCTCGTGCCCGCCGACCACCCCTCGGTCGTCGGCGCCATGCGGGCGCAGGCGATGGGCGAGGCCGATCTCGTGGTCATCATCGGCCGCAAGCTCGACTACCAGGTCGGCTACGGCTCGCCGGCGGTCTTCCCGGACGCCCGCTTCGTGCGCATCGCCGACAATATGGGCGAGCTCATCGACAACCGGCGCGGACGGCCCGAGGTGCTGGCCGATCCGGCGCGCGCGCTCGACGCCATCGTCGAGGCGGCGGGAAACCGGCAGCCGGACACCGACCGGGCGTGGGCGGAAAGCCTCCGCGAGCGGCATCTGCAGCGCATGGAGAGGGGCCGCAGCGACGTTCCCCGGACCGGCGACGACGGCAAGATCCACCCGGCGGCGATCTTCGAGGCGATCCGCGAGGCGGCCGAGCCCGACTACATCGCCATCGCCGACGGCGGCGACCTGCTGAGCTTCGCCCGCGTCGGCCTGCAGGCGACGACCTATCTCGACGCCGGCGCCTTCGGCTGCCTCGGCGTCGGCGTGCCCTATGCGGTCGCCGCGGCGCTCGCCTGTCCGGGCCGGCAGGTGATCTCGGTGAACGGCGACGGCGCCTTCGGCATCAACGCGATGGAGATCGACACCGCGGTGCGCCACGGCGCGCGGGCGGTGTTCATCGTCTCCAACAACGCCGCGTGGAACATCGAGCGCTACGACCAGGCGTCGAACTATGGCGGCCGCGTCGTCGGCACGGTGCTGCGCCATTCCGACTACGCGGCGATGGCGCGCGCGCTCGGCGCCCATGGCGAAAGGGTCGAGAAGCCGGAGGACCTCGCCGGCGCGATCCGCCGCGCGCTCGACAACGCGCCGGCGCTGGTCGACGTCGTCACCTCGCAGACCGCCGTCTCGTCGGACGCGCGCAAGGGGCTCGGCTTCGTGCCGGACTACCAGGCGCTGACCGCCTGGGACGACGCCGAGCGCCGGCGGCGCGGCGAGGTCTGAGGCACCAGGGAGACCATCCCGAACGGCAAGGGGCGGGCGCTTGCGGCGCCCGCCCCCTTTTCACCGGTCATGCACCGGGCGTCACGCCTTGACGACGATCACCTCGGCATATTCGCCGGGAACGGCCATGGTGCCGTCGCGGGCGGTGTTGAGCGTCTCGATGAGCGCGAGCATATCCGCCTCGAGGGCCGCCTGCCCGGCCTCGTCGAGGGCCAGGAAGGCCTTGTGCACCGGCCCGTAGAGGGTGCGGAACACCTCGATGAAGTGGGCCGGCGAGCGGTAGCGGAACATGAAGGTCCGGTTGGTGACGAGGATGGCGCGGGCGGCCGGCCCGAAGGTCTCGTCGATCCACTCGCGATTGCCCCACATGGCCGGCGACTTGACGCCGGCCGGCGGCGCGACATGGCCGCCAAGGGTCTTGAAGAGCTGGCCGATGAAACCGCCGGGCGTCCAGTTGGCGAGGCCGATCCTGCCGCCCGGGCGGCAGACGCGGACCAGCTCGGCGGCGGCCTGCTTCTGGTTCGGCGCGAACATGACGCCGAAGGTCGAGACGACGGCGTCGAAGCTGTCGTCGGCGAAGGGAAGCGCCTCGGCGTCGGCGACCTTGAAAGTCACGTCGTAGCCTTCCGCCTCGGCGCGCCGGCGGCCGGCGTCGAGCAGCGACGACACATAGTCGGTGGAGGTGACGTCGTGCCAGCGGCGGGCGAAGGCGAGCGTCGCGTTGCCGTTGCCGGCGGCGACGTCGAGGACGTCGGAGCCGGGCACGGCGTCGAGATTCTCCGCCAGCATCTCGCCGACGATCTGGAGCGTGGCGCCGATGACGGCGTAGTCGCCCGAGGACCAGGCGGCGTTCTGCTTCGCCTTGATGGCCGAATAATCGGGCTCGATGGGGGCTGCTGCGTTCATGGGTCGTTTCTCCTTGGTATTCGGGTTCGGGCACCCGCCGCCACGGCGGGGCCGCGTATGCGTTTCAAATCAGCGGCGGGAGGGCCGCGACGGAACGGCCATCAGCTGCCACTGCTCGATGCCGAGATCGCGCATCAGATGCGGATCGAGGCCATCGGGGCCGCCCCGGCGTCCGGCGCCGAAAATCCACCCGGTCAGCGCGGCCAGTCCGCGTGCCGGCCAGTCCGGCCTTTTCGCCTTGAAGGTCGTCATGTCGGTTATCCTCCGGTTGACGCTTCGACGATCGATTGGGGAAAGGCCCCCGCCGTCGACGGGGGGACAGATAGGCGGGGGAAGCGGCGGCCGATACTTCAGCAAATGAAGCAAGCCACTACACTTTTTGAAGTTTCCCGCTATAATTTCTGAAGCTACGGCCCTTGGAGGGGGAAAAGACCATGAATTACAATCAGTTCTGCCCTATCGCCAAAGCCGCGGAAATCCTCGGCGAGCGGTGGACCATGCTGATCCTGCGCGAAGTCCTGATGGGCGGGCGGCGATTCAGCGAGTTGCAGCGCGGGCTCGGCGACATCTCGCCGGCGCTTCTCACCAGCCGGCTGAAGACGCTGGAGGAGCAGGGCCTGCTGGCGCGCCGCAAGATCGGCGGCCAGAAGGGCTTCGAATATTTCCCGACCGAGGCCTGCCAGGCGCTCATGCCGGTGCTGTTCGCCGTCGGCGAATGGGGCATCATCTGGGCCCAGAACACCATCCTTGACGCCGGCCTCGATGTCGATTTCCTGATGCTCTACATGGAGCGCAGCATCGACCCGACGAAGCTGGTCGGCGACGAGACCGTCATCAAGTTCCGCTTCAACGACCTGACCGAGCAGCGCGACTGGTGGGTGATCGTGGAAGGCGACGGCAAGGAAATCTGCCTCAAGGACCCCGGCCGCGACGTCAACGTCTATTTCGACTGCGCGGTGACGACGCTGCGCGACGTGTGGATGGGCGACCGCAGCTACAAGGACGCCATCGAGTCCGGCGACCTCAAGATACAGGGCGACCCGGCGCTGACGCGCAGCATCCGCAACTGGCTGAAGCCGAGCGTCTTCGCCGATTCTCCCCGCGAGGCGGTCGCCGCCGCGTAGCTCAAGGCCGCGCCGCCACCCAGACCGCACCGAGCCGGCCCCGCGAGGGCCGGCGCCTTCATGCTGCGCCGCACAGCGCCAATTTGACAGAAATTGCGGACAGGAAGAGCATGCGCCATCCCATCAGCAGGAGAGGCATGCAGATGTCCAGTTTGTCCCGGCGGATCGTCGCTCTCGGGGCCGGCGTTTCGGTGTTCGTGCTCGAATCCCTGACCGTGCCCCTCCCCGCCGTTTCCGGCGGCCTGACGGACACCAAGCAGCAGTGCCGGGCCTATGGCGGAACGCCGCAATACGACCAGGACTCGCAGAAATACTGGTGCGAGACGCCGGGGCCCGACAAGAAATGCGAGCGCGAGCTCAACGACGAGTTCGCCTATTACGACGTCAATAGCGGGCAATGCGAGGGCTGCTTCCTGACGACGGCCTGCACCGAGGCCGCCGGGCTCGCCGACGATTGCTGGGAGCTGGCGACGCTGCGCCGGTTCCGCGACGGCGCGCTGGCGGCGATGCCGGGCGGGGCGGCGGACGTCGCCCGCTATTACGAGACGGCGCCGGCGATCGTCGCACGGATCGCCGGGCGCGCCGACGCCAGGCGGGAACTCGCCCGCCTCTACGCCCTCTACGTGCTGCCGAGCGCGGTCACGGCGGCGCTGGGCCTCGACCGGATCGCGCGGCGGATCTACACCGCGATGATGCGCGACCTGGAGGCCCGCTACGCCTGAGGGGGCAGGATCACTCGTCGAGGAAGTCGCCGCATTTCGGCGCCGGGCTGTCGCCCCACGGCATGATCGGCACCGTCGAGGTCGAGTTCTCCGGCGAGCCCTCGATGATTTTGTCGGTATAGACGAGGTAGACGAGGACGTTGCGCTTGGCGTCGCAGCCGCGCACCACCTGCATCTTCTTGAAGAACAGCGAGCGCGACTGGCGGTAGACCTCCGCCCCCTGCTCGAACTTCTCCTTGAAGGAGATCGGGCCGATCTGCCGGCAGGCGAGCGAGACGGTCGACAGCTCCTCGGCGACGCCGAACATGCCCGAGATGCCGCCCTTCTCCGGCACGGTGAAGTGGCAGGCCACCCCCTGAACGACCGGATCGTCGATGCCGTAGGTCGCCAGCTTGTGGTCGGGGGTCAGGAACTTCCACACCGTCGATTTCCTGAAGATGAGATCGGGATCCTCGGCGGCCGCCGGCAGCGCCAGCAGGACGAGAAGGGCACAGAAGGCGGCGGCAAGACGGGTCATCGGGTCGTTTTCCTTGTCGTGGGGGCTTGCGGCCCGGCATAGATAGCCATTCCATGGAGCGGTTTCGAGATGCACGGGCAGACAGAAACCGGGAACGCCCCATGAAGCTCTACACCTATTTCCGCTCCTCCGCCGCCTTTCGGGTGCGCATCGCGCTAGCGCTGAAGGGCATCGACTACGAAAGCGTGTCGGTAAGCCTGATGCCGGGCGTCGAGGCGCATCGCGGCGACGACTATCGCGCGATCAACCCGCAGATGCGCATCCCCTCCCTCGAACTCGACGACGGAACGGTGCTGACCCAGTCGATGGCGATCATCGAATATCTGGAGGAATGCTACGCCGAGCCCTCCATCCTGCCCGGCGATCCGGAGCAGCGGGCGAAGGCGCGGGCCATCGCCGACATCATCGCCTGCGACCTGCACCCGCTGAACAATTCCGGCACGCTGAAATATCTGCGCGAGAAGCTGAACGCCGGCGAGGAGGCGGTATCGGAGTGGTACCGCTTCTGGCTGCGCGGCAGCATGGAGGCGGTCGAGGCGATGATCGCGCCGGGGCCCTACGCGATGGGCGACGCCGTCACCATCGCCGACATCTGCATCGTGCCGCAGGTCTTCAACGCCTTCCGCTTCAACGTGCATATCGAGGATCTGCACAAGGTCTGCGCGGCGCACAACGCCTGCATGGCGCTCGATGCCTTCGCGAAAAGCCAGCCGTCGATGCAGCCCGACGCCACCGGCTGACGCCCGATTTTCACCCAAGTTCCGCACCAGTGTGGGTCTCGCGGCGGGGTTGGGATATCTAGGGTGACGATGCGAATCTCCCGCCGCCTCAGCGTTTTCATTCTCGCGGCTTCAGCGCTGTTCGCCACGCAGGCGCAGGCGCAATACCGCCCGCCGGTCTGCAACGATCTCGAAGCCGCCCTCGTCTCGCTGTCGCGCCCGGCGCGCAGCCTGCCGACCCAGAACCGGCGGCTGGAAACGGCGGTCCGCAAGCAGGCCGGCGTCATCCGGCAGACCGAGGCCGACGCCCAGCGCGCCGGCTGCAACGACCGCGGCGGGTTCTTCTTCTCCGGGCCGAGGCCGCCGGCCTGCCGCCAGTACGACGCGGCGCTGGCGGAGATGCGCCGCAACCTCGAGCGCATGCAGCGCGAGCTCGGCGGCAGCGGCGCGACGATGAGCCAGTCGGAGACCGACCGCCAGCGCGGCCGCATCCTCGGCGAGCTGGCGCGCAACGGCTGCGGCCCGCAATATGCCCGCTTCCTGCCGCGAAACCGCGGCGGCGGCTTCTTCGGCTTCTTCAACGACTATTCGCGCGACCCCTATGTCAGCGAGGGCGAGATGCCGGATGTCGGCGCCTACCGCACCGTCTGCGTGCGCAAATGCGACGGCTTCTTCTGGCCGGTCAGCTTCTCGACCATTCCCGGGCATTTCTCCAGCGACCAGGCGATCTGCCAGGCGAGCTGTCCCGGCGTCGACGTGGCGCTCTACGCCTACAGCAACCCGGGCGGGCGGCTGGAGGACGCGGAGACGCCGGACGGGCAGCCCTATAGCGAGCTGGAGAACGCCTTCCGCTTCCGCAACGAGTTCGTTTCCGACTGCCACTGCCCGCAGAACGAGCTGCAGAGCGTGCAGAACGAGGATACGCCGCGCATCCTCGCCACCCTGTTCCCGCAGGATTCGCGCTACGCCGCCGCCGGCAACGAGAAGCCGGTGCCGATGCCGGAACGGCGGCCGTCGAAATTCGAGATCGGCCTGTTCGAGAACCCCTACGCGCCACCCGAGCCGGCGGTCGCCGGCGTCACCGGCGGCGAGGGGCCGGTCAGGCGGAGCGTCCGCGTAGTCGGTCCGAAATACGTCTATGCCCGATCAGCGGAAGAAGCGGACGCAACTCGGGACCCGAAGCAAGCCCGGTGATCGCCAGCCGCAGGGGATGGAAAAGCGCCTTCCCCTTCGCCCCGGTGCGCTCGCGCAACGCGGATGTCCACGTGCCCCAGGTTTCATGATCCCAGGGTTCCGGCGGCAGGAGGCCGGCGGCCGCCTCGAGCAACGCCGCATCCTCGATCACCGGTTCCACCGGTCCCTCGACGACGCGCCACCAAGCCGCCGCCTCGTCCACCCGCCCGACATTCTCCCTGACCGCCAGCCAGAAGGGCTCGCCGCCGCCGATGCCGAGCGCGCGCAGCCGGTCCTCCACCGCCTCGTAGGCAAGCCCGCCGACGACCCGGCGGTTGAGCTGGGCGAGCTCCGCCTCGTCGAAACGCGCCGGCGCGCGCGAGCACATCGACAGCTCGAAGCGGCGGGCGAGCGCGTCGAGATCCTCGACCGGCTCGACGGGCAGCGAGGTGCCGATGAGCGCCGCGATGGCCGCCACCGCCATCGGCTCGTAGCCGGCCTCGCGCAGCGCGCCGAGCGAGAGCGCGCCGAGCCGCTTGGAGAGGCCCTGCCCCTCCCTGTCGGCGAGCAGGTTGTGATGGGCGAAGACCGGCGCGGCGGCGCCGAGCGCGCGGAAGATGTCGATCTGCACGGCGGCGTTGGTGACGTGGTCCTCGCCGCGGATGATGTGGGTGACGCCCATGTCGATGTCGTCGACGACCGAGGTCAGGGTGTAGAGCCAGGCGCCGTCGGCGCGCCGCAGCACCGGGTCGGAGAGCGCCGCGAGGTCGACGCCCTGATGGCCGCGGCAGAGATCGTCGAAGGCGACGACACTCGGCTCCGGCGCGAAGGGATCGCCGGCGAAATTGTCGAGGAGGAAGCGCCAGTGCGGATGCTCGCCGGCGCTTTCGCGCGCCGCGATCTCGTCGCCCGAAAGCTTCAGCGCGGCGCGGTCGTAGACCGGCGGCAGGCCGCGCCCGAGCTGGCGCCTGCGCCTGCGTTCAAGCTCCTCAGGAGATTCAAACGCGGGATACAAGCGCCTGTCGGACCTGAGCTTTTCCGCCGCGCCCTCGTACAGCGCGAAGCGGTCGGACTGGCGATAGGTGGCGTCCGGCACGATGCCGATCCAGGCGAGGTCGTCGACGATGGCGGCGGCGAACTCATCGCTCGAGCGCGCGCGGTCGGTGTCGTCGAGGCGCAGGATGAAGCGCCCGCCATGACGCTTCGCGTAGAGCCAGTTGTAGAGCGCGGTGCGCAGATTGCCGACATGCAGCCGCCCGGTCGGCGACGGGGCGAAGCGGACGGTCACCATGGCGGCGTCAGTCCTCGAAGCGAACGACGCGCTGCGGCTCGTCGACGAAATGCCCGAGCGGGCGACCGCTGTCACGGAAGTGGTTGGTGATCGGGTAGCGGCGGTCGCGGCCGAAGTTTCGCCGCGTGATCTTGACGCCCGGCGCCGCCTGCCGCCGCTTGTACTCGGCGATGTAGAGCAGCTTCTCGACGCGGCGCACGGTGCCCTCGTCATAGCCCCTGGCGACGATGTCGGCGACGGCGCTGTCGCTCTCGACGAGCTCCTCGAGGATCGCGTCGAGCACCGGATAGGGCGGCAGCGAATCCTGGTCGGTCTGGTTCTCGCGCAGCTCCGCCGAGGGCGCCTTGGTCAGGATGCGCTCGGGGATGACGGTTCCCGCCGCGCCGAGGCAGCCCTTGGGGCGGTTCGAGTTGCGCCAGGCGGCGAGCCGGTAGACCTCCATCTTGTAGAGGTCCTTGATCGGGTTGAAACCGCCGTTCATGTCGCCGTAGAGGGTGGCGTAACCGACCGACATCTCCGACTTGTTGCCGGTGGTCACGACCATCGAGCCGAACTTGTTGGAGAGCGCCATCAGGACGACGCCGCGGGCGCGCGACTGGATATTCTCCTCGGTGACGTCGGGCTGGCGCTCGGCGAAGATGTCGGCGAGCGCGGCGTTGAAGCCGTCGACCGGGGCGTGGATCGCGACGGTGTCGTAGCGCAGGTCGAGCGCCCTGGCGCAGGCCGCCGCGTCCTCAAGCGACTCCGAGGACGTATAGCGGTAGGGCATCATCACGCAGTGGACGTTCCGCGGGCCGAGCGCGTCGGCGGCGATGGCCGCGCAGATGGCGGAGTCGATGCCGCCCGAGAGCCCGAGCACGACGCCGGGAAAGCCGTTCTTGCGGACATAGTCGCGAAGCCCGCCGACGCAGGCGAGCCAGATCAGCTCGTCGCCCTCCTCCAGCAGCGCCTTCGGCCCTTCGGCGCAGCGCCAGCCATCGGCGGTGCGGTTCCAGCGGGTCAGCGTCACCGCCTCCTCGAAGGCCGGCATCTGGAAGGCCAGCGAGCAGTCCGGATCGAGGCCGAAGGAGGCGCCGTCGAAGATGATCTCGTCCTGCCCGCCGACCTGGTTGGCGTAGACCATCGGCAAGCCGGACTCGGCGACGCGGGCAACCGCGACCGACTGGCGCAGCGCATGCTTGTCCTTCCACCAGGGCGAACCGTTGGGGACTATCAGGATCTCGGCGCCGGTCTCCTCCAGGCACTCCACGACGTCGGTGCCCCAGATGTCCTCGCAGATCGGCAGGCCGAGCCGCACGCCGCGGAAATCGACGGGGCCGGGCATCGGCCCGGGCTGGAAGACGCGCTTCTCGTCGAAGGTGCCGTAATTGGGCAGGTCGACCTTGAAGCGCACCGCCGCGACCGCGCCGCCGTCGAGCAGCGCATAGGCGTTGTGGAGGTTCTCGCCGGAGCGCCAGGGCGAGCCGATCAGCACCGCCGGGCCGCCATCGGCGGTGTCGCGGGCGAGCGCCTCGACGGCCTCGCGGCAGGCCGCCTGGAAGGCCGGCTTGAGCACCAGGTCCTCGGGCGGATAGCCGGCGATGTAGAGCTCGGTGAAGGCGACGATGTCGGCGCCCCGCGCAGCGGCCTCGGCGCGCGCGCTCCTCGCCTTTTCCAGATTGCCCGAAATATCGCCCAGCACGGGATTGAGCTGGGCGACGGCGATGGCGAGGGAGTCGGCGGTATCACTCATGCGGCGGGTTTAGCCCGCGGCCCGGCGATGCGCAATGCGGCTTGGAGGCCGCCTTTCCCGCGCCTTCAGGGCCTCAGATAGAGATAGCCCTGCTGCTGCAACTCGCAGAGGCGGACGACGCCGCCCTGGTCGAAGCGCGCGAAGCCCGGAAGCAGGTCGCCGAGCTCGACCTTCTGCGCCCGCATGGTGTTGCCGCAAGCGTTGAGCCGGATGCCCGAGGCCTCGAGGTCCGCCAGCGACTTCAGCGTCTTCTCGCTGGCGTTCGCGGCATGGAACGCCTTGAGCGCCGGCCCGTGGACGACGAGCACGAGCTCGACATTCTCCGGGCCGCCGACGCCCTTGACGTGGTTGCGCATGTTGCCGAGCACGAAATCGACCTTCTCCTCGTCGGCGAGGTGATAGGCGACGCGCTGCTTGGGCGTCGCCGCGGCGGCGCTCGAGACGCCGGAAAGAACCGCGCCGGTTCCGGCGGCGGCGGCGAGAATACGCTTGAAGAATGTTCGGCGCTGCATGGCTGATCCTCCCTTCGACGGCCTCATTCGACGCCCGGCCCGCAGCCGCCGTCAAGCCGTGCCGGCCGGTTGACAGCCCTTGCGGGCGAAACCTACCGTCCGACGCCGCGCAGGGCTTGCAGGGGGGAACGGGACCTTGGCTATTCCGCGCCTTTTCAGGAGCGCCTATTTCCGCTGGCCGGCGCTGCGCGCGCTGATCGGCGCGACGAACGGGCTGATGCGGTCGCGCCGCGTCGGGACGGGCTATCTCGCAGCCTATGAGGAAGGCGAGGCGCTGGGGCCGCTGCAGCGCGACGAGGCGCTGCTGCTGCACGCGCTGGTACGGGTGACGGCGCCGAGGACGATCGTCGAGTTCGGCTTCGCCAACGGCCACAGCGCGCTGGTCTTCCTCGAAGCGGGAACTCGCGAAACCCTGGTCGCCAGCTACGATATCGATCCGGTCGCCGCGAAACGCGCGCGCCGCCGCTTCGGCAACCGCGGCAATTTCCGCCTCGTGCAGAAGTCGCAGGCGGATTTCGATCCCGCCGATATCGACGGCCGGCCGGTCGACCTCGCCTTCATCGACGCCTCGCACGATTTCGACCTGAACCGCCGGACCTTCGAAAAGCTGCTGCCAGCGCTGGCCGACGATGCGGTGGTCGCCGTGCACGACACCGGGACCTGGGCGCGGGCGCATATGGGGCCGCGCATCCGCGCTCATCTCGACAGCGCCGAAGGCCGCTGGATCGACGCCGAGCGCTACGCCCACGCGCCCGGCGAGCGGCGTTTCGTCAACTGGATCGCCTCGGCGCATCCCGCATTCGGAACGCTGCATCTGCATTCGGCGCACCGGCTGCGCCACGGGCTGACCCTGCTGCAGCGCCGGCTGGAACTCGACTAGGCCGTATGCTCGCGGGCTGAGGCCGATGCATGCCAGCCCTCGACCCACAGGCGGCGCAGGGCGTCGCCCTCGCCGGCGAAGCGATCCTCCAGGACGTCGCCGTCGACGACGCGCTCGGCGCGGAAGTTGCGTATCGCCTCGCGCAGCTCGCACCAGGCGACGATGTTGATCGCCTCGGCGTAGTAGATGAGCGCGATGGGCCGGACGACGCGGCGGGTGCGCCGACCCGCCCCGTCGGCATAGTGGAGCGCGATCTTGCGCTCCTCGCGGATCGCGCGGCGCACCTGCGCGAGGTCGAGGGCCGGCGACGTGCGGGGCGAGGCGCCCCAGGCGTGGAGGGCCTGCGTCTCGAAGGCGCGCCGCAGCGGCGCCGGCACCGACGCCGCCACCTTGCGCTCGACGCGGCCGGCCGCCTCGGCGAATCCGGGATCGCCGGTGCGCTCCAGCAGCGCCAGCCCCATGACGACGGCCTCGATCTCGTCGACGGTGAAGTTGAGCGGCGGCAGATGAGCGCCCGGCCTCAGCATGTAGCCGACGCCGCGGCCGCCCTCCAGCGGCAGCCCCATGGCGCGCAGCTCGTCGGCATCGCGGTAGATCGTGCGGACGGTGACGCCGAGCTCGGCGGCGATGCGGCTCGCGGTCAGCGCGCCCGGCGCCGCGCGCAGCATCGAGACGATGTCGAAAAGGCGCGTCAGGCGGCTCAAATCGGGACTTCCGCAAGCGGGACTACTGACATGCTGCTGTCAGTAGCGCGAACCGCGCCCGCTTCCAAGAGGCCGGCGAAACGGGCTTTCTGCGCCGAGCGCTACCCGTCCCCTCGAGGAAATACTGACATGACCTACGCCGCCGCCCTGTGGCTCTACGCCGTGCTCGTCTTCGGCATCGTCGCCGTGCCGGGGATGGACATGCTCTTCGTCCTCGCCAACACGCTGACCGCCGGCATCCGGGTCGGGCTCGCCGCCGTCTTCGGCATCATGCTCGGCGGCGCGGCGCACACCGCCTTCGGCGCCGTCGCGACGACCGCGATCCTCGAGATCGCGCCGTGGCTCTTCCGGGCGATGATCGTCGCCGGCGCGCTCTATATGGGCTGGATCGGCCTGACGCTCATCAGAAGCACGATCGTCGTCGGCGAGGTCGGAGGCACGCGCCCGCGCACCCCATGGCAGGCCCTGCGGCAGGGCCTCGTCACCTGCCTGATGAACCCGAAGGCCTATCTGTTCACCGCCTCGGTCTTCCCGCAATTCATCAAGCCGCAATACGGCCCGGTGGCGCTGCAGGCGCTCGCGCTCGCGGCGATCACGGTCGCCATGCAGTTCGCCATCTACGGGGGGCTGGCCTTCGGCGCGCGGGCGGGAACGTCGCTGCTCACCGGCAACCCCGCCTTCTCGATCTGGGCGGGGCGGATCTGCGGCGCCGCCTTCCTCGCGGTCGCGGCGTGGTCGCTGTCGCGCGTCCTTGCTGCCTAGCCGCCTAGTCGAACCGGAAGGCGTCGAGCATCAGCGCGCCATATTGGTGCGAGCTGTGGACCTGCTTCGACGCCCAGCCCTCGCCGGCGGCGCCGATGGCGACGAAGAGCGGCATCAGGTGCTCGTCGGTCGGGTGGTTCTGGTGGGCGTAGGGCGCGCGCTCCCAGTCGAGGAGCTTCTTCTCGTCGCCTTCCAGTATCGAGCCGGTCATCCAGTCGGCAAACTCGCTGACCCATGCCGGGACCTCGGCGTCGACCGGGGCGAGGCCGCCAGGGCCGAAAACGGCGCGCAGATTGTGGGTGAAGGAGCCGGAGCCGACGACGAGGATACCCTCCTCGCGCAGGCTCGCGAGCGCGCGGCCGAGCGCCAGGTGCTCAGCGGCGCTGCGGCCGGGCTGGACGGAAAGCTGGACGACCGGGATGTCGGCGTCGGGGAACATCAGCATCAGCGGCACCCAGACGCCGTGGTCGTAGCCGCGGCGGGCGACGATCTCGGGGCCGAGGCCGGCCTCGGCGAGCCGCGCAGCGACCCCCTCGGCGATCTCGCGGCTGCCTGGCGCGGGATAGACCAGCGTGTAGAGCTCGCGCTCGAAGCCGCCGAAATCGTAGATCATCTCAGGGTGATCGTCGGCGACGACGGCGGGCCGGGCGGTCTCGAAATGGGCGGACACGGTGAGGATCGCGCGCGGGCGCGGCAGCGACTTGCCGAAGCCGGCGAGGAAGTCGCGCGCCGGCGAGTCGTGGAGGATGAGGTTGGGCGCGCCGTGCGAGACGAAGACGGTGGGAAGGGCGGTCGCGGGGGCGTTCATGGTCTCTTGCTCCTTATCCGGTGAGCACAGAGATAATGATACGCCCGTGGAAATAAAGCGGCCCCGGATCGACTGACTGTTACGGGAAGGAGAACAGTCTCAAGCGCCGAGCCGGCAGGGCAGCCCGTCGGCGATCTCGTAATAGTCGCCCTTCTCGGCCGTGAAGATGTGCACCGTCGCCGCCAGGCCGGTCGGCAGGTCGAGCGAGCCCGCCATGATCGAGACCGTGTCGGCGCCGTCGCGCTGCCAGAACAGGATCGAGCCGCAGCGGCGGCAGAAGCGGCGCGTCGCCTCGCCGGTCGCGCGCCATTCGCCGAGGCTGTCGGCGCCCTCCACCGCGAAGCCGGCAAGCGCCGCCGCCGTGGCGGCGACGTAGTGGCCGGTCTGGCGGCGGCAGCTTTCGCAGTGGCAGTAGACGACCGGGCGCAAGGGCCCGCTCGCCCGGTAGCGGACGGCACCGCAGGCGCAGCCGCCGGTGTGGACGTCAGCCATGCCTATTCGGCTATCGCCACCATCGGACGCGGGCCGCGCGCCAGCCGCTCGGCCTTCAGCCCCTCGGCGACGATGAAGGCCAGTTCGATCGACTGGTCGGCGTTGAGCCGCGGATCGCAATGGGTGTGGTAGCGGTCCGAGAGGTCGTCGTCGCTGATGGCGCGGGCGCCGCCGGTGCACTCGGTGACGTTCTGCCCGGTCATCTCGATATGGATGCCGCCGGCATGGGTGCCTTCCGCCTGGTGGACGGCGAAGAAGTCCTTCACCTCCTGCTGGATCAGGTCGAAGGGCCGCGTCTTGAAGCCGCTGGAGGCCTTCACCGTGTTGCCGTGCATCGGATCGCAGGACCACACGACGGTGCGGCCCTCCTTCTCGACGCGGCGCACCAGCGCGGATAGATGGTCGCCCACCTTGCCGGCGCCGAAGCGGCAGATCAGCGTCAGCCGGCCCGGCTCGTTCTCCGGGTTGAGGATGTCGATCAGGCGGATCAGCCCGTCATGGTCGAGCGAGGGGCCGCATTTCATGCCGATCGGGTTCTGCACGCCGCGGCAGAACTCGACATGGGCGTGGTCGGGCTGGCGGGTGCGGTCGCCGATCCACAGCATGTGGCCGGAGGTGTCGTACCAGTCGCCGGAGGTCGAATCGACGCGGGTCATCGCCTGCTCGTAGCCGAGCAGCAGCGCCTCGTGGCTGGTGAAGAACTCGGTCGAGCGGAACTGCGGCACGGTGTCGGCGGCGATGCCGCAGGCGCGCATGAAGTCCATCGCCTCGGAGATGCGGTCGGCGATCTCGCGATATTTGTGGCCCTGCGGGCTGTCCTTGACGAAGCCCAGCATCCACTGGTGGACGTGCTCGAGATTGGCGTAGCCGCCGCCGGCGAAGG
>JBFWXZ010000054.1:0-17283 GCA_050186955.1 Flavobacteriaceae bacterium
GATCGCCGCCGGCGGGCTCCTGCTGGCCTGTGCCGCGGCCGGCAGCGCGGCCTATTTCTTCGGCGCGGTGCCGACCATGAGCGGCAAGGAGAAGCAGGTCGTCGAGAGCTACTATTTCGACCTTCCCGACATGGTCGTGAACCTCTCCGCCCTCGACGAGCGCGCCCAGTATCTCAAGCTCAAGGTGTCGCTGGAGACCCACGACAAGGCGACGCTGT
Organism: Flavobacteriaceae bacterium; assembly: GCA_050186955.1. Taxonomy (GTDB): domain Bacteria; phylum Pseudomonadota; class Alphaproteobacteria; order Rhizobiales; family Tepidamorphaceae; genus JACKJP01. Next base: position 219 of record JBFWXZ010000054.1, read on the forward strand.
CGGTGCTGCAGCCGGCGATGCCGAAGATCCTCGACGCCTTCCAGGTCTATCTGCGCGAGCTGCGCGTCACCGACATCGAGGGCTCCGCCGGGCTGGAGCGGCTCAAGGAGGAGCTGGCCCGGCGCATCAATATCGCGATCCACCCGGCGACCGTCGACGCGGTGCTGTTCCGCGAGATCCTGGTCCAGTAGCGGCGCGGGGGAGGGGCATGGCCGACGACGAGGACGATCTGGAAGTGGGCGCCGACGACTGGGGTGCCGCGCTCGCCGAGCAGGGCGTCGACGTCAACGAGGACATGGCGGCCGAATGGGCCTCCATGCTCGGCGATACCAACGAGGAGCAGAGCAGCGACGGCCAGCGCGGCAACGACCGCATCCTCAATCAGGACGAGATCGACAACCTCCTCGGCTTCAACGTCGAGGAGATGAGCCGCGAGGAGCGGCGCGGCATCCGGGCGATCATCAATTCGGCGATGGTCTCCTACGAGCGCCTGCCGATGCTGGAGATCGTCTTCGACCGGCTGGTGCGGCTGCTGACGACGACGCTGCGCAACTTCACCTCGGACAATGTCGAGGTGTCGCTCGACAATCTGCGCTCGGTGCGCTTCGGCGACTATCTGAACTCGATCCCGCTGCCCGCCATCCTCGGCGTCTTCAAGGCCGAGGAATGGGAGAACTACGGGCTGATCACGGTCGAATCGAACCTCATCTACTCGATGGTCGACGTGCTGCTCGGCGGCCGCCGCGGCATGGTCCAGCTGCGCGTCGAGGGCCGTCCCTACACGACCATCGAGACGAACCTGATCCGCCGGCTGATCGAGCTCATCCTGTCGGACGCCAACCAGGCGTTCCAGCCGCTGTCGCCGGTCAATTTCGTGGTCGAGCGGCTGGAGACCAACCCGCGCTTCGCCGCCATCTCGCGCCCCGCCAACGCCGCCATCCTGGTGCGGCTGCGCATCGACATGGAGGATCGCGGCGGCAATATCGAGGTGCTGCTGCCCTACGCGACGATCGAGCCCATCCGCGAGCTGCTGCTGCAGATGTTCATGGGCGAGAAGTTCGGCCGCGACCCGATCTGGGAGGGCCATCTGGCGAGCGAGGTCGTCGCCTCCAGCGTCACCGTCGACGCGGTGCTGGTGGAGAAGCGCATGGCGCTTTCGGAAGTGATGAAGATCGAGGTCGGTGACACGCTGATGCTCGACAAGACGCCCGGCGACCCCGTCGTCATCCGCTGCGGCGACACCGAGATCTGCGACGCCCGCGTCGGCCGCGCCGGCGACCGGATCGCGCTGCGCGTCGCCGGGGCGCTGCGCAAACCCAAAATGACCTATGCCGCCTTCGAGAAGGCGGACCAGCTTGCAGGAGAGAAAGCATGAGCGGAGTCAATCTCGGACTGGCCATCGACGGCATCGTCGCGGTGCTGCTGATCGTCACCATCGCCTACTGCACGCTGCTCAACCGCCGGCTGAAGAACTTCCGCGGCGACGAGGCGGCGATGCGCGCCACCATCGCCGAGCTGGTGCAGGCCAGCGAGATCGCCGAGCGCGCCATCGGCGGCCTCAAGGCGACGGCGGCGGAATGCGACAAGGCGCTGACCTACAAGCTGCGCCAGGCCGACCGCTACTGCCGCGACATCGAGGCGCAGATCGAGTCCGGCCAGGCGCTGTTCGACCGGGTCGCGCAGATCAGCAAACTGGCGCACGAGACCGGCAGCGTGCAGCAGCGCGCGCCGCAGCTGCGCGCCGTCGACCGCGTCGAGGGCCGCGCCGCGTGAGCCGCCGCCCGCGCCTCCTGCCGATCGTCATCGGCGCCGCCAGCGGCCTGCTGTTCCTCAAGGTGATCAGCGGGCTGGCCGGCGGCGAGGGCGTGTTGTCGGGCCAGGCGCCCGCGGCCGCGCAGGAGGAGCAGGCGCCGTCCACCCCGCCGGCGCTGGAAAGGCCCGATCCGGGCAAGATCTACCACTCGGCGACCGAACGGCGCGAGGAGGCCGACGGGCCGACCTACAGCGACGGAACGGTGCCGGAATCGGACGCCGAGGCGGCGATCCTCGAGCGCCTCGCCGAACGCCGGAAGCATCTCGACAAATACGAGGCCGAGCTGGGCGAGCGCGAGAACCTGCTCGCCGCCGCCGAGAAGCGCGTCGAGGAGCGCATCGGCGAGCTGCGCGCCATCGAGGAGCGCATCAACGCCACCGCGAAGGCGCGCGACGAGGAGGAGAAGGCCCGCTTCGAGGGGCTGATCAAGATGTACGAGGCGATGAAGCCGAAGGACGCCGCGCGCATCTTCGACCGTCTCGACCTGCAGATCCTGACCGAGGTCGCCGGCCGCATGTCGCCCGAGCGCATGGGCGAGATCATGGCGCAGATGAACTCCGAATCCGCCGAGAGGCTCACCGTCGCGCTGGTCGCCAGCAAGGCGCCGCAGCAAGGTGCCCGGGAACCGGCCTCGCAGAACGGCGAACTGCCCAAGATCATCGGCAAGCGGCCGGGCGCCTGAGGCGTTCCGCGCCGCGCACGGTCGAAGCGCGGCTTAAGCCGCTATTTACGTTGCGCAGCCTAGAATTTCCCCGAATGGCCGGCCTGCGGACACTCCGCGGGGCGGCGGAACCTTGAGGGGTATGCAGTGCCTGCAGCGGCTGCACATCCGGGCGCGGGAGCCAGGCTCCCGGCGCTCCCGCGATCCGCGCGCGCGTGGATCGTGTCGCTGCTCGCGCTCGCCGCCGCGCTTCTCCTCGCCGCAACGCCGCTTCGCGCCGACACCCGCGCCAAGCTGACGACGCGCGTCGAGCAGGGCTATGCGCGGCTGATCCTCGACTTCCCGAAGGACCTGCCGGAATATGAGGTCCGCGCCTCCTCGGGGGTGCTCATCGTCGAGTTCGGCGAGGCCGTCGAGATCAGCGCCGATCTCGTGGCCATCAATCTGCCGGGCTACGTGTCCGTCGCCCGCGTCGACCCCGACAAGCGGGCGCTGCGCCTGGCGCTCGACCGCACCGTCAGCGTCAACACGATGGAAGCCGGGTCGATGCTGTTCGTCGACCTGCTGCCGTCGGGCTGGGTCGGCCTGCCGCCGGGACTGCCGCAATCGGTGATCGACGAGCTCGCGAAGCGGGCAGAGGAAACCGAGCGCGACCGGCTGCGCAAGCTGCGCGACACCGAGATGCGCACCGAGCCGGCGATCGACCTGCGGGTCGCGCAGGCGCCGACCTTCACGCGCTTCTCCTTCGGATGGACGCGTCCGGCGCGCGCCGAGGTGACGCGCACCGCCGACACCGTCACCATCCAGTTCGAGCGCGCCGCCCCCATCGACGTCGACGCGATAAAGCCGCGGCTTCCCGACTATGTGACCGGCATATCGACCTCGGTCGAGGTCGAGGGGCTGCGCGTCGTCCTCAACGTCAACCCGACCGCCAATATCCGCGGGTTTCCCGAGGGCAACTCCTATGTCCTCGACGTGACCGACACCGAGGCGACGGCGGAGGCGGGCGGTCCCGATATTCCCGGCGGCATCGTCACGGCGAGCCCGACGCCGGGCGACGAGATCGTGCATATCGAGGGCGAGAAGCCGCCCGTCAGCATCGCCGAAAGCGAGCTGGAGACGGCGGCGGAGCCGGCCGGCGACGAGAAGGCGGCGCAGGCGGACGAGCCGGAGGGCTCGGAGAACCCCTTCGAGGCGGCGCAGCGCATCGAGCCCGAGGTGAGGCGGATCGGCGAAACGGTGCGCATCACCGTGCCGTTCCGGCGTCCGACGCCGGCGGCGGTGTTCCGGCGCGGCGAGTATCTCTGGCTGGTCTTCGATACCCCGGTGCCGATCGACACCCGCGTGCTGCGCTACGACATGGCGGACTATGCGAGCGACGTCACCGTCAGCCGCTCCGGCGACAGCCAGGCGATCCGCATGAAGCTGATCAAGCCGATCCTCGCGTCCTCGGCGGTCGAGAACTCCAACTGGGTCATCTCGATAGGCAATCTCGTGCTCGAGCCGGCGGCGGCCGTGTCGCTGGCGCGCACCCACTCGGTCGACGGCCTTCCGGCGATCACCGCGACGGTCACCGAGGGCGGCGGCATCCACTATCTCGACGACCCCTCGATCGGCGACCGCCTCTACGTGCTGACGGCGCTCGGGCCGCCGCGCGCGATCCTGAGCGACCAGCATTTCGTGGATTTCGAGGCGCTGGCGACGTGGCACGGCATCGTCATCGCGCCGAAGGTCGACGACCTGGTGGTGCGCTATGTCGACGACGTGCTGTCCATCGAGAGCGAGCGCGGGCTGACGCTGTCCGCCGTCGGCTCCTTCGTTCCCGAGGAGCTCGGGGCGCGCAAGAGCGGCATCGAGCGGCCGGGCTACGTCTACAACCAGCTCGTGCGCCCCCAGGACCCCGGCGAGATCCGGCAGATGGCCAGCCAGTGGATGACGACGGTCGCCGCCGCCGAGGGCGAGAAGCTGACCGCGGCGCGCATGGGCTATGCGGAATATCTGCTGTCGACCGATCTGGCGCCGGAGGCGATGGCGGTGCTTCAGCTCACCCGGCAGGACGCGCCGGAGGTGGCGCGCGATCCCGGCTACCGGGCGCTGACCGGCGTCGCGCTGACGCGCATGCACCGCTCGGAGGAGGCGCTGAAGACCTTCGACTTCTACGGGCTCAAGGATTCCGCCGACGTGCAGCTCTGGTCGGGGCTGGCGATGGCGCAGCTCGGGCGCTGGCGCGAGGCGCAGCTTTCGCTGGAGAAGGGCGCCGGCGTGCTCGCCGACTATCCCGCCGGCGACCGGCTGGACTTCATGCTGGCCTCGCTGCGCGCGGCGATCGAGGTCAACGACCTCGGCAACGCCAACGACCTGGTGGCGATGCTGCGCTCGGAGAAGGACGTCGAGGGCAATGTGCGCTACGACTATCTGCGGGCGCGGCTCGACGAGGCGCTGGGCGAGCGCGAGAAGGCGCTGAACGCCTACGGGAAGATCGTCGAGGGGCCGAGCCGCGAATATTCGGTGCTGGCGGAAACGCGCCGCCTGCGCCTGCTCGACGAGACCGGCGCCATCGACGCGACCGACATGATCTCGCGCCTGGAGACCCTCAGCGTCGCCTGGCGCGGCGACGACACCGAATTGCAGACGCTGTCGACGCTGTCGCGCTTCTACGTGAAGGAGCGCGAATACCGGAACGCCTTCGAGACCATGCGGGCAGCCGCCATCGCCGGGCCGGGGCGGCCGATCACCCGCGAGCTGCAGGACAGCATGCAGGCGGTGTTCGCCGACCTCTATCTCAATGGCGGCGCCGACACGATGAAGCCGATCGACGCGCTCGCCCTCTACTACGACTACCGCGAGCTGACGCCGGTGGGACGGCGCGGCGACGAGATGATCCGCGCGCTCGCCGACAGGCTGATCGCGGTCGACCTGCTCGGCCAGGCCTCCGACATCCTCGCCCACCAGGTCGAGCACCGGCTGCGCGGCGCGGCGCGGGCGCAGGTCGCCGCCAAGCTCGCCATGGTCTATCTGATGGACCGCAAGCCGCAGCAGGCGCTGCGGACGCTGGCGCTGACCCGGCAGGCGATGCTGCCGGGCGAGGTCCAGATGCAGCGCATGCTGCTTGAGGCGCGGGCGCTGTCGGAAACCGGTCGCGCCGACCTCGCCATCGACCTGCTGCGCTCGGCGCAGGGGCCGGAGGCGGCGCGGCTGCGCGCCGACACCTACTGGCGGGCGCGGCGCTGGCAGGAGGCGGGCGAGGCGCTGGAGGAGCTGGCCGGCGACGGCTGGCGCGACAAGCGCCCGCTGACGCCGGAGGAGCGCCGCGACGTGGTGCGGGCGGCGATCGCCTATGCGCTGATCGGCGACGAGATCGGCCTGGCGCGGCTGCGCGAGCATTTCGCCGACAAGATGGCCGACACGCCCGACGCCGGCACCTTCGCCGTCGTCGCGGCGCCGGTGGAGAAGCGCGGCCCGGATTTCCGCGCGGTGGCGGCGACGGTCGCGCGCTCCGACACGCTCGAGGGCTTCATCCGCGAATACCGCCAGCGCTACGACCGGCAGGCGGCCGTCCCGCAGAGCTAGGGCGGATTCCGTCAGCCGCCGGCGAAGCTCTTGATGAGGCTGCCGGCGACGAGATTCCAGCCGTCGACCAGCACGAAGAAGATCAGCTTGAACGGCAGCGAGATGATGATCGGCGGCAGCATCATCATGCCCATCGACATCAGGATCGAGGCGACGACCATGTCGATGATGATGAAGGGCACGAAGAGCAGGAAGCCGATCTCGAAGGCGCGGCGCAGCTCGCTGATCATGAAGGCGGGCACGAGGACGCGCAGCGACACGTCGTCGGGGGTGTCGGGGGCGGGCTGGTTGGCGGCGTCCATGAACAGCGCCAGATCCTTCTCGCGCACGTGGCGCAGCATGAATTCGCGGAACGGGACGGCGGCGCGGTTGAACGCCTCCTCGGGGCCGATCTGCTCGGCGACGAGCGGCTGGATGCCCTCGGTGTAGGCGCGCTCGAAGACCGGGGCCATCACGAAGGCGGTCAGGAACAGGGCCAGCGACACCATCACCGCGTTGGGCGGCGCCGTCTGCAGGCCGATGGCGGTGCGCAGCAGCGACAGCACGACGACGATGCGGGTGAAGGAGGTGACCATCACCAGGATCGACGGGGCGAGCGACAGCACCGTGATCAGGGCGACGATCTGCAGCGCCCGCTCGGTGACGCCGGCCTCGCCCTGGAAGTCGATGGTCACCTGCTGGGCGAGCGCCGAGCCGCAGAACGCGTTGAGGAGCAGGAAGCCGCCCGCGACGGCGAAGCCGGCGAACGCCGCGGCGCGGCGCCAGCGGCCCCGCCGGGCTGTCGCGGATCGGCTGGATTGCATGGCGGCCCCTGCCAAAGCGATGGTCGTGATCGCGAATCGTTTCGCGTCACCGGCGATGATACAGGCTTTGCGGGCGCGGAGGTCAGGCCGGCGGCGGCTGTGGGAAAGCGGGAAGCCGGTCTATTTCTTGACGAGCGCCGTGTAGAGGTCGTCGTCGGAACCGGTCTCGGCCTCGCCGCCCTCGGCGGGCGCGGGGCCTTTAAGCGCCTCCTCCAGCATCGCCGCCATGTCGTCGATCTCGGCGGTGCTGGCGGCGGGCTTTTCGGGCTGCGGCGGCGTCAGGCGCGGCTCGACCGGCTCGGCGGGCGCATCGGCCTTCGCCTCGGCCTTGGTGTCAGCCTTGGGCTCGACCTTGGGTTCCACCCGGGGCTCGGGGGCTTCGCGTGTTTCCTTCGGCGGCGCGGGGCGCACGTCTCCGGAATATTTGGTGCCGGCGGGCCTCGCCGCATCGGCGGCGACGCCGGCGACGGCTCCCGTCGCGGCGGCGGCGGCGGTCTTGCCCTTCGGCGCGTAGGAGGACAGCGGCCGCATCGGCTGTCCGGCGGGCGCGGGCTTGGGGGCGGCGCCCGGCGGCGGGGGCATTTCGGCGCGGACCGGCATCGGCCGCGGCTCGGGAGCGTTTTCCGCCTTCGGCGTCTCCATGCGGGTGAATTCGGGCCTGGGTGGCTCGGCGCGCGGGGCGCTCGCGGGCACGCCGTCGCGCCGGATGCCGGATTCCACGACCACATCGGCCGGCCCGCCGATGAGGACCAGGTGCTCGACGCTGTCGCGACGGACCAGCACGAGCCGGCGCTTGGGATCGATGGCGGCGACCTCGACGAGGCCGATGCGCGGCTGGCGCGCCTTCATGCCGGTGCCGCCGGCGCGGCCGGAAATCTTGCGGATGACCCAGGCGGTGAGGGCGATCAGCACCAGCACGATCACGAAGGCGACGATCATGCGCGCCGGCACGCCGAGCTCGGTGCCGAAAAGACTGTCGAGGAATTCCATGGGCCGGTCCTCCGTTGCTCAAGGCGATGTCCAGCCAGCCGCCGCGTCCGCCAGCTTTCAGTCAAACGCTGCCGACTGCAAGGTCAATAAAGGATTAATTCCGCCGAAATACGGCGTCGTCCGACGCCCTTGCCACGCCCCGGTTAACGGCCTGTTAACCACGAACCCGGCAAAGTTTGCCCACGAGGTTAACGAATTCCCAACCGAGGCGATTCCCACCCATGGCCCTGACCGACCTGCCGATCTTCGCGGCGCTCCGGGACAAGATGCACTGGCATCAGGCCCGGCAGGCGGTGCTGGCGCAGAACGTCGCCAACGCCGACTCGCCCGGCTACAAGGCCCGCGACATCGCCGAGCCGGATTTCGCCTCGATGCTCCCCGGCGCGACCTCGCAGGGATGGATGTCGGGACCGGCGCGGACCGACGCGCGCCATATCGCCGGCTTCAGCGCGGCTTTCGGCGCTGGCGGGTCTGGCGGAGAGGCCGAGGAGGTCAGCAGCTTCGAGACCACGCCGTCGGGCAATTCGGTGGTGCTCGAGGACGAGATGATGAAGGTGGCGCAGAACCAGATGGACTATCAGCTCGCCACCTCGCTCTACACGCGCGGCATCGGCTTGCTGCGCACGGCGATCGGCCGGCGCGGCTGATCGGTCAGGAGGCGTTCGCGATGGATTTCCTGCGCAGCATCATGGTGGCGGCGAGCGGCCTGCGGGCCCAGAACGCGCGCATGCAGATCATCTCCGAGAACATCGCCAACGCCGACTCGACGGCGACGACGCCGGGCGGCGATCCCTATCGCCGCAAGGTGGCGACCTTCCGCAGCGAATACGACCGCGCGCTCGGCGCCGAGGTCGTGGCGCCCGGCAAGGTGGGCCGCGACAGCTCGGATTTCGCCGTGCGCTACGATCCCGGCCATCCCGCGGCGGACGAGAAGGGCTACGTCAAGCTGCCCAACGTCAACTCGCTGGTCGAGACGATGGACATGCGCGAGGCGCAGCGAAGCTACGAGGCGAACCTGAACGTCATCAGCGCGACGCGGCGGATGGTGCTGCGCACGCTCGACATTCTGCGCGCCTGAACGGGACTGACGGGGAGGGGGCAACGACATGACACCGGTGCAGGCGGCACGCGCCTATCAGATAGCCAGCCAGACGGCGATGCCGAAGGCGGCGGAAAAACCGGCAGCCGAATCGGCGGATTTCGGCAAGATGGTCTCCGACATGATCGGCAATGTCGCCGATTCGGGGCACGCCGCCGACAAGGCGGCGAGCCAGGCGGTCGCCGGCAAGGCCGACCTCGTCGACGTGGTCACGGCGATCAGCGAGACAGAGCTCGCCTTCGAGACGCTGGTCAGCGTCCGCGACCGGGTGATCTCGGCCTACGAGGAAATAATGCGCATGCCGATCTGACGGCTGCGGCGACAACGGGGAGAATTGCAGGCATGGACGGCGCAACGGTTCTCGACCTCGCCCGCGACGGCGTATGGACCCTGATCATCGTCTCGACGCCGATCATGATGGTCGGGCTGGTCGTCGGCGTCGCCATCGCGCTGGTCCAGGCGCTCACCCAGATCCAGGAGATGACGCTGGTCTTCGTGCCGAAGATCATCGCCATCTTCATCTCGATGGTGCTGTTGCTGCCGTTCATGGGACAGGCGCTCGGCGGCTATATGAACCGCGTGGTGGAACACATCGTCGCCGGTTGACGGGTCATGACCATCACCCTGCTGCCCGACATCGCCTTCGCCTTCATGCTGATCTTCGCGCGCCTCGGCTCGATGATCATGCTGATGCCGGCGGTCGGCGACCGCGCGGTGCCGGTCAGGATCCGCCTCGTCTTCGCGCTGGCGATGACGCTCGTCTTCTATCCGCTGATCCAGCCGACGCTGCCGGCGGTGCCGCAGAACCTGCCGGCGATGGCGACGGTCTTCGGCTCGGAGCTCATCGTCGGCCTGTTCATCGGCATCGCCATCCGCATGATCCTGGTGGCGCTGACGGTCGCCGGCACCACCATCGCCTTCCAGATGGGCCTCGGCTTCGCCAACGGCATCGACCCGACCCAGGAGGGCGGGCAGGGAGCGGTGATCGGCACCTTCCTGTCGCTGCTCGGGCTGACGCTGATCCTCGCCACCGACCTCCACCACGTCTTCATCGCGGCGCTGGGCGACAGCTACCGCATGATCCCCGCCGGCACGCTGTTCTCGGCCGGCGACATGGCGCGCACGGCGATGATGATGTTCGCCGATGCATTCCGTCTCGGCATCCAGATGTCGGCGCCCTTCATCGCCTTCGGCCTGCTGTTCTATCTCGGCCTCGGCATTCTTTCCCGCCTGATGCCGCAGCTTCAGGTCTTCTTCATCGCCATGCCGCTCAACATCACGCTCGGCTTCATCATGCTGGCGATCCTGATCGTGTCGCTGATGGGCTGGTACCTCGATCACGTCGGACAGGCCATCGCGCCGTTCGTCGCCGGCTAGGAGACGGTGAATGGCCGACGAACCCGACGAATCTGAAAAAACAGAAGAACCCTCCCAACGAAAACTCGACGAGGCGCTCAAGAAGGGCGACGTCGCCAAGAGCCAGGAGGTCTCGACCTGGTTCGTGCTGGCCGCCGCCACGCTGGTGCTGTTCGGCTTCTCGCAGGGGCTCGGCAACGACCTGACGCGGCTGCTCAAGGGGCTGCTGGTGAACGCCTGGCAGGTCCAGGTGGACGCCGGCGGGCTGATGGCGCTGGCCAAGACGCTGTCGCTCGGCGTCGGGCTGGCCGTCGCCATCCCGGTGATCGTGCTGATGGTCGCCGGCGTCGCCGGCCACGTCGTGCAGCACCGGCCGCTGCTGTCGCTGGAGCCGGTCAAGCCGAAGCTGTCGAAGATCTCGCCGGCGGCCGGCTTCAAGCGGCTGTTCTCCTCGCAGAGCCTGATGAACTTCGCCAAGGGCATCGCCAAGATCGTCATCATCAGCGCGGTGATGTTCCTGATCGTATGGCCGGAGCGCGACCGGCTCGACGCGCTGATCAGCACCGACGTCGCCTCGCTGCTCGACGTGGTCGCGGCGATGGCGCTGAAGCTGATGGGCGGCTCGGTGATCGTGCTCGCCATCGTCGCCGGCCTCGATTTCCTCTACCAGCGGCAGGTCTGGCTGAAGAAGCAGCGGATGACGGTCAAGGAGGTGCGCGACGAGTTCAAGCAGATGGAAGGCGACCCGACCGTCAAGGGCAAGCTGCGGCAGATCCGCATGGAGCGCGGCCGCAAGCGGATGATGGCCAACGTGCCGAAGGCCTCGGTCATCATCACCAACCCGACCCATTTCGCCGTCGCTCTGCGATACGAGAACGGGATGTCGGCGCCGGTGTGCCTGGCCAAGGGCACCGACCGGATCGCGCTGAAGATCCGCGAGATCGCCGGCGAGCACAACGTGCCGATCGTCGAGAACCCACCGCTGGCCCGCGCCCTGCACGCCAGCGTCGAGGTCGATTCCGAAATCCCCGTCGACCACTACAAGGCGGTCGCCGAGGTCATCGGCTACGTCATGCGGCTGAAGAAAGGGCGCTGGCAAAACCCGCCCCGGCATTGATATGTCTTGAGGCGGGATTCGGCTGCCTTTGCGCGCGGCCGGGCGGACGGTGACGGAAAGAAACCGGCGAGCATGAGCGACAGCCAGCCACAGGTCCGCAGCGGCGGCATCAGCCGCGTCATCTTGCTGGCGCTGCTGCTGATCGGCTATTGCGCCTTCGTGATCTACCAGCCGCCCGGCGAGGGGCGTCCCTATGTGCTGGGCGCGGTGGCCTTTCTCGGCGTCGTCGGCATCTTCTCGCTGTTCGCCATGGCGCTCGGCTTCCTGAACTTCGCGCCGTCCGAGGAAACCGGCGGCGGCCTCGAGGGGCGGCTGCTGGCGTCGGCGCCGGACGGCCATCTGGTGACCGACAGGCTCGGCCGCGTGCTCTACGCCAACGCCGCCTATGCGGCGCTGACGGGGGCCGGCGAGGGCGAGAAGGCGAAATCGCTGGAGCACTATTTCGCCGGCGATCCGGCGGCGTCGGAGGCGGTGCACCGGCTGATCAAGGCGGCGGGCGAGGGGCGCGGCGGCTTCGAGGATCTGCGGCTCGGCGGCGGCCAGGAGGACGATGCGCGCTGGCTGCGGGTCGAGGTGCGGCCGCTCGGCGACGGCAAGGGCGAGCGCACGGGGGCCCGCATGGCCTGGCGCGTCGCCGACATAAGCCGCGACCGCGAGCGGCACGAATTCGCCTTCCAGGAGCTGCAGGACGCCATCGACTTCCTCGACCATGCGCCGGCGGGCTTCTTCTCGGCCGGCCCGGACGGGCGGATCAAGTATCTCAACGCCACGCTCGCCGGCTGGCTCGGCCGCGACATCGCCGATTTCGGCAATGGCGAGCTCACGCTTTCCGACCTCATCGCCGGCGAGGGCGCGGCGCTGATCGAGCATATGACGCCGGCGGCGGGGCAGGTTGCGGTGGAGCGCTTCGACGTCGACCTCAGGACGGTGGACGGGCGCACGCTGCCGGCTGAGCTGATCCACAAGGTGGCGTTCTCCGCCGACGGCACCGCCGGGCAGTCGCGCACGCTGGTGCTCGACCGCAGCGGGCGGGCCGGCGACACCGGCGACGGCGCGGATTCGCTGCGGGCGGCGGAGGTGCGCTTCGCGCGCTTCTTCAACAACGCGCCGCTGGCCATCGCGACGGTCAACGCCGACGGCCAGGTGGGGCGCACCAACGCGACCTTCGCGCGGCTGTTCGGCAGCGAGGGCGTGCGCCCCGGCAAGGCGCGCTCGATCGCCGACGTGGTGGCCGAGAAGGACCGGGCTGCGATCACCGCGCTGGTCGCGGCGGCGGCGCAGGGCAAGGCCGACATGCCGCCGGCCGATTTCGCGCTGATGCACGGCGAGGGGCGCTCGGCGCGCTTCTACGTGTCGCCGGTCTCCGACGGCGACGGCGAGGCGGCGATCTTCTACGCCATCGACATCTCCGACCAGAAGGCGCTGGAGGCGCAGTTCGCGCAGAGCCAGAAGATGCAGGCGGTGGGGCAGCTCGCCGGCGGCATCGCGCATGACTTCAACAACGTGCTGACCGCCATCATCGGCTTCTCCGACCTGCTGCTGGCCAACCACCGGCCGACCGACCCGTCCTTCGACGACATCATGAACATCAAGCAGAACGCCAACCGGGCCGCCGGCCTGGTGCGCCAGCTGCTCGCCTTCTCGCGCCGCCAGACGCTGCGCCCGCAGGTGCTGAGGCTCTATTCGGTGATGTCGGAGCTCTCCGTCCTGCTGGGGCGGCTGCTCGGCGAGAAGGTCGACCTGAAGCTGCTGCCGGCGAAGAATCTGTGGCTGGTCAAGGCCGACCACAACCAGTTCGAGCAGGTTGTGATGAACCTCGCTGTCAACGCCCGCGACGCGATGCCCGACGGCGGCACGGTGACGATCCGCCTCGCCAACGTGCCGGCGGCGGAGGCGGCGACGCTCGGCCGCAAGGAGATGCCGGCGGAGGACTTCGTCTGCGTCGAGATCGCCGATACCGGCACCGGCATGAGCGCCGAGACGATGGAGAAGATCTTCGACCCGTTCTTCACCACCAAGGAGATCGGCAAGGGCACGGGGCTCGGGCTCTCCACCGTCTACGGCATCGTCAAGCAGACGGGCGGTTTCATCTATCCCGAATCGGCGCCGGGCGAGGGCACGACGTTCCGCATCTATCTGCCGCGCCACATTCCCGCGGAATCAGAAGTCGAGGCGCCGGCGGCCGCCAAGGCGCCGGCCCGCGACCTCACCGGCGAGGGCACCATCCTGCTGGTCGAGGACGAGGACGCGGTGCGCGCCTTCGCCGGGCGGGCGCTGGCGGCGCGCGGCTACACCGTGCTCGAGGCCTCGACCGGCGCGCAGGCGCTGGAGATCATGGAGGAGCAGGGCGACAGCATCGATCTCGTCGTCTCCGACGTGATCATGCCGGAAATGGACGGGCCGACGCTGGTCGGCGAGTTGCGCAAGGCGCGGCCCGACCTCCGCGTGGTCTTCGTCTCCGGCTATGCCGAGGACGATTTCGCCCGCAACCTGGCGGAGAACGAGCAGTTCCTCTTCCTGCCCAAGCCGTTCTCCCTGAAGCAGCTCGCCGAGACCGTGAAGCAGGCGCTGGAATAATCCTGAACCCATTCGTTCACGTCTTGTTCACTTGGAACATTTAGTGTACATCCAATCCCTCGGCTGCGTCGGCGACGGTTTCGCAGACGCCCGGCGGAAGGGCAGCGGCGGTTGGCGCGGGGCTGCCGGGTGTGGGATAAGAAAGGCGAGAATCATGTCGCAATCATCGCTTCGCCTCGTCGAAGGGGGTTCAGTGGACAAATCGAAGGCTCTGGAAGCCGCTCTCGGCCAGATCGAGCGGCATTTCGGCAAGGGCTCGATCATGCGGCTCGGGCAGGAGCAGGCGGTCGCGGTGAGCGCGATCTCGACCGGCTCGCTGGGCCTCGACATCGCGCTCGGCATCGGCGGCCTGCCGCGCGGACGCATCGTCGAGATCTACGGCCCTGAATCCTCGGGCAAGACGACACTGGCGCTGCACACGGTGGCCGAGGCGCAGAAGGGCGGCGGCATCTGCGCCTTCGTCGACGCGGAGCACGCGCTCGACCCCTCCTATGCCCGCAAGCTCGGCGTCGACGTCGACAATCTGCTGATCTCGCAGCCCGACACCGGCGAGCAGGCGCTGGAGATCGCCGACACGCTGGTGCGCTCGGGCGCCATCGACGTGCTGGTGATCGATTCCGTCGCCGCGCTGACGCCGCGCGCGGAAATCGAGGGCGAGATGGGCGACCAGCTCCCCGGCCTGCAGGCGCGGCTGATGAGCCAGGCGCTGAGGAAGCTCACCGCATCGATCTCGCGCTCCAACTGCATGGTCATCTTCATCAACCAGATCCGCATGAAGATCGGCGTGATGTTCGGCTCGCCGGAGACGACGACGGGCGGCAACGCGCTGAAGTTCTACGCCTCGGTGCGCCTCGACATCCGCCGCATCGGCGCGATCAAGGACCGCGACGAGGTTGTCGGCAACCAGACCCGCGTCAAGGTGGTGAAGAACAAGGTGGCGCCGCCGTTCCGCCAGGTCGAGTTCGATATCATGTATGGCGAGGGCGTCTCCAAGCTCGGCGAGCTGGTCGATCTCGGCGTCAAGGCGGGGATCGTCGAGAAGTCGGGCGCCTGGTTCTCCTTCGACAGCCAGCGGCTCGGGCAGGGGCGCGACAACGCCAAGCTGTTCCTCAAGGACAACCCGGAAGTTGCGGCCGAGATCGAGCGGCAGGTGCGCGAGAGCGCCGGCCTGCTGTCGGTCGAGCTTTCGGGCGGCGAGGCCGATTCCGAAAGCGACGGCGGCAGCGACGATGCGGATTCCGGCGATTCGGCGATGGAAGCCTGATCCCGGCGCGACGCCGACAATCCGATTCCGAATGGTCAGGCAAATCGTTGCCGGAGCTGACAAAACCGCCGCGGCGCGCATGGGCCTGCGGAGGAGAGCCGCGATGGAACAGCGGTTGAGTCTTGTCACCCTGGGGGTCGACGATCTGGCGCGCTCGGCGCGTTTCTACGAGGACGGCCTCGGCTGGGCGCGCGGCAACGCGGAGGCCGAGGTCGTGTTCTTCCAGCTGCCCTCGATGGTGCTGGCGCTGTGGTCGCGCCGCGCGCTGGCGGCGGACGCCGGTACCGCCGAGGCGGGCGAGCCGTCCTTCTCCGGCATCGCGCTCGCCTATAACGCCCGCTCGCGCGGCGAGGTCGACGCCGTGCTGGCGCAGGCAAAGGCCGCCGGCGGCATGATCGCGCGCGAGGCGCACGAGACGCCGTGGGGCGGCTATTCGGGCTATTTCTGCGATCCCGACGGGCACTATTGGGAAGTGGCGCACAATCCGTTCTGGACGCTCGACGCCGAGGGACGGGTGTCGCTGCCGCCGATGGCGGGAGCGGCTGAGGGCTGAACTCCCTTGCGCCGGCGAGGCGGTGGCCGGCCGGCGCGGCCCGCGCCCATGGCGATTTTCTGGACATCCGGCGGGCGGTGGCGATAAACACGGGTTCGCTCGCGTGCGGGTAATTCCCGCATGTGACCGTCCCGTATCCTCCGTTCCTTCAGGGTGTTCATGGCAAGCGTCAACGAGATCAGGCGGTCCTTCCTCGACTATTTCGCCAAGGCCGGGCACGAGATCGTGCCGTCGAGCCCGCTGGTGCCGCGCAACGACCCGACGCTCATGTTCACCAATGCGGGCATGGTGCAGTTCAAGAACGTGTTCACCGGCGCCGAGCACCGGCCCTACGACCGGGCGGTGACGGCGCAGAAATGCGTGCGCGCGGGCGGCAAGCACAACGATCTCGACAATGTCGGCTACACGGCGCGCCACCACACCTTCTTCGAGATGCTGGGGAACTTCTCCTTCGGCGACTATTTCAAGGAGCTCGCCATCGAGCTCGCCTGGAAGCTGGTGACGAAGGAGTTCGGCCTCGACGCCAGGCGGCTGATGGTCACCGTCTATCACGAGGACGACGCGGCCTTCGACCTGTGGAAAAGAATCGCCGGCCTGCCGGAGGAGCGGATCGTCCGCATCGCCACCTCGGACAATTTCTGGGCGATGGGCGACACCGGGCCCTGCGGGCCGTGCTCGGAGATCTTCTACGATCACGGCGAGCATATTCCCGGCGGCCCTCCAGGCTCGCCCGACGAGGACGGCGACCGCTTCATCGAGATCTGGAACCTCGTCTTCATGCAGTTCGAGCAGCTGACGCTCGACCAGCGCGTCGACCTGCCGCGCCCCTCCATCGACACCGGCATGGGGCTGGAGCGCATTTCGGCGGTGCTGCAGGGCACCCACGACAATTACGAGACGGACCGGTTCCGCAAGCTGATCGCGGCGTCGGTGGAGCTGACCGGACGGCCGGCGGTGGGGCCGGACAAGGCGAGCCACCGGGTCATCGCCGATCATCTGCGCGCCTCCTCCTTCCTCATCGCCGACGGCGTGCTGCCCTCCAACGAGGGGCGCGGCTACGTGCTGCGCCGCATCATGCGCCGCGCCATGCGCCACGCCGAGCTGCTCGGCGCGCGCGAGCCGCTGATGTGGAAGCTGTTCCCGACGCTGCAGGCGGAGATGGGCCAGGCCTATCCCGAGCTCATCCGCGCAAAGGACCTCATCACCGAGACGCTGAAGCTCGAGGAGAGCCGCTTCCGCAAGACGCTGGCGCGCGGCATCAC
>JBFWXZ010000055.1:0-17067 GCA_050186955.1 Flavobacteriaceae bacterium
GCTTCCGCGGCCCGACGGGACGCGCGCGGCGGGCGGAATCGGCTGTCACTGGATGGCGGTCTGGACGCCGGAGTTCGCGACCGAGCCGTCGACGCAGATGGGCGGGGAGGGCGCGCAGTGGATCGGTCAGGCGCCGTTCGTCGGCGAGGACCATCTGTTCCAGAATCTCGGCGACGGCACCTACTACCACTCCGGTTCGCTGGCGATCCGGGCGGCGGTGGCGTCCGGGGTGAATATTACCTACAAGCTGCTCTACAACGACGCCGTGGCGATGACCGGCGGCCAGCCCGTCGAAGGATCGCCGAGCGTGCAGCAGATCACGCGGCAGTTGCTGTCCGAAGGCGTGAAGCGGGTTGTCGTCGTCAGCGACGAACCGGAGAAATATGCCGGCCGGGAGCCGATGGCGGAGAGCGTCACCGTGCACGGGCGCGGCGACATGCAGCAGGTCCAGGACGAGCTGACGCGCCAGAAGGGCGTCAGCGTCCTCGTCTACGATCAGACCTGCGCAGCCGAGAAGCGGCGGCGGCGCAAGCGCGGCTCCTTCCCCGATCCCGCGAAGCGCATGTTCATCAACGAACTCGTCTGCGAGGGATGCGGCGATTGCGGACGCAAGTCCAACTGCATCTCCGTCGAGCCGGTCGAGACCGAGTTCGGCCGCAAGCGGATGATCAACCAGTCGAGCTGCAACAAGGACTATTCCTGCAACAAGGGCTTCTGCCCGAGCTTCGTCTCGGTCGACAACGCCGTGGTGCGCAAGCGCGGCGCGACCGCTATTCCCGACGCGCTACTGGGGGCCCTGCCCGAACCCGAGGTCGCGCTCGGCGAGCGCCCCCACAATCTGCTGATCACCGGCATCGGCGGCACCGGCATCGTGACGCTCGGCGCGCTGCTCGGCGTGGCCGCCCATGTCGACGGGCGCGCTTCGTCGGTTCTCGATTCCATCGGGCTGGCGCAGAAGAACGGCGCCGTGGTCAGCCATGTCCGCATCGCCGGCGATCCCGGCCAGCTCCACAGCGCGCGGGTGCCGGACGGTTCCGCCGACGGGCTGATCGCCTGCGATCTTGTGGTCGCTGCCGATCAGGAGGTGATCGACGCGCTGGGCAGCGGCCACACCCGTTCGGTCGTCAACGAGCATATCGCGCCGACCGCCGACTTCGTGCTCAACCCGGATCTGGACTTCAGGTCGCGCGAGCTCAGGCAGCGCGTCGCCGCCGCGCTCGGGCGCAACCAGCTCGAGACGATCGATGCCCAGACATTCGCCTTCTCGCTGATGGGTGACGCGATCGCGATGAACCTGTTCATGCTCGGCCACGGCTTCCAGAACGGGCTTATCCCGATCTCCAGCGCGGCGATCATGCGCGCCATCGAGCTCAACGGCGTCTCCGTGGAGATGAACAAGCAGGCGTTTCTGTGGGGGCGCATCGCCGCTCACGACATCGAGGCCGCCAGCGACTGCGCGCATCTCGACGGCAGCGCGCGCGAGGTGGCAAAGACACTGGACGACATCGTGCGCATCCGCGTCGACTTCCTGCGCGGCTATCAGGGCGAGTCCTACGCGCGCCGCTATGCCGGTTTCGTCGAGACAGTGAGGCTGGCGGAACAGAAGGCGGTTCCGGGAAGCGACGCCTTCACCGTCGCGGTGGCCAAGAACCTCTTCAAGCTGATGGCCTACAAGGACGAATACGAGGTCGCCCGGCTCTATACGGACGGCAGCTTCATGCGCAGCCTGACGGAGAATTTCGAGGACGGCTTCAGGATCAGCTTCAATTTCTCGCCGCCGCTCATCGGCGGCCGGGATCCGTTCACCGGCGAGCGCACCAAGCGCAGCTTCGGACCCTGGATGCTCAAGGCGCTGAAGCTCCTTTCGCGTCTGCGCGGGCTTCGGGGGACACCGTTCGATCCGTTCGGCTATCAGGAGGAGCGGCGTATGGAGCGCCGGCTGATCGGCGAATACGAGAAGCTCGTGGGCGACCTCGCCGCCTCGCTCGACAAGACGCGCCACGACGTCTCCGTTCGCATCGCCGCGATCCCGCAGCTGATCCGCGGCTACGGCCATGTAAAACGCAGGAGCGTGGATGAGGCGATGCGCCGGCAGGCGGAATTGCTGGAATCGCTCGACAGGCCGGGGGATGCGGCGGCGGTCCGCAAAAAGAACAAGGTATCCGCATGACGGCGAGCGGGGACGCCGAGTATTCACCGGCCATGTTGGACGGCGCCCCGTTTATTTGGAGAATGCAGGCGAGGGTGGGCGAATCACATCCCGAGCTTCGATCCCGGTTTGAACGTTGACTTGAAACCCGGCGATGCGCCGATAGAAACGGGAAGACAGACTATGGCTTGGAAAAGCGCCGTACTCAGCCGTTCCGAACAACGCAAGCTGAAGCGCGAGGCGCTTCTGCGCGAAGCCGCGGCGGCCTTCAACCGACGGGGCTTTCACGCCACGTCGCTGGATGACCTGGCCTCGAATCTCGGAGTGACCAAGGCGGCCCTCTACTACTACTTCCCCAACAAGCAGAAGCTGCTGCTTGCATGTATCGAGCGGGTCATGGAGGCCGCCTTCCGCAGCATGGAGCGCGCCCGCAAGGAGGGCGTGACCGGCCGCGAGAAGTTGCATCTGTCGCTCAGATATTATCTGCAGGAAATTATCGACGAGCTGAGCTGCTGCGTGGTGATCACCGAGGAGCGCTCGCTGCTTCCCGAGGATCTGGCGCCGCATATCGCGATGCGTGACCGCTATGAGAAAGCGCTGCGGGAATTCGTCCTGATGGGGATCGAGGACGGCAGCATCGCGCCGGGCGACCCCAAGCTCATCGTGTTCACGCTGCTCGGCGCGGTGAACTGGGTGCCGAAATGGTTCTCGCAGAACGGCGAGTGGTCGAGCAACCAGGTCGCGACCGCCATGACGGAGCTTCTCGATCGCGCGATCGCCGCGGTTCCCGAGCCGTCGCTCACCGTTTCCGTGAAGGACATTCCCCGCCGGGCCTGAACGCTGCCGGGCGAGGGGCGCGGTTGAACGCGGGTCTGGCGCCCGCGAGCATCCCTTTGCGCTCTTTCCAGCAGATTAGGGCATAATTGTTTACCTGTCGGTTGGGGCGGCATTCGCTAATGATTTCAGGGATGAGGGGGCTTTCAAGCCGCCCATTGGATCGGAATTAATCTACCGGAGAGTAGAAATAATTTCTGGACAATCACTTTTGTGGATCGGTATAAATTCTCAAGGCCGGGCGGCGAGCGATCGAGACAGAATCCGGCGCGGAGGAGACCATGTCACGGTGGGCGAACGCCGTTCCGGACCGGGACGAGCAGCTTGAAATCAAACGCAAGGCGATCATTCGGGAGGCCGCGAAGGTTTTCAATCGGCGCGGTATGCACGGGACCACGCTGGACGAGGTCGCGGAACGTCTGGGCGTCACCAAGACCGCTCTCTACCGCTACGTGCGCAACAAGGACGAACTGCTCTTCGCGTGTCACCAGGAAGCGATGGAGATCGCCCGCGAATGCGTCGATCAGGGCGAGGCGGCGGGCCGCACGGGGCTTGAGAAGATCCAGATCGGCATGGGCGGCTATCTGCGCGAGATGATCGGCGCGATGGGCGTGCCCGTCCTGATCCTCGAGGAGAACGCGCTGTCGGAAGAGCGCGCCGCCGAGATCATCGCGATGCGCGATGATTTCGAAATCCGCATGCGCCGGCTGGTCGAGGAAGGCATCCGCGACGGCAGCATCCTGCCGCTCAATCCCAAGCTGGCCATCTTCATCCTCCTCGGCGCGGTGCATTGGGTCACCAAGTGGTACTCGCCCTCGGGGCCCTGGAGCGCCGACGACGTTGCCGAGGCGCTGATAGAGCTGGCGACTCGCGGTCTCGCCGCGAAGCCCGACGAAATCCTGTCCTCGGCGATCCATCGCGTCGACCTGCCCCTCAGCAAGGGCAGCTAGTTCCCTCAATTCCCCTCAGGAGATACGCCGTTGAATTTCGATCTGACGCCCGACCAGAAGGCCCTGCAGGCCTCCATCCGCGAATTCGCGCAGGCCGAGGTCGCCCCGCGCGCCGAGGCGCTCGACCGCGACGGCACCTTCCCGACCGATCTGGTCCAGAAGCTCGGCGAGCTCGGCGTGATGTCCATTCCCTTCCCCGAGGCGCTCGGGGGCATGGGGCTCGGCGTCTTCGAGGCGGCGCTGGCCATCGAGGAGATCGCCCGCGCCGACCAGTCGCTGGCGGTGACCACGATGGTGTCTATGGCCACCGGCCTGACGGTCGCCCGCTTCGGCACCGAGGAACAGAAGCGCGAATGGCTTCCCGACATCATCGCCGGCCGCAGGATCTGCTCGATCGCCGGCACCGAGCCGGACGCGGGCAGCGATACCGCCGGTTTCAAGACGCGGGCGACGCAGCTTCCCGGCGGCAAGTGGTCGCTCAACGGTGAGAAGGCCTACATCACCAATCCGGGAACGGACATCTCCTCCTTCGCCATCATCCTCGCCGTTTCCAGCCCCAAGGATGCCGGCCGGCGCCAGTACACGCTGTTTCTGGTGCCCAACGAAACCGAGGGCTTCACGCGCGGCGAGCGCTACCGGAAAATGGGCTGGAAATCCTCCGACACGCGACCGCTTCACCTCGACGACTGCATCGTCGACGACGGCGCCGTCGTTGGCCAGGTGCATGGCGGCCGGTTCGTGCTCCACAAGGGCTATCAGGCGGCGCGGCTGTTCCTGTCGGCCTGCTCGCTTGGACTGGCGCAGGCGAGCCTCGATCACTCGATCGCCTACGCGAAGGAACGCCAGGCTTTCGGCGGCAGCATCGGAAGGCTCCAGCTCGTCCAGGAGATGATCGCCAAGATGGCGCTCAAGGTCGACAGCGCGCGCCTGGTCGTCTACCGGGCCGCCTGGTCCATCGACGAGGGCCGCGACGACCTCATGGCGCTATCGATGGCGAAGCTGCACGCGACCGAGACCGGCTCCGAAGTCGCCAACATGGCGATCCAGGTCCACGGCGGATGGGGCTTCATGGACGATTGCCCGGTCTCGCGCTACCTGCGCGACAACCGCGTCTGCACCATCGGCGACGGCAGCTCGCAGATCCAGACGCTTCTGATCGCCCGCGAGTGCGGCCTCGACGTTGCGTTCAAATAGGCGCGGAGCTTCCATGAACGGCGCCGGGGATCCCTCCCTGGCGCCACTGAGCGTCCGCCTGATCGCCGGCGGGAAATGTCAGGAGATGGCTCCCGCCGCCCGCAGCGCGGACAGCTCGTCGTCGGATAGTCCCCAGTCGGCAAGCGCCGAAGGGTCGTCCCTCGAACCCTCCGCGGCGCTCACCGCGACCTTGCCCGGCGTGCGGCTGAAGCGGGGCGAGGGCGCATGCTGGACGACGCCGGCGACGGTGACGAAGGACTCGCGCGCCGTCGCGTGCGCCGAGGTTTCCGCCTCGTCCATCGAGAGGACCGGGGTGACGCAGGCGTCAGTACCTTCGAACAGAACGCTCCATTCGTCGCGGCTGCGGCTTTCGAATATCTCCATCAGCTGGTCCGTGCAGTGAGCGTCGTCGGTGTCGCCGGAGAAATCCGGATCGGCGGCAAGGCCGAGGCCCTTCAGCAGGGCGCGGCGGAAGGCCGGCTCGATGGCGCCGACCGCGACGTGGCGTCCGTCGGCGCAGCGATAGGTGCGGTAGAACCAGCGGCCGCCGTCCAGGGCGTTGGTGCCGGCCGGGCCAGGGTGGACGCCGGCTTTGTGCAGTCCCTTGACGAGCGCATACAGGCTCGCCGCGCCGTCGACGATGGCCGCGTCGACCACCTGCCCCTTGCCCGATGAACGCGCCTCGATGATCGCCGCGAGGATCCCGAAGGCCATGAAGAGCCCGCCGCCTCCCATGTCGCCGATCAGCGGCGGCAGGCCCGGCATGAGATCGCCGCCGACGCCGAACAGCGAAAGCGCTCCGGAAACGCCGATATAGTTGAGGTCGTGCCCGGCACTGCGGGCCAGCGGCCCTTCCTGTCCCCATCCGGTCATGCGCGCATAGACGAGGTGTGGATTGGCGGCGAGGCACGCCTCGGGGCCGAACCCCAGCCGCTCCATGGTTCCCGGCCTGTAGCCCTCGATAAGCGCGTCGGCACCGGCCACCAGCCGCATGACGGCGGCGCGGCCGGCATCGGACTTGATGTCGATACGCACCGTTCGACGGCCGCGATTGAAGATCGCGGTGGCGCCCATATTCTCGAAATCGAGCGAGGGGTCGGGCGGCGGATAGCCGCCCGGCCGGTCGATGCGGATGATTTCGGCGCCGAGGTCGGCCATCAGCATGGCGCCGAAAGGCGCGGGCCCTATCCCGGCGAATTCGACCATCCGCAGGCCGGCCAGCGGACCGGTGCGCTCACTCATCGCGGGCCGCCCCCTCGAAGGCGACGCGGTACAGCTGCCCTGCGAGGGCGTCGGGCGAATCGTCGGCCGGCCGGCGCCATTCGAGGGTCCAGTTCATCATGCCTATCAGCGCGTAGCGCAGCGCCTTCATGTCGATGTCGGGCGCGAGCCGGTCGGCGCGGGCGGCGGCCTCGATGAGGTCGCCCCACAGATCGTCATAGGTGGCACGCACCTTGCGAAGCCGCTTCTTCATGTCGTCGGGGGCGTGGCTGTAGCAGCGTATATTGGCCGAGGCGTAGTCGCCGCTCTCATGCAGGGCCTGCATGTGCGCCGTCATCGCGGCTTTGATCACCACCAGCGGGTCGGTGCCCTCAGGGACGGCGGCGATGGCGGAGCGCACCCGCTCCTCGACCAGCGCTATGCCCTGCACCATGACGGTTTCGGCAAGCGCCTCCTTGGAATCGAAGTGATAATAGATGCTGCCGGCCTTCATGCCGGTGGCGGTGGCGATATCGCGCAAGGACGTCGATGCGTAGCCGTGGGCGCGTAGCAGCCGGGCTGCATGGTCGAGGATGGTGCGACGGGTCCGCTCGTGCAGCGGCGCGCTGTCCGCCGGGCGGGGTGGGGGTCTGCGTGCGGCGGTTTTCCTGACCATCGAGTTTCACCCAGCTCCGCCTGTCCGCGCAATCGGTGCAGGAGACAGTCTCGCCTTCTTGCATCGCCGATGAAAAGACCCTGATCGGCCTTGCCTTACGCAGCACGATATTCTAACAAATGTTAGGTAGAATAATTGCCCAAGTCAATTCGCCGTGGCCGACGGCCAGGTCGAGCCGGCCAGGTCGAGCCGGCGAGGGCAGTCCCGGAGCCTCGAGGCATAATGGCGACACTCAAGAGTTCCTGTGACAGTTCCGACCCCGCTTTCCTGGCGAACGAGCGGGAATACGGTGCGTTGCTCGACGACCTCTGCGCCAAATACGAGTGGGCGCTCGCCGGTGGCGGCGACAAGATGATTTCGCGTCACCGCGAACGCGGCAAGATTCTGGTCCGCGATCGTATCGACATGCTCGTCGATCCGATGACCCCCTTTCTCGAGCTGTCGACGCTCGCCGGATGGGGACTCTATGGAAACTCGGTGCCCTCGGCGGGCATCGTCACCGGGATAGGGACCGTTCGCGGCGTCACCTGCGTCATCATCGCCAACGACGCGACGGTGAAGGGCGGCTCCTTCTTCAGGGAAACCGTGCGCAAGCACATCCGTGCCCAGGACATCGCCATCGAGAACCGGTTGCCGGTCATCTATCTCGTCGATTGCGGCGGCGCCAATCTCAAGAATCTGGAAGACGTTTTCCCCGACCAGGAGCACTTCGGCGGCACCTTCTACCGCCAGTGCCGGATGTCGGCGGAAGGCCTGCCGCAACTCGCCGCGGTGTTCGGCGAATGCACGGCCGGCGGCGCCTATATCCCGGCGCTCGCCGACGAGTTCGTCATGGTCGCGGACAATGCCTCGATCCATCTCGGCGGTCCGCAGATCGTCAAGGCGGCGATCGGCGAAAAGGTCGACCGCAACAGGCTCGGCGGCGCTTTGATGCATTCGACGGTCTCCGGCGTATCGGACCACTTCGCGGCCGACGAGCGCCAGGCCATCGCCAAGCTGCGCGACATGGTCGGGGCGCTCAACTATCCGCAGCCGCTTGCCGGCGACATCCGCGAGTCCCGTCCCCCGCTTTACGATCCGCAGGAACTGCTCGGCATCGTCGGCAACGATCTGTCGCGCACGCCCGACCCGCGCGAGATCATCGCCCGCATCGCCGACGCCAGCGAATTCCACGAATTCAAGCCCGATTTCGCCGAAACGATCGTTTGCGGCTTCGCCCATATCTGCGGCATGCCGGTCGGCATCCTCGCCAATAACGGGGTGCTGTTCTCCGAGTCGACGCTGAAGGCGGTGCACTTCATCGAGCTGTGCGACCAGCGCGAGGTGCCGCTGCTGTTCCTGCAGAACACCACCGGCTTCATGGTCGGTTCCGATGCCGAGCGCGGCGGGATCTCGAAGAATTCCGCCAAGCTCGTCTATGCGGTCTCCAATGCCCGCGTCCCGCGCTACACGCTGGTCATCGGTTCGTCCTATGGCGCGGGGAACTACGGCATGAGCGGCCGCGGCTTCCGTCCGCGCTTCATGTTCATGTGGCCGAACGCGAGGCTCGGCGGCATGAATCCCGACGTCGGCTCCTCCGTGCTGATGGACCTGCGGCGCGCCAGCATCTCGCGCAACCCGGCCACGGAGGAGGAACTCGCCGCCTACGAGGCCGAATTGCGCGAGATGTTCGAGGTCAAGTCGGACCCCTACTACTGCACGGCGCGGCTGTGGGACGACGGCATCATCGACCCTCGCGACAGCCGCTCCGTGCTCGGGCTCTGCCTGGCCACGGGCGCCATGCGCCCGCATCAGCCGGGCAACCGCCCCGTCTACAGGATGTGATGCGATGAGCGAACTGGCTCTCGCCGCCCGCCCGATCCGCAGCGTTCTGGTCGCCAATCGCGGCGAGATCGCCTGCCGGGTCTTCGCGACCTGCCGGCGGATGAACATCCGCACCATCGCCGTCTACTCCGACGCCGACGCAGGCTCCCTGCATGTGCGCAGCGCCGACGAGGCGGTCCGCATCGGCGGTCCGGCCGCCGCCGACAGCTATCTCGATATCGACGCGCTGCTGGAGGCGGCGCGGGCGACGAACGCCGATGCCGTCCATCCCGGCTACGGCTTTCTCTCGGAGAATGCCGGATTCGCGGGAGCCTGCGAGGAAGCCGGGATCATCTTCATCGGCCCGAGCGCGGCCTCGATCGCCTCGATGGGATCGAAGATCGCCGCCAAGCGTATCGCCATCAACGCCGGCGTTCCCACGGTGCCCGGCTATCACGGCGGCGAGCAATCGGTGGAAACCCTGCGGGCGGAGGCCGGGAAGATCGGCTATCCGGTGCTCATCAAGGCCTCCGCGGGCGGCGGCGGACGCGGCATGCGTGTCGTTTCCGCGGCGGAGGATTTCGAGGCCGAGCTGGCGACGGCGAAGGCCGAGGCGCGCTCCGCCTTCGGCGACGACGCGGTGCTGCTCGAGAAGTTCATCGCCAATCCGCGTCATCTGGAGGTGCAACTGCTCGGCGACGAGCACGGCAACCTCGTGCATCTGTTCGAGCGCGACTGCTCGGTCCAGCGCAACAATCAGAAGGTGCTTGAGGAAGCGCCTGCCCCCAATCTCCATCCCAAGGTGCGCGAGAAGCTCTTCGAGGCGGCGCTGACGCTCGGCAGGGCCATGGGCTACCGCTCGGCGGGCACCGTCGAATTCATCATGGATGCCAACGGGCGCGAGCCGTATTTCCTCGAGATGAATACCCGCCTTCAGGTCGAGCATCCCGTGACCGAGGCGATCACCGGTCTGGACCTCGTTGAATGGCAGCTTCGGGTCGCCGCGGGCGAGCGCCTGCCGGAAAGCCTTCAGGCGATCCGCCCGAACGGCCACGCCATCGAGGCGCGGCTGACGGCCGAGCGCCCGGACATGAACTTCGCGCCCTCGCTCGGGACGTTCTCGCGCGTCGCCGCGCCACGCGGCGTGCGCTTCGACACCGGCATCGACAGCGGGGCGGAGATCGGCCCGCATTACGACAGCATGGTGGCGAAGCTGATCGCCCATGGCGGCGACCGGCAGGCGGCGCTGGCGCGGCTGTCGAGCGGGCTGGAGGGCCTCGTCCTGCTCGGCCCCCCGACCAACCAGGCATTTCTCCGCGACTGCGTGGCGCGCCCCGAATTCGCCGAGGGCAGGGCGACGACGCGTTTCATCGCCGGCAATTTCCCCGGCGGCTGGAAGCCCGAAGGACTGACGCGTCTGCGGGCGTTCGCCGGCGCGATCTGGGCGGTATCGCTGGGCGCGCGCGGCGGCAGCCTGTGGCAGTCGCCGAACGGGTTTCGCGTCACCGCCAGGCGGCGTCCGGCGGGAGTCGCGCTGCGGCTCGAGGATGACTATGGCGAGGCGGATCTTCGGGTTCTGCTGGGGCCGGACGGCATCGATGTCGCGATCGGCGAGGAAACCGTCCGCCTGCCTGCGGGCATCGCCGAAGAGACGGAACTGGACGGCAAGCCGGTGGCGTTCCGCGCCGAGGGCGGCTTCGTCCAAGTCAGCCACGATGCGCTCTCGCTTACGGCGTCGATTGTGCCGACCATCGATCTTGCCGGCGATGCGGCCGGCTCGGCCGCCGGCGACGGCACGGTGACGGCGCCGCTCTACGGCCTCGTCACGGAGCTCGCGGTATCGGCGGGCGAGAGGGTCGAGGCCGGCGCCACGCTGCTGGTGATGGAGGCGATGAAGCTCGTGCACAAGATCAACGCGCCGGTTTCCGGCGTCGTGTCGTCCATACGCTGCGCGGCGGGGGATACGGTGCCCGCCAAGACGGTGCTGCTGGAAATCACCGAAGATGAGGAGTGAGGCATGGCCGGTCTGTGGTTTGAGGAATTCGAGGAAGGCATGGTGTTCGACCACGAGTGGACGCGCACCATCACCGAGGCCGACAATCGCTGGTTCTCGCTACTGACGATGAACACGCAACCCGTCCATATCGACGCCCACGCGGCCGCGAAGAGCGTCTGGGGGCGGCCGCTGGTCAACAGCCTGTTCACGCTCGGCCTGATGGTCGGCATGTCGGTCAACGACACCACCTTCGGGACGACGATCGCCAATCTCGGCATGACCGACGTGAAGTTCCCGCATCCGTTGTTCGAGGGCGATACGGTGAAGGTGCGAACCACCGTGCTCGGCAAGCGCGAGAGCAAGTCGCGGCCGGGCGAGGGCATCGTCACGCTGCGCCACGAGGTGTTCAACCAGGACGGCGTCAACTGCGGCACCTGCGACCGCGCGGCGCTGATGATGAAGCGCCCGAAGGCCGCGTAGGACAGCCGTCAGATCGCCGAGATGCCGCCGTTGACGCTGATCGTCTGCCCGGTGACGCGTCTCGCCGCGGAACTTGCGAGGAACGCCGCCATGGCCGCGAGATCCTCGGGCTCGGCGATGCCGAGGGCGGCGAGCTTCTCCGCCTTGCCGAAGAGCTTTCCGGAAAACGGGTCCGCCATCAGCTTGTCGTAGAGCGGGGTGCCGCGGACGATGCTCGGAGTGAGGCAGTTCACCCGGATGCCGTTGCGCTTGGCCTCGTTCGCCATGCCGCGGCAGAACATGACGATGGCCGCCATCGCCGCGCCGATCACGGTCTCGCCGGGCGTGGCGATCTTCGCCGCATCCGACGCGAAGCAGATCACCGAGCCGGAACCCTGCCGGGTCATCTGTTCGAGCACGGCGCGGGCAGGCAGAACGATGCCGGCGACGATGGAATTGAGGATCGGCATGACCTCGCCGATAGCCGTCTCGTGCAGCAGCCTCGGCATCGGGTCGCCGCCGCCGCAGCTTATCAGCGCCTCGATGCCGCCCATTCGCGCCGCCGCCTTGTCGGCGAGCGCCTGGGCATCCGCCGGGTCGCGGGAATCGCAACGGATATAGGCGATGTCGGCGCCCGGAAACCGTTCCCGCAGCTGCTGTTCGGCCCCGGCCCCGCGCTCCTTATTGCGGCTCGCCACCACAAGTCTCGAGGTTCCCGCCTGGAGCAGCGCGACGGCGCAGCTCATGCCGATGCCGGCGGTGCCGCCGACGACAAGGGCGGAAGCGGCCGGCGAACCGGCCGTGGTCTCGGATTGCTCGTTCACATGATCCTCGCGGGCTCGATTTCGGCTGAAACCATCGGATCGTCATCGACCATGGATTGCAACCGGCCGGGCGACGCCTGCTGCGTCCGCTAGCCGGTCAGGACGGGCTGCAATTCATCTATCTGGGAATTGACGAAGTCGAAGAACGCCTCGACCCGCTGGAGACGCCGGCTGTCGGGATGACAGAGGAGACGCCAGGGGCGGGTCAAAGCGTCGACCGGAGGCAGGACCTGCACCAGATCCGGGTCGCTGTCGGCGAGGGCGATCGGCAGGGCGGCGATGCCGACGCCCGATTTCACCGCGGACACGAGCCCCAGCACGCTGTTGCTGCGGGCGACGACATGGGCGTCGGGCGCGATCTCGTTCAGCCAGAGCGACAGCCGGTGGCTCGAAAGGCCGCTTTCGAACGCCACCACCGGATGCTGGCCGATCTCGGCGATCGACGCGGGCGCGCCGCGCCGCCGAACATAGTCGTTGCACGCATAGACGGCCCAGAGCGAGTCGGCGATCTTGCGGCCGACCAGATCGCCGCCCGTATCGCCCGAGCGCAGCGCTACATCCGCTTCGCCCTTGGCAAGGTCGATGTAGCGATCCGCGAGAACGAACTCGACGCGCAATTGAGGGTATCTGGCCTGGAAACGCTCCAGAAAACCCGAGCGCGCGAGGCGGTCGGCGATGGGTTCGGGGCATGTCAGCCGCAGGATGTGCGCGTGGGCGGCCTCGAAGCAGGCCCGCTCGAAGGATTCCATCGCGGTCGCGGCCGCCTCGGCTTCCGACAGCACCGCCTTGCCGGCCAGGGTCAGGCGATAGCCGCTCGGTAACCGCTCCACGAGGCGGAGCTTCAACTCGTCTTCGAGTTCCACAAGGCGGCGCTGCACCGTCGACTGGTTCACCTTGAGAATGCGCGATGCGGCAAGCGTGCTGCCGCCCCGGGCGACGGCGAGAAAGTATTTCAGGTCGTTCCAGTTGAACATCTGGGCAGCGGACCGACGGGGTGACGTACAGTTATGCGGCTTCGCTGCTCCCTTATGCAAGATTTCCGACTGCCGCGGACGCGGGCGCCGGGTCAGCCTGTTCCTCGCGATCCGGACCGGCGGCGACCGCCATAGGGATCGCCGGATTTCAATGCTGAACGATTGTGGCCCTCGGCACGTCGTGCGTCCCGCACGGTGCGGCCCGCGGTT
Organism: Flavobacteriaceae bacterium; assembly: GCA_050186955.1. Taxonomy (GTDB): domain Bacteria; phylum Pseudomonadota; class Alphaproteobacteria; order Rhizobiales; family Tepidamorphaceae; genus JACKJP01. Next base: position 13,270 of record JBFWXZ010000055.1, read on the forward strand.
GCCCAATGCTAAAAGGTGAAACATGGGGAAAGCTCGCAATTTCATCGCGCGCCGCTGCGCGGCGACCTCCATCGCGCTGCTGTTGGCCACGGCCGCGCTGGCCCAGGACGCCGCCAAGACCAACCCCGACCTCTACAAGGTCATCTTCGAGAACGACCGGGTGCGGGTGCTGGAATACCGCGACCAGCCGGGCGACAAGACGAACATGCATGAACATCCCGCGTTCCTGGTCTACGCGCTCAGCTCCTTCGAGCGGCGCCTGACGCTGCCGGACGGAAAGGTGCTGAATCGCACCTTCACGCCCGGCCAGGTCCTGTTCTCCGAGGCGCAGGCGCATATCGGCGAGAACATCGGAAACACCGAGACCCACATCATCATGGTGGAGCTCAAATAGAGCCTCGGGCCCCGGAGAGCTGTCCCGGTTCGGTGGAGCCGGGGCGCCCGCCTAGCGGGTCGAGAGCGCCGCGGAAAATCCCAGCGTCGCATAGACGCCGTCCGAGACGCTCCTGTCCAGCTCGTGCTGGTATCCGATGGAGACGACCATGCTCACGTTTTCCCCGAGCGGTATGTCGCCGAGGAAGGCGCCGTAGCGCAGCGTGGGCCGGCTGCCTTCGTCGTCGAAGGCGCTGAACTCCCCGCCAAATCTGAGCGTGGCGGTCTTGTACCCGGCCTTGGCATGGAAATAGAGCTGGTCGTACGCGGTCGACGCCGCACCGAACGACTGCAGGTAGAATGCGTCGACGCGGTTGGTTTCGAATACGTACTGGAAGACGGCTCCGAGCTTGTCTCCATCGGTCGGGCCGCCGCCGGGCGTCTCGTTATTGTTGATGTACTGGCCGCCGGCGGCCACCGAGACATAGTAGTCGGGCGCATTCCACTGATAGCCGAACAGAAGCGAACCGGCGAAGGACTTCGAACTGGATCCCGGATCGACGGATCGGGAGAGGCCGATATTGCCGGTCAACGTCCATCCGGAGGTCCCGATATCGCCGTTCAGCGCGGTCACGAAGCCGGCATCGGCACCGTATCCGTATCTGCTCGAGCGGCTGTAGTTGAAGTCCCCGCTCCAATAGATGACCGTATCGAAGACCTGCTCCGCGATCAGCTCTTCCCCCGTGTCGTCGTCGGCCGCCAATGCGGGACCCGCAACCAGCAATGCGATGGCCATGCCGCCTGCCGGCAGCTCCGTCCGGCAAAGCCTGCGAAGGATTGAATGAAACGTCGTTGCCATATCGTCAGGGCCCGTACGGGATGCGGTTCGGCTTCGACGATGCCAGCCTGGTCCGGTCGGAGCCTTCCTCGGCGCGCGATATGCCGGGTCTGAACGACGACCGCATCAGAACGCCGGTATCCCCGAAATACAGCCTCAGCCCGCCCATCGCCTGATAGCGGTTGCGCAAGCCGTAGGAGTTCTCCCCGAGGGTGGTCAGGCCGACGAGACCGGTGATGCCCGGTAGGGGCAGGCCATCTTCCGCGGTAACCGGCGTCCGCGCATTGGCGGCGGAAAACGTTCCCAGGCCGACCAGCGCGGCGATCCACGGGATGCGGCCGAGCAGACCGGCGACGCGGCGTCTCCTGGGAGGCGCGACAGCGCGCCGCACGCTGTGGATCGCGGTGAAGCGGCCAGGCGGCGGTGCGTCAAACACGCGAACGGACCTGACGGCCTCTTTCAGCTCCGGGCCGGCATGGCTTTCGATCAGGGAAGTTATTTCGGCGCGCAACCGGTCGGCGGATTCCCGCTTCTCGACTGCCGGCATGTCGGGATCGAGCGGCCTGGTCACCACGACGAGCGAAGAAATGTCAGCCTGCCACAGCAGGCGTTCGATCGCATGTCCGACCTCGGCGCGGATGAGCCTGGCGAGCTTCAGCAATCCTGAGACCCTGGCGAACGCGCCCGTCGGATCGGCCACGATATGATCGTGTTCGAAAAGCCGGGCGAAACCCTCCAGGCTATCGGGCTCGTAGAGAGCCTGCGTTGAATGGAAATGTATGCGCACTTCGATGTCGGGATGCGATTCGGCGATCCTGTCCGCGATGAAGCGCTGGTGACCCTCGTCGATCGCGCCTTCGGTCGCGTGCACCGTGAGCACGTCGGGGCCGTCCCCCGCCCCGTTCGTGTCCAGCCCCGCCAGGAAATAGAGACCACACCCCTCATCGGCCAAACGCTCTGCTAGCCGGCTGTAACCCAAAACAACCCCCTCTCGAACCGCCCTGCTGAGGAGGCAGAAATCCACAATAACGGGCGGTTCGCATCACCCATATGGGTAAGCAGGGTTGGATGATGTGCCGGGGCGTCGCGCTGTCGGTGGAAAACTCAGAGCGAGCCGGCGAGCGCGCAGAGATGCTGTTCCCGGCGGATCGCCTCGCGGGGTGCCATTGCGCGCGCCATCACCTGCTCCCAGAACGGCCACCAGTCACGGGTCTTGATTTCCCAGGTCCATTGGAGAGTGCGCTCCCGGTTCTCGTCGCCAAGCGCACGTCGAAGCCCTTCGTCGCCGAGCAGTTCCTCCGCGGCGGCGGCGAATTTCTCCGGTGTCGGCTCGTGGATGATGAAGCGTTGCTGCAGGTCGCCGAAGACTTCGGGAACGATGCCGACGTCGGTCGAGATGACCGGGAGCCCCGAGGCCATCGCCTCGAGCACGGGATTGGGCGTTCCCTCCATGGCCGAGGTGCAGACGAAGACATCCATCTGCCGGTAGATTTCCGGCATGTCCTCGAACTGAACCCGGTTGGTCTGCGAATCCGCCACCACCGGCTCGGCATGAAGCCCGCGCCGGGCCAGTTCCGTCAGCATGGGCTGGAAGAGCCGGTCATATCCCTTCACGTCGAACCCCTGACTCTGTCTCCCCCAGGCGCTGTTGCCCACCCAGCCGACGGCAAAGGGAGCGCCGGTCGGGCGGACCCGCTTGCCGGGAGAAAAGCGCTCGGCGTCGACCCCGTCGGCAATGACGAGGTCCGGCGACGGGCAGTCGGGCTCGGCCGCGTAGATCGAATAGAGCTTGCGGGACGAGACCGTGTATCCGTCGGCCATCGCGAAGCCTCCGCGCCTTTCCTGGATTTCCGCGCTGGTGCTGAACAGGTGGTCGTAGACCGAGGTCGTGAAGGCGCAGCTGTTGATGGCGCGCACCATCGCCTCGTAGTCGAATCCCAGTTGCCAGGCGACATTGGCTATCGTGCGCGGATGCAGCAGGTAGAAGAGATCCTCGCGCCAGAACAGGTGGCAAAGGTCGACCCGCTTGAGCAGAAGGGTTTCGAAGAAGAGACGCTCGTTGCCGATCACGTCCTGCATGTACAATTTCGATACCCGGTTGCGGCCGGCGTGGCGCGAAATGTTGTTCGCGATATTGTCGAAGGCCCAGGATGGTTGGTCCGGGCAGACGAGAACGTGCAGCGGCCGACGCTTGATCAGGTGTGGAGCGAATTCGGACATCGTGTTGAGCACCGCCCTTTCCCGCTTGCTCCGCGGCGTCCGCGACTGCAACAGGGCAGCTACACAAGACTAGAGCGGTTCAGGGTTTGATGGAAACGGTTCTGTTTTACGGCCGGCGAGGCGATCCGGCAGGAGAGGCGCGAAGCGCGATGCCATCGCATAGGGCAAGCGCCTCGCCGACCCGCTCGACCCTGCCGCAAAATCCCGCCGGCAGAACGATTCCAGCAAACCCTGAACCGCTCTAGGGTCTGTGGGGGTTCAGGATTTGGAGCGCGGTATGTGCAAAAATCGTTCGGTTCCAGGAGCCGAACCGATGACAGGTCGGCATCCTTTCGAGGTTCGGCGACGCCGAGACGGGCGATTTTCGC
>JBFWXZ010000056.1:0-17041 GCA_050186955.1 Flavobacteriaceae bacterium
CTATACCGTGCCGTGGCAGTGGGGGACGACCGGCGTCGCGGTTAACAAGAAGGCCTATGACGGCGACCCGAACACCTCGGCGATCTTCCTCGATCCGCCGGAGGCGCTGGTCGGCAAGGTCAACGTGGTGCCGGAGATGCACGACGTCATGCATCTGGCGATCCGCTATGTCGGCGGCGAGCCCTGCACGAGCGATCTCGAGGTGCTCAAGAAGGTCCGCGACAAGCTGATGGAGGCCAAGCCGAAGTGGATGTCGATGGACTACGGCATGACCGAGAAGCTGGCGGCTTCCGACGTCATGGCGAGCGTCAACTGGAACGGCTCGACCTTCCGCGCCCGGCTGAAGAACCCCGACGTCGTCTACGGCTATCCGAAGGAAGGCTATCCGATCTGGATGGACAACGTCGCCATCCTCAAGGACGCCAAGAATGTCGAGAACGCCAAGCTGTTCATGAACTTCATCATGGACCCGGAGAACGCTGCGATGATCTCGGCCTTCGCCCGCTACGCCAACGGCGTCACGGGCTCGGAGCAGTATCTGCCCGAGGAGATGAAGACCGCGTCGGAGATCGTCGTGCCGGAGGATCTGAAGGCCGCGGGCAAGTTCATGCTGACCTGCCCGCCCGAGGCGCTCGACCTCTACACCAAGATCTGGACCGAGCTTCGCAAGTAGGCTGCTTGCGGGTGTGAGAAGGAAAGGCCCGCGGGTTCGCCCGCGGGCCTCGTTCTTCGGGGACGGCGGCCCTCTAAGACAGCTTCATCGTCACCATCCCGGAGACGATGAGAAGGGCGGCGGCGACCCGCTGCATGGTCAGCGCCTCGCCGAGAATCCAGATACCGAACACGAATGTGCCGACGGCCCCGATCCCGGTCCAGATCATGTAGGCGGTGCCGAGCGGCAGGTCGCGCATCGCGAGCGCCAGCAGGCCGAAGGACCCGGCCATGGAGCCGAGCATGATCAGCGTCGGCAGCGGGCGCGAGAAGCCCTCGGATTCCTTCATGGCGACCGCCCAGACGATCTCCAGCAATCCGGCGAAAAACAAAAAGACCCAAGGCATGTTATCCTCCATGCCCGGGTCGTCCCGGTAAAAAGCAGCGATTTCCGGGAGGTCGTCCTCCCTCAGGACGCATGTATGCGTCCGTCCCTCGAAATCAAGTCATCCGTCCTGATTTCGCCTGGCGCTGGCGTAGCGGTCGGCCTGCTCGTAGTAGCGGTCGAAGCCGGTGCGGCGGCGCAGTTCCGTAAAGTCCATCAGCGCGCCGTTGCGCGCCGCGTGGTCCTTGCCGCGCAGGGCCGCGAGCATGTCCGTCATCGCCTTCATCGAGGCCGAGAGAAGCGACAGCGGATAAACGGCGATGCGGTAGCCAATGTCGTAGATTTCGTCGTCCGGCAGGTCCGGGGTCTCGCCGCCCTCGACCATGTTGGCCATGTGGATGCCCGGCACCTCGCTGCAGATGGTGCGCATCTCCTCGACGGATTTCGGCGCCTCGACGAAAAGGATGTCGGCGCCGAGCTCGCGGAACTTCGCCGCGCGCGCGATCGCCTCCGAAAGCCCGTAGGTCTGGCGCGCGTCGGTGCGCGCGAGGATCAGGATGTCCTGTCCCTCGTTGCGCTGGTCGATGGCGGCGCGGACGCGGTCGAAGGCCTCCTCGCGGCTGACCACCTCCTTGCCCGGCGTATGGCCGCAGCGCTTCGGCGCGAGCTGGTCCTCGATCATCACCGCCGCGCAGCCGGCGCGGGCGAAGCCGTCGACGGTTCGGCGCACGTTCAGCGCGTTGCCGTAGCCGGTATCGCCGTCGCCGATGACCGGAATGTCGACCGCGGCGCAGATGCTGAGCGCCTGCTCGACGACCTCGCCGTATGACATCAGGCCGGTGTCGGGCGAGGCGAGACGCGTCGCCGACACGGCGAAGCCGGACATGAAGGTGATGTCGAAGCCCTCCTGCTCGATCAGCTTCGCGGACAGCGCGTCGAAGCAGGCGGGCATGGACAGCAGGCGGTCCTCCGCGAGCATGGCGCGAAGGCGGTCGGGAGCGCTGGCGGGCATTTTGCGGTTCACCATTTGAAGGGGACGTAGAGGGCGAGGTCGGGCCATGCATAAAGCATCGCGGCGGTGACGAACATAAGCAGAAGGAACGGAATGACCCCGCGCGCCACCTCGCCGAGGCTCGTTCGCCCGACGGACTGGATGACATAGAGGTTGAGCCCGACCGGCGGGGTGATCAGGGCGCATTCCACCATGATGACCATGAAGACGCCGAACCAGACCGGATCGAAGCCCATGCCGAGGGCGGCGGGCAGCAGCACCGGCGTCATGATGAGGACCATCGACAGCGCCTCGAAGACGAGGCCCATCAGCAGCAGGACCACCGACACGACGAGGATGAAGGCGAGCGGGCCGTGGACGTTCTCGGAGATCAGCATCGAGATGTCCTGCGGGATGCGGTAGAGCGCGATCGCCTTTCCGAAGACCTTGGCGCCGGCGATGATCAGCAGGATCGCGACTGTCGTCGCCATGGAGTCGAACGCCGCCTCGCGCAGCTTGCGCCAGGTCAGCGTGCGCAGCAGCGGCCCGGTGATCAGCAGCGCGAGGGCGAAGCCGACGGCGGCCGCCTCGGTCGGGGTGAAGGCGCCGCCATAGAGCCCGCCGACGATCAGCAGCGCCAGCGCCAGCGAGGGCAGCGCCCGCCTGGTGGCGGCGATGCGCTCGGCCATGGTTGCGCGCTCGATCGCCTTCTGCTGCCCGAAGAAGCGGGCGTGGATCATCGAATAGGCGATGAACAGGGCGCACAGGATGAGCCCCGGCACGATGCCGGCGAGGAACAGCGCGATCACGGATTCGTCGGTGACGAAGCCGTAGACGATCATCGGGATCGAGGGCGGGATGAGGATGCCGAGGGTGCCGCCGGCGGCGAGCAGGCCGTAGACGAAGCGCCGTTCGTAGCCGCGCGAGATCATCTCGGGGATCGCCACCGTGCCGATGGTGGCGGCGGTCGCGACCGAGCTGCCGGAAATCGCCGCGAAGATGCCGCAGGAGACGATGGTGGCGACGGCGAGCCCGCCGGGCCAGTGGCCGACCCAGGCCTGGACCGCGGCGTAGAGGTCGCGGCCGACGCCGCCCTTGAGCAGCACGTTCGACATCAGCAGGAAGAGCGGCACGGCGAGCAGGATGAAGCCGTCGAGGGTCGACAGGATGCCCTGCGGCGCCATCAGCGGCGAGAAACCGCCGGCGAACAGCATGCCGAGGCCGATGCCGCCGAGCGCGAAGGCGACGGGGACACCGGCGAGCAGCAGCGCCAGCAGGGCGGCGAGGATCAGCAGGACCGTCATTCCTGCGGCTCCACATGCGTCGGCACGCCCTCGCCGCGCAGGATGCGGGCGGCCTCGATCAGCGCCTGAACGAAGAGCAGGGCGAAGCCGGCGGGAACGGGGATTTCCGAGAACCAGGAGGGCAGGTCGAGCAGGCTGCCGGTGGTGCGGCCGCGGACCCATGAATCGAGGAAGATGTGCCAGCCGTGCCAGGCGACGAAGGCGCTGAACAGGGCGACCGCCAGCAGCGAGAAGACCTCGAGAGCGGCGCGGCCCCGCTCCGGCAGCAGCGAGGTGAAGGCGGTGACGGTGATGTGCCGGCGCGCCGCCATCGCCCAGGCCATGGCGAGCAGCGAGCCCCAGATCAGGCAGAGCTGCGACAGCTCCGCCGCCCAGATCGTCGGTCGGACGAAGAAGTAGCGCGCCACCACCTCATAGGTGAGCATGACGCCGGCGGCCACGAATAGCGCCGCCGCCAGCCAGGCGAGCGCGGTGGTGATGCGCGTGAAGCCCTGCATGCGGGAGGCCGGCGCCGCGCCGGAGACCCGGCGCGGCGCCCCGTTCTCAGAATTTCTCGGCGGCGTCGAGAAGCTGCTTGCCGAGGTCGCCGGCGCTCTGCCGGAAGCTCTCGTAGACGGGCTGGGCGGCTTCTTTCCACGCCGCGATCTCGTCGGCGGTCGGCTCGTAGACGCTCATGCCGTTGTCCTTCGCGGCCTTGTAGGCTTCCGCCTCGATGCCCGACATGTCGTCGCGCACGCTGGTCTCGGCCTTGGCGGCGGCGTCGCCGAGGATCTTGCGCTGCTCGTCGGTCAGGCCGTCCCACCACGCCTTGTTGACGACGACGATGAACTCGATGTCGGCGTTGTTGGTGACGGTGATGGTGTCCATCACCTCCCAGAGCTTGCGCGACTTGACGCCGGAAACGCCGGTCATGCCGATGTCGACGGTGCCGCGCTGATAGGCGAGATACTGCTCGGAGCCGGAGATCAGCGTCGGCGCGCCGCCGGTGGCGGTGACGAAGTCGCCGAGCGTCTTGCCGAAGACGCGCACCTTCTTGCCCTTCATGTCGGCGGGCGTCTTGATCGGCCCGCCCTTGGACAGCAGGATCGAGCCGCCATAGGCCTGCCACCAGAGCACCTTGGAGCCGGTGCCCTCGATGGCCGCGTCGATCGGCCCGCGCACCGGCGAGCCGGGCGCCACGGCGGCGCGCACCTTGTCCTCGGTGTTGAAGAGGAAAGGCATGTAGAAGACGTCGACGGCGGGGATGTCGCCGACATAGCGCGTCAGCGAGGCGACGCCGGCCTCGATGGAGCCCGAGCCGACGGCGGCGGGGACTTCCTTGTCCTTGTAGAGCTGCGCGGAATCGTAGACCTGCACGTCTATCGAACCGTTGGACGCCTTCTCGACCTCCTCCTCGAACATCTTCAGGTTCTGCCCGAGATGGCTGCTCATCGGCAGCTGCAGCGATATGCGCATGGTCAGGTCGGCGGAAAGCGCGCTGCCGGCGGACAGCGCAAGGGCGAGGGCGGCGGCCCCGGCGAGGGACATCGTTTTCGGCATCGTTTCCTCCGGTTCGCTTTTCTTGAGGGAGCAAATCTTCTCTGAAGTCGAAAGTCTGCAATCGGGCGGCGCGAGCGTCAACGCGATTTGCCGTCCCGGGCCGGCCGCCATCAGTCGCCGCCGCCGCGCAGCGTGGGCAGCCCGATGCCGGTGGCGTCGAAGCCGCCATCGGCGGCGAGCGTCTGGCCGGTGACGTAGGAGGCGGCCGGCGAGCAGAGGAAACGCACGGTCTCGGCGATCTCCTCCTCGAGGCCGTAGCGGTTGAGCGGGATGGCGTCGTGATAGTCGGCGCGGATCGCCGGCGAGTGGACCTGCCTGGCCATCGCCGTGTCGACCGGCCCGGGGGCGACGGCGTTGACGCGGATGCGGTGCTCGCCGAGCTCGGCGGCGAGCTGCCGGGTGAGGTGGATCAACGCCGCCTTGCTGGTGCCGTAGGCGACCCGCAGCGTCGATGCGCGCAGTCCCGAGATGGAGGCGATGTTGACGATCGCGCCGCCCTCCGCGTCCATCAGCGGCACCGCGGCCCGCGAGCAGATGAAGGGGCCGGTCAGGTTGACCGCCATCACGCGGTCCCATTCCTCCAGCGTCGTCTCCATGAGCGGTCTGAAGACGGCGATGCCGGCGTTGTTGACCAGCGCGTCGAGGCCGCCGAAGCGCGCGGCGATGCGCCCGAAGGCGGCATCGATCTGGGCCGGATCGGAAACGTCGGCGACGAGCGGCAGCACGCGGTCGGGGAGCGCCAGCGCCGCGCAGGCGGTTTCGAGCGTGTCGCCGTCGATGTCGATCAGCGCGGCGTTCCAGCCGTCGGCGAGGAACCGTCTGGCGATGGCAAGGCCGATGCCGCGCGCCGCGCCGGTGACCGCGACGGTGGGCGTCCGCCCGCTCATGCGGCCGCCATGCGCCGGCGCTCGTCGGTGCGCCACAGCAGCAGCACCATGATGCCCATGTTGAGCAGGTTCCAGGCGATACCGTTGATGAAGGCGGCCTCGTAGGAGCCGGTGAGATCGTAGATCCAGCCCGACAGCCAGCCGCCGAGCGCCATGCCGATGATGGTCGCCATGATGACCATGCCGATGCGCGCGCCGGCGTCCTTCGACGGCAGGTATTCGCGGATGATGACGGCGTAGCTCGGCACGATGCCGCCCTGCGACAGGCCGAAGATGAAGGATACCGCGTAGAGCGACATCAGCCCGTCGAAGGGAAGGTAGAGGAAGAGCGCCAGGCACTGGCCGACCGAGCCGAGCAGCAGGGTCTGGACGCCGCCGATGCGGTCGGCGAGCCAGCCCGACGCGACCCGGCTGAAGGCGCCGGAGAACAGCATCAGCGCCAGCATCTCGGCGCCGGCGGTGACGCCGAAGCCGAGATCCGAGCACAGCGCGACGATGTGGACCTGGGGCATCGACATGGCGACGCAGCAGGCGACGCCGGCGATGACCAGCAGCCATTGCAGGGTGGCCGGCGGGATGTCGATGGACTTGGCGGCGCCCGTCGGTCCCCGGCCGGCGACGGCGTGCGACTGCGGCGGTCGGCCGGACAGCAGCAGCGCCATCGGCACCATGGCGGCGAGGCAGATCGCGCCGCTCGCCAGATAGGCGAGGCGCCAGCCGCTGAATTCCATCAGCGCGCCGATCAGGATCGGCCACAGCGCGCCGCCGAGATAGTTGCCGGTGGCGACGACGGCGACGGCGATGCCGCGGCGCTTGACGAACCAGTGCGACACGTCGGCGATCAGCGGGGCGAAGGAGGCGGCGGCGCCGAAGCCGATCAGCGCGCCCTGGAGCGCGACGAGGGTCCAGAAATCGTGCGCGAGGCCGGCGAGGACGAGGCCGCCGCCGAGCGCGACGGAGCCCGCGAGCAGCGGCGCCACGGCGCCGAAGCGGTCGACAGCGCGACCGATCAGCATGTTGCCGATGCCGAAGCCTATCATCGTCGTGGTGTAGGCCATGGAGGCGTCGGAGCGGTCGACGCCGAACTCGTCCTGCACGGCGGGGAGGACGACGACGATGGTCCACATGCCGGCGCTGCCGAAGGAGCTGACGAGCAGCGAGACGACCATGCGGAACCAGGCGTAGCCGCCGTCGATCATCGCAAGGCGCGGATCGGCCGCCGCCTCCGGCCGGCTCACGAGTTCACTCCGCTCATGGGTTGGTTCCCAAGGGTTCGTTTCCTCCGGCTCCGCAGAGCCGTCTCATGCGGTCTCACAAAGGCGTCCGGCGGGCAATAGCCGCGCTGCATGGCGGGGATGCGTCGGGATGAGGCGCCGTTCAGCCCTTGCCGCGCCCGCGCAGCGCCTCGAGCTCGCTCATGCGGCCGGCGCTGCGCTGCCAGCTCGCCTCGGTGACTGCGGCGAGGACGGCCTCGGCGAGCGCCATGATGGCGGCGGAGGAATCCCATGCCGACGGCACGGCGATGCGGGCGGCGAGAATGTGGGTGGCGACCCGCGACACCGGCGACAGCCACTGGTCGGTGAACAGCACGATGGTGACGCCGCGTCCCTCGGCGGCGCGCGCGAAGTCGAGCAGCGTTTCCTGGTAGCGGCGGATGTCGAAGATCACGAGCACGTCGCGGCGGCCGAAATCGATGAGCTGGTCGGGCCAGTTGGCCTCCTGCCCGTCGATATGGGCGACGCGGGGCCGCACGATCCGCAGATGCGCGGTCATGTAGCGGGCGAGCGCGTCGGTAAAGCGGCCGCCGACCAGATGGATGCGCAGCTTCTCGTTGGCGAGCAGGGCGACGACGGCGTCGAACTCCGCCGGCGGCAGGTGGCGGAAGGTCTCCTGCATGTTAGCGGTGACCGCGCCGACGAAGTCGTGGCGCGGCGCGGCGCCGTCGCGGGCGGTGCCCGGCTGCGGCGATTTCGCCAGCGGCGTCTTGAGTTGCGCCTCCAGCTCCTCGTGCAGGCGGCGCTGGAAATCGGCATAGGCGGGGAAGCCCAGCTTGCCGATGAAGCGCAGGATGGTCGGTGCGCTGACGCCGACCCGGCCGGCGAACTCGGCCACCGTCTGCAGCCCGATCAGCGGGTAGTTCGCGAGCAGCGCATGGGCGGCGCGGCGCTCGGTCGCGGTGAAGCGGTCGAGCCGGCCGCGGATTTCCTCGGCGACGGTCTGGTCCATGCTCCCGCGCGTTCTCCCCGGGCTGTGAAGGCGGCGTTGACAGGCCGCCGGCGCATCGTACCATATCTTACAGGCTGGCCAATAAATCCGAATTTGTAGCAATTCATACGGGTTGCCGAACGGCCGGACAGGGGGAAAGAGGCGTTGACCACCACGGCGCGCGCAACCGAGACGAATGTCTTCGCCGACCCGGTCGGCGTCGACAATCCGCAGGGACGCGGGCGCATCGTCATCAGCTGCGACCACGCCTCCAACGCTATGCCGCCGGAGTATCGCGGCCTCGGCCTCTCGCCCGACGATATCGCCCGCCACATCGCATGGGATCCCGGCGCGCTGCCGGTGGCGCGGGCGCTCTCGGCGCATTTCGACGCGCCATTGGTGCACTCGCGCTATTCGCGGCTGCTGCTCGACGTGAACCGCGCGCCCGGCGAGCTGGGCTCCATCGCCAGCCTCAGCGAGACGACCGGGATTCCCGGCAATGCCGGCATTTCCGACGCCGAGGCGGAGCTGCGGCGCATCGCGCTCTACGAGCCCTTCCATGCGGCGCTTAAGCAGGCGCTCGACGCGCGCGACGCCGGCTCGACCGCCTTCGTCACCGTCCATACCTTCACGCCCGTCTATCGCGGCGTCGACCGCCCCTGGCATGTCGGCATCGTCCACGGCGCGGACATGCGGCTTTCCGGGCCGCTGCTGGAGGCAGCGCGCGGCGACGGCGAGATGGTCATCGGCGACAACGAGCCCTACGGCCCGGCCGACCGCGTCTACCACACCGTCGAGCGCCACGCGGGCGCGCGCTGCATGCCGGCGGTGATGATCGAGATCCGCAACGACCTGGTCGCGGACGCCGCGGGGCAGGCGCGGATCGCCGCGCGCCTGGCACGGTGGATGGAGGCCGCGCTCGCCGCCGCCGGGATGCCGATTGGGGGTTCCACGTGACAGCGCAAACCGTCAAGATCGCGGCAAAACGGGGGAAGCGCTCCACGGGGGCAAGAGCAACAGCGTCGGACATGACGGGAGCGCGCCTTGCCTGAGATCATCAAGAAATACGTTCGTTTCGTAGACCGGCTGAACTACCGCGTCGGCCGCTTCTCGATGTATCTGCTGTTCGTCCTGATGGGCGTCCTGCTGTGGTCGTCCTTCACCAACGTGATCCGCCACAACGCGATCTGGACGCTGGAGATGGCCCAGTTCACCATGGTCGCCTACTACATGCTCGGCGGGCCCTATTCGCTGCAGCTCGACAGCAATGTGCGCATGGACCTGCTCTATCACCGCTGGTCGCTGCGCACGAAGACCTGGTTCGACGCCTTCTCGATCTTCGCGCTGATCTTCTATCTCGGGGTGCTGCTCTACGGCGCGGTCGAGAGCACGATGTACTCGCTGCAATATGCCGAGCGCAGCCCGACGGCGTGGCGGCCCTACATCGCGCCGATCAAGATCGTCATGGTGGTCGGCATAACCTTGATGCTGCTGCAGGCCTTCTCCTTCTTCTTCAAGGACGTCGCGCGGCTGCGCGGGGAGGAGATCTGATGTCCTACGACATGATCGCCATCCTCATGTTCAGCACGATGATGGCGATGATGATAACCGGGCAGCGGGTCTTCGGCGCCATCGGCTTCGTCGCCGTGCTCGCCTCAGTCTCGCTGTGGGGCGTCGGCGGCTCGGACCTCGGCTTCGCAGCGGCGATGAAGCTGATGAAGTGGTATCCGCTGCTCACCCTGCCGATGTTCATCTTCATGGGCTACGTGCTGTCGGAAAGCCGCCTCGCCGACGACCTCTACCGCATGTTCCACGTCTGGTTCGGCAATGTGCCGGGCGGGCTTGCCATCGGCACTATCGGGCTGATGGTCGTCATCTCGGCGATGAACGGGCTGTCGGTCGCCGGCATGGCGATCGGCGCGACGATTGCGCTTCCCGAGCTGCTGCGGCGCAACTACGACAAGCTGATGGTGACGGGGGTGATCCAGGCCGGATCGAGCCTCGGCATCCTCGTGCCGCCGTCGGTGGTGCTGGTGCTCTACGCCATGATCGCCCGCCAGCCGGTCGGCCAGCTCTGGCTCGCCGGCGTCTTTCCCGGGCTGATGATGGCGGCGATGTTCATCGCCTATATCTGGGTGCGCTGTAAAATCTCGCCGCAGCTCGGGCCGGTGCTGCCGGAGGAGGAGCGGGCCGAGATTTCGCGGGCGGAGAAGTTCCGCCTGCTGCGCGCCGGCATCCTGCCGCTGGTGATCTTCCTGACCATGATGGTGCCGTTCGTCAGCGGCTATACCAGCCTCGTCGAGAGCTCGGTCGTCGGCGCCATGGCGGCGGTGGCCGCCGCCGTCATCAAGGGCCGCTTCACCCGCGAGGTCTTCGAGACCTCGACGCGGGAGACGCTGGCGATCTCCTGCATGTTCATGTGGATCATCCTCGCCGCGCTGGCTTTCGGCGCGGTGTTCGACGGGCTCGGCGCGGTGCGCTCGATCGAGGGCTTCTTCGTCGACAGGCTGGAGCTCCAGCCGTGGCAGATCCTGCTGCTGATGCAGCTCAGCTACCTGATCATGGGCACCTTCCTCGACGACACGGCGATGCTCGTCATCGTCGCGCCGCTCTACGTGCCGCTGGTCAACGAGCTCGGCTACGACCTGATCTGGTACGGCGTGCTCTACACGATCACCTGCCAGATCGCCTACATGACGCCGCCCTTCGGCTACAACCTGTTCCTGATGCGGGCGATGGCCCCGAAGGAAATCACCATCCACGATATCTACCGCTCGATACTGCCCTTCGTGGGGGTGATGATCGTCGCCCTGATGATGGTCAGTTTCTTCCCGCAGATCGCGTTGTGGCTTCCCGACCATGTCTATTCGCGCTGAGGGGAACCAACAGAAGGGGCGGCGCGAACCGCCCCCGCCAACAAAAGCCAAGGCCCGAACGGGGCCGCAACTCGGAGGTTGAGACCATGACGACGACTAGACGCAAGTTCATCACGTCCGGCGCGCTCGCCGGTGCGGCGACCCTTGCCGCGCCTGCGGTGCACGCCCAGGCGGCACCGATCAAGTGGCGCCTGCAGACCTATGCCGGCCCGGCGCTCGGCGAGGAAGTCATCAAGCCGTCGGTGGAGCTGTTCAACCAGATCGCCAAGGGCCAGATGGAGATCGAGCTGTTCTACGCCGACCAGCTGGTGCCGACCGGCGAGCTGTTCCGCGCCATGCAGAAGGGCACCATCGACGCCGTGCAGTCGGACGACGACTCGATGGCGAGCCCGACCGAGGTGACGGTGTTCGGCGGCTATTTCCCGCTGGCGCTGCGCTACTCGCTCGACGTTCCGGCGCTGTTCAACCACTGGGGTCTCGACGAGATCTGGAAGGAGCAGTACGCGAAGGTCGGCGTCCGCCACATCTCGGCCGGCTCGTGGGATCCGTGCAACTTCGCGACCCACAAGCCGATCACCAAGCTCGACGACCTCAACGGCCTGCGCATCTTCACCTTCCCGACCGCGGGCCGCTTCCTGTCGCGCTTCGGCGTGGTGCCGGTGACGCTGCCCTGGGAGGATGCGGAAGTCGCGCTGCAGACCGGCGAGCTCGACGGCATCGCCTGGTCGGGCATCACCGAGGACTACACCTCGGGCTGGGCGAACGTGACTGAGTATTTCCTGACCAACAACATCTCGGGCGCCTGGATCGGCCACTTCTTCGCCAATATGGACCGCTGGAACGAGCTGCCGCCGCACCTGCAGAAGCTGGTCGAGGTCTGCTTCAACAACTCGCACTACCGGCGCCAGCACTGGTACTGGAACGGCGAGGCCTCGCTGCGCGTCCACAAGGACAAGCTGAAGCTGACGACCATCGCCGACGACGAGTGGGCGAAGGTCGAGGACGAGGCCCACAAGTTCTGGGACGAGATCGCCGCCGAGAGCGAGCTGAAGGCCAAGGTCGTCGGCATCTTCAAGGAATACAACGCGACCATGGTGAAGGCGGGCAAGCCCTACCGCTTCAGCTAGGACGCTCGAACGACCGGCCGGGCGGCCCGCTGCGGCGCCGCCCGGCCTCAATCTTTCAGGGCGCGCCGCGCCCGCTCAACGGATAAGTGGCCATGACCTCCAAACTCACTCTCGACAGCCTGAAGAAGGCCGCCGCCGCCGGCGAGATCGACACGGTCAACGTCTGCATCGTCGACATGCAGGGTCGGCTGATCGGCAAGCGCTTCCAGGCCGAGTTCTTTCTCGATGGCGCCTATGAGGAGACGCATGGCTGCGACTATCTGCTGGCCAACGACATCGATATGGAGCCGGTGCCCGGCTACTCGGCGGCGAGCTGGGAGAAGGGCTATGGCGACTTCGTCATGAAGCCGGACCTGTCGACGCTGACCAGGCTGCCGTGGCTCGACGGCACGGCGATGGTGCTGGCCGACGTGCAGGACCACCACCATCACGATTTGCCGCATTCGCCGCGCGGCATCCTCAAGCGGCAGATCGCGCGGCTGGAGGAACGCGGCTGGACCGCAAACCTTGCCTCCGAGCTCGAATTCTATCTGTTCGACGACGACTTCGCGGCCGCCCGCGACAAGGGCTATGCGGGGCTCGCCACCGCCTCTCCCTACATCCAGGACTATGTGATCCTCGCCACCACCAAGGAGGAGGGGATCATGCGGCAGATTCGCAAGGGCCTGCAGGGCGCCGGCATCCCGGTCGAGAACTCCAAGGGCGAGTGGGGACCGGGACAGGAGGAGATCAACGTCCGCTACGCCGACGCGCTGAGCATGGCCGACCGCCATGTCGTTATGAAGAACGGCATCAAGGAGATCGCCTGGGCGAACGGCAAGTCGGTCACCTTCATGGCGAAATACGACTACGCGCTCGCCGGCTCGAGCGCCCATGTCCACTGCTCGCTGTGGGACAAGGCCGGCAAGAAGCCGCTCTTCCTCGACAAGTCGGACCCGCTCGGCATGTCGGCGCTGATGAAGAGCTTCGTCGCCGGCCAGCTCAAATACGCCCGCGACATCACGCTGATGCTCGCGCCCTATGTGAATTCCTACAAGCGCTTCCAGATCGGCACCTTCGCGCCGACGCGCTGCGTGTGGAGCCGCGACAACCGCACGGCGGGCTTCCGCCTGTGCGGCGACAATTCCAAGGGCATCCGCATCGAGTGCCGCATCGGCGGCGCCGACCTCAATCCCTACATCGCCTTCGCGGGCCTGATCGCGGCGGGGCTTGCGGGAATCGACGAGAAGCTGGAACTGGGCAAGCCCTTCGTCGGCGACGCCTACTACAACGACAAGCTTCCCGAGGTGCCCAAGACCCTGCGCGACGCGCTGGAGGCGTTCCGCAAGTCGAAGATGCTCGCCGCCGCGCTCGGCAAGGACGTGGTCGAGCACTACGCCCACACCGCGGCGTGGGAACAGGCCGAATACGACCGCCGCGTCACGGACTGGGAACTGAAGCGCGGCTTCGAACGCTACTGAACAGGAACATCATGGCAGACACCGTCAAACTAACGAGCCCGGTCGACGGCTCGATCTACGCGGAACGCGAATACGTCTCCGACCGCGACATCGACGCGGCGCTGAAGCGCGCCTGCGCCGCCCAGGCGGAGTGGGCGAAGACCCCGATAGCCGAGCGCGCGCGATATTGCCTGGCCTTCCTCGACGCGATGAAGGCGATGAACGACGAGATCGTTCCCGAGATCGCCTGGCAGATGGGTCGCCCGGTCCGTTTCGGCGGCGAGATGGGCCCCTTCGAGCAGCGCATCCGCTACATGACCGACATCGCCGAGGAGGCGCTGCAGCCGGTCGTCGCCGAGATGAGCGGCGACTTCCGCCGCTATGTGCGGCGCGATCCGCTCGGGCTCGTCTTCGTCGTCGCGCCGTGGAACTACCCCTACATCACCGCGGTCAACACGGTGGTGCCGGCGCTGATGGCGGGCAGCGCGGTGCTGCTCAAACACGCCTCGCAGACGCTGCTTGTGGGCGAGCGTTACCAGAAGGCTTTCGACGCCGCCGGCCTGCCGCGCGGGCTGTTCCAGAACCTCGTGCTGAGCCACGCGCAGACGGAGAAGATCCTGTCCTCCGGCTCGGTGGACTTCTGCAACTTCACCGGCTCGGTGGAGGGCGGCAAGCAGATCGAGCGGGCCGCCGCCGGCACCTTTACCGGGCTCGGCCTCGAGCTCGGCGGCAAGGACCCGGCCTATGTGATGGCCGACGCCAACCTGCCGCACGCCATCGAGAACCTCGTCGACGGCGCGTTCTACAATGCCGGCCAGTGCTGCTGCGGCATCGAGCGCATCTATGTCGACGAGACGCTCTATGACGACTTCGTCGAGGGTTTCGTCGACCTGACGCGCAAATATGTGCTCGGCAACCCGCTGGATCAGGAGACGACCATCGGCCCGATGGCGCGCCGGCAGGGCGCCGACTTCGTGCGCGGGCAGATCGAGGAGGCGCTGCGGGCGGGCGCGAAGGCGCATGTCGACCCCAAGGGCTTCCCCCCCGACAAGCCGGGAACCCCCTATCTCGCGCCGCAGGTGCTGACCGGCGTTAACCACCAGATGTCGGTGATGCGCGAGGAGAGCTTCGGGCCGGTCGTCGGCATCATGAAGGTGTCGGGCGACGACGAGGCCGTCGGGCTGATGAACGACAGCCCCTACGGCCTGACCGCCTCGATCTGGACGAAGGACGCCGACAAGGCGGCGGCCATCGGCGGGCGCGTCGAGACCGGCACGGTCTACATGAACCGTTGCGACTATCTCGACCCGGCGCTGGTGTGGACCGGCGTCAAGGACACCGGCCGCGGGGCCGGGCTGTCGCGCATCGGCTACGAGGTGCTGACGCGGCCGAAGTCCTACCACCTGCGCATCAAGATCTGATTTTCACCAGCAAGATTCGATTTCACCGGAAGGAACGAGGTCCATGGAAAGAAGGGCCAACTGGAGCTACCCGACCGCCGTGCGGTTCGGGGCGGGACGGATTTCCGAGCTCGCCGAGGCGTGCAAGGCGGCGGGCATCGAAAAGCCGCTGCTGGTGACCGATTCCGGCCTCGCCGGCATGGAGATCACCAGGGGCGCGATGGCGGTGCTCGACAAGGCGGGGCTGAAGCCCGCCATGTTCGCCGAGGTCAAGCCGAACCCGGTCGAGGGCAACGTCAAGGCTGGCGTCGCCGCCTACAGGGCCGGCGGCCACGACGGCGTCGTCGCCTTCGGCGGCGGCAGCGGCCTCGACACCGGCAAGCTGATCGCCTTCATGTCGGGCCAGACCCGGCCGATCTGGGATTTCGAGGATATCGGCGACTGGTGGACGCGCGCCGATCCCAACGGCATCGCGCCGGTGGTCGCGGTGCCGACGACGGCGGGCACCGGCTCCGAGGTTGGCCGCGCCGGCGTCGTCACCAACGAGGCGACGCACACCAAGAAGGTCATCTTCCACCCGCTGATGATGCCGAAGACGGTGATCTGCGATCCCGAGCTGACCGTCGGCATGCCGGCGAAGATCACCGCCGGCACCGGCATGGACGCCTTCGCCCACTGCCTGGAGGCCTATTGCGCGCCCTTCTATCACCCGATGTCGGAGGGCATCGCGCTGGAGGGCATGCGGCTGGTGAAGACGGCGCTGGCGCGCGCGGTGAAGGACGGCCGCGACATCGAGGCGCGCGCCGACATGATGTCGGCCGGCGCCATGGGCGCCGTCGCCTTCCAGAAGGGGCTGGGCGCGATCCATTCGCTCTCGCATCCCGTCGGCGCGCTCTACGACACCCATCACGGCCTGACCAACGCGGTCTTCATGCCCTATGTGCTGGCCTTCAACCGGTCGGCCATCGAGGGGCGCATCAACCGCCTCTCGGCGTTCCTGGAGCTCGAGAAGCCCGGCTTCGACGGCTTCATGGACTACGTGCTGGCGCTGCGCGAGGAAATCGGCGTGCCGCACGATCTCAAGGGCCTCGGCGTCGACGATAGCCGCTTCGAGGAGATGGCGGCGATGGCCGTCGTCGATCCGACGGCGGGCGGCAACCCGGTCAAGCTCGACGAGGCGGGGGCGCTGAAGATGTTCCGCGCCGCCTATGAGGGGCGGGTCTGAGCGCGCAGACCCCGCTTATGTCCGCACCGTGATTATTGCAGGCCCGGCGTCACGACGCCGGGTCTTTTTCGTCACTGTATCTGGATGCCCGGGAGCTTGATGACCGGAGGCTGGATGCGGATGACCTGGTTGCAGCGCCTGCCGTCCCACACCGGCTGGTTGGGCGGACAGACGCACTGACCGGCGGCGTTGCGCTGGCGGCCGCCCGAGCAGCGGATATTGGACGGGCCGGATGGCGGTGGCTGGGTCGTCGTCGGCACCACGATGCAGGAGAAGACGTTGCGGCCGGCCGACTGCAGGCGGGTGCCGCGCGGGCATACGCACTTGCCGTTCGACACCCGCCCGCCATTGCAGATGATCGGCGTCGGCTTGGGCTGCGGCGGCGCGAAGACGCAATTGTAGACATTGGGAGCGAGTTCCCGGCGATCGGTCCCGCGCGGGCAGTCGCAGCGACCGTTCCTCACCGTTCCGCCCATGCACTGGATCGGCTTGGGCTGCGGACGCTCGCGCTCGCACACGAACCGGTTCGGCCCGGCTTCGCGACGGTTGGTTCCCTTCGGGCACACGCAGCGGTCGCCGACCACCGAGCCGCCTTCGCAGACGATAGGCTTCGGCCGTTCGCGCTCGCAGACGAAGTTGTTGGGACCGCGCTCGCGGCGCTCGGTGCCGCGCGGACAGATGCAGCGATTGTTGTCGACGCGC
Organism: Flavobacteriaceae bacterium; assembly: GCA_050186955.1. Classification (GTDB taxonomy): domain Bacteria; phylum Pseudomonadota; class Alphaproteobacteria; order Rhizobiales; family Tepidamorphaceae; genus JACKJP01. The sequence goes on from JBFWXZ010000056.1 coordinate 16,732, forward strand.
CCGCCCTCGCAGATGATCCGCGGCGGCGTTGGACGGTCCGGCCGGCAGACGAAGTTGTTGGGACCGCGCTCGCGGCGCTCGGTGCCGCGCGGACAGATGCAGCGATTGTTGTCGACGCGCCCGCCCTCGCAGATGATCGGCGGCGGCGTCGGGCGATCCGGACGGCAGACGAAGCGGTTCGGCGCGACCTCGCGACGGTCTGTGCCGCGCGGGCAGATGCAGCGGTCGCCGACGACGCGTCCGCCCTCGCAGGAGATCGGCCGGTCGGGCTCGCAGACATAGCGGTAGCGCCCGATTTCGCGACGATCGG
>JBFWXZ010000057.1:0-16601 GCA_050186955.1 Flavobacteriaceae bacterium
GCCGGCACGGATCAACGCATGGCATCGGGGCGCTTCGCGGCGCCGCTCACTTGACTATCGGAATGGCGACCCCGAAGCGCCCCGGTAATCCCGACTTCCGCCAACCCCGGCGCGCCAGCGTGCGGGGCGGGGTTCGCATGCGTGGAGCGGCGTCCTTGCCCATCCTTCGAGACGGGCCGTGCCGGCCCTCCTCAGGATGAGGTGGGCGTTTGTGGCAAGCACCGCGCGTCTTAAACCGGCAGCGATCGGCGGAAGGAATCGATGAAGAAGCGAACCCGCCTAGTCGAACAGGGCGTCGATCTCGTCCTGCGAGGCGCGGCCCTCGTCGGAGGCGAGCGCCGGGCCGTTGAGCAGCGCGCGGTCGCCGTCGGGCGCCGGCATGTCGTCGGGCTCGACGTCGGCGAAGCCGTCCATGCCGCCCCAGATCTCCATCATCCGGTCGACGCGGGATTCGACGAAGCGCAGCGTCGAGACGACCTTGGTGATGCGCTGGCCGGTGAGGTCCTGGAAGTTGCAGGCCTCGAAGATCCTGATGACCTGCTCCTGCACGTCGCGGGCGAGGTCGACGTTCTGCCCCTTCTTGAGGTTGGCGATCAGGTCGTTGGCGTCCTGGTCGATGCTCTCGGCGGCGCAGAGGATCGACTCGGTGGCGTCCTCGGTGTCGGCGACGATGGCGTCGAGCTCGTCGGTGACGCGGGAGCGCGCGCTCGCCTGCAGCGCGTTGGCGTGCAGGGTCGCGATCTCCTTCTTGGTCTCGGCGATCGCCGACTGGATCTGGTCGAGCTCGGTCTTGAGCTTCCTCGCCTCGGTGAGCTGGTGGGCGTAGTCCTCGGTGATCTGCTGGGTCATCTCCTCGGCCGGCGCGAAGGCGCGGCGCAGCTCGCCGAGGGCGAACAGAACCTCCTGGTGGCGCAGGGTGGAGACGTCGCCGTCCACATTGTCGGCGGCGTAGTCCCGCGCGATCTCGACACGGAAGCGGCGGCCGATGGGGATGGGCTGCGTGGTCATGGAGCGAGAGGTCCGATTCGGCATGGGACGACGTTGCCGAATCGTCGCATCCGCTTCGTTAAAAAATTGTTCACCATTCGCCTTAACGTTGCGTCAACCACACCAAAAGCTTTCGATTAATCAATAACGCGCGTTCACCATTTGCAGAAAGAAGCGCGCCTAGAGTGGCCTCGTCTTTCGCGGGCTCCCATGCAGGGCCGCGGCAAGGCGCGTCTGTTGTGCCCAGTATGTGTCGAGTACCCCAATGAAACCGATCTCCATCCTCGTAACCGGCGCGCTCGCGGCGCTGATCTCGCATGGCGCGCTGGCCGACGATCCGGCGCCGGCGCCGCAGGGCGCCTATCGGGTCGCCGCCAATGGCGACATGCCGTTTCCGCGCCTGATGGATTCCATCTTCGGCGCCCGCCAGGCGCAGCCCGCGCGCCAGCCGCGCGCGGCATATGGCGGCCAGCCCGCCTACGGACAGCCGGCCTACGGCGCGCCGCGCTGGCAGCAGCAGGCGCGGCAGCCGCGCCGCGACGAGCCGCGCCACAACGAGCCGCGCGGCGTCAGCGCGAAGCCGGCGCCGGTCGCCGTCGCCACCGCAGCGAACCGGCAGTTCGACCCGAAATTCGCCAAGCAGGAAGTCGCCTATGGCGGCGGCGAGACGCCGGGCACCGTCATCATCGACACCAATGAGCGCTTCCTCTACCTCGTCGAGGACAATGGCCGCGCGCTGCGCTACGGCGTCGGCGTCGGGCGCCCCGGCTTCGAATGGGCGGGCACCCACAAGGTGACGCGCAAGGCGGAGTGGCCGGACTGGCGGCCGCCGGCGGAGATGCGCCAGCGCCAGCCCTACCTGCCGGAGATGATGCCCGGCGGGCCGAAGAACCCGCTCGGCGCGCGCGCCCTCTATCTCGGCAGCACGCTCTACCGCATCCACGGCTCCAACGAGCCCTGGACGATCGGCCACGCGGTGTCGTCGGGATGCATCCGGATGCGCAACGAGGACGTGATCGACCTCTATGAGCGCGTGCCGGTCGGCGCCACCGTCAAGGTCATCTGACGGGCAAACCTCTCTGAGAGCCGGGGGGCTTCAAGAGGCGAGGGGCGGCAACCGGGTTCCCGGTTGCCGCCTTTCCATTGCCGCCGGCGGCGGGCGCCGCCTCAGGCGATCAGCTTGTAGGCGGGGATCGTCAGGAAGGGCTCGAAGCTGTCGGCGACGGAGAGGTCGCGGAACAGCTTGATGGCCTCGGGGAAGTGGCCCTTGTCGTAGGCCTCGTCGCCGATCTCCGCGCGGACGCGGTCCATCTCTTCCTTCAGGCACTTGTCGAAGAGCGCCGGGGTGACCTTCTGGCCGTCCTCGAGCGTCGCGCCGAAATGCATCTGCTGCCAGATCTGGGCGCGGCTGATCTCGGCGGTGGCGGCGTCCTCCATGAGGTTGTAGAGCGGCACCGCGCCGCGGCCGCCGAGCCACGCCTCGATATACTGCACGCCAACGCGGATGTTCTCGCGCAGGCCCTGCTCGGTCATCGTGCCGTCGTGGATGCGCAGCAGGTCCATCTGCCCCTCATCGACGTCGTCGCGCTGCCGCGAGACCTGGTTCCTGCCGGGCATCAGCCGGTCGAAAACCTCCTGGGCGACCGGCACGAGGTCGGGATGGGCGACCCAGGTGCCGTCATAGCCGTCGCCGGCCTCGCGCTCCTTGTCGGCCTTGACCTTGGCGAGCGCCTTCTCGTTGGCCTCGGGGTCGCGGCGGTTAGGGATCTGCGCCGCCATGCCGCCCATGGCGAAGGCGCCGCGGCGGTGGCAGGTGCGCACCAGCAGCAGCGAATAGGCGCGCAGGAAGGCCTCGCTCATCACCACCTTGCCGCGGTCGGGCAGCATGAAGTTGTCGTTGTTCCGGAAGGTCTTGATGAAGGAGAAGATGTAGTCCCAGCGGCCGCAGTTGAGGCCGGTGATGTGGTCCTTCATCTCGTAGAGGATCTCGTCCATCTCGAAGGCCGCCGGCAGCGTCTCGATCAGCACCGTCGCCTTGATCGTGCCGTTGGGGATGCCGAGCTCCTCCTGGGCGAACTTGAAGACGTCGTTCCACAGCCGCGCCTCGAGATGGCTCTCGATCTTGGGCAGGTAGAAATAGGGGCCCGAGCCCTGGGCGATCGCCGCCTTGGCGTTGTGGAAGAAGTAGAGGCCGAAATCGAACAGCGCGCCGGAGACCGGCTCGCCGTCGACGGTGACGTGGACTTCCGGCAGGTGCCAGCCGCGCGGCCGCACCAGCAGCACCGCCGTCTGGTTCTTGAGCTTGTATTCCTTGCCGCTCGCGGCGTCGGTGAAGTCGATCCTGCCGGCCCAGCGGTCCTTCAGGTTGACCTGGCCCTCGATCATGTTCTCCCAGCTCGGGCTGGAAGCGTCCTCGAAATCGGCCATGAAGACCCTGGCGCCGCAATTCAGCGCGTTGACGATCATCTTGCGGTCGACGGGACCGGTGATCTCGACGCGGCGGTCCTGGAGGTCGTCGGGGATCGGCGCGACCTTCCAGTCGCTCTCGCGCACGTGGCGCGTCTCGGGAAGGAAATCGGGCAGCTCACCCTTGTCGAACTTGGCGGCGCGCGCCTCGCGCACCTTGAGCAGGCGACGGCGCTGGTCGTCGAAATTGCGGTGCAGCGCCTCGACGAAGGCAAGCGCCTCGGGGATCAGGACCTCGTTCTGACGATCGACGGCGGGGCCGTTGACGACGATGCCGGACTTGTCGGTTGCGGACATGGTTCGTTCCTCCGGTCTTTCTTGAAACCGGGCGGATAACACCATGATGGGTATTGTTTCGAAAGCGAATGGGAACGCCGAAGTCCTTTTCCATTTTGGAAAAGAAAAATCAGCTCAACGCTTCCGGCTTCGGCCCGCCCGTCGCCCAGTCGAGCAGCTCCACGGTGTGGACGACCGGGATCGGCGTGCCGGCGGCGATCTGGGTCATGCAGCCGATATTGCCGGCGGCGATAACGTCCGGCGCGGTCTTCTCGATGTTGGCGACCTTGCGGGCGCGCAGGCGGCCGGCGATCTCCGGCTGGAGGATGTTGTAGGTGCCGGCCGAGCCGCAGCAGATATGCGCCTCGGGCACGTCCTTGACCCTGAAGCCCGCCTTCTTCAGCAGCGCCTTGGGCTCCTCGCGCACCTGCTGGCCGTGCTGCAGCGAGCAGGCGGAATGATAGGCGACGGTAAGGTCGCGCGGCGGCGGGCTGCCGATGTCGAGGCCGGCGAGGAACTCGCTGACGTCGCGGGCGAGCGCGCTGACCCTGGCGGCCTTCTCCGCATAGGCGGGATCGAGGCGCAGCATGTGGCCGTAATCCTTGATCGTCGTGCCGCAGCCCGACGCGGTTATCAGGATCGCGTCCAGCCCCGCGCCGTCGATCTCGCGCATCCAGGCGTCGACATTGGCGCGGGCGAAGTCGAGGGCGTCGGCCTCGCGGCCCATGTGGTGGACGAGGGCGCCGCAGCATCCCTCGCCGGCCGGCAGCACGACCTCGACGCCGTGGCGGTTGAGCAGACGGATCGCCGCCCTGTTGATCGAGGGCGCGAGAACCGGCTGGGCGCAGCCGGTGAGCATGGCGACGCGGGCCTTGCGCGCACCCTCCGCGGAGAAGACGCCCGGCCCCTCGCCGGCGCGCGGCGGCACCGAGGCGGGCGCCAGCGACAGCATCGCCGCGACACGGCCCGTGCCGGGAAGGCCCTTCAGCAGCCCGGCGAAGGGGCGGGCGAAGAAGGCGCCGGCGAGCGCCAGGCGGAAGCGCCCCGGATAGGGCAGCGTCCACGCCAGCACGCCGCGCATGACGCGGTCCCAGAGGGGGCGGCTGTAGGTCTTCTCGATATGGCTGCGGGCGTGATCGACGAGATGCATGTAGTGGACGCCCGAGGGGCAGGTCGACATGCAGGAGAGGCAGGAGAGGCAACGGTCGATATGGGTGACGATGTCGCGCGAGGCGGGGCGCGAATTCTCCAGCATGTCCTTGATCAGGTAGATGCGGCCGCGCGGGCTGTCGTTCTCGTCGCCGAGCAGCAGGTAGGTCGGGCAGGTGGCGGTGCAGAAGCCGCAATGCACGCAGGAGCGCAGGATCTTCTCCGATTCCGCGACATGCGGGTCGGCGAGCTGGGCGAGGGTGAAATTGGTCTGCATGTCGGGTTCAACTCGCGCGATACATTCGGCCGGGATTGAGGATGCGGCCGGGATCGAAGGACCGGCGCAGGCGCTCCGCCATGCGGGCGAGCGGCGCCGGCATCGGCTCGAAGGGCGCGATCGCGTCGAGCGCGCCTTCCGGGGCGCGGATCAGCGTCGCGTGGCCCTGCCCGGCGATCGCCGCGCGCAGCGCCTCGCCGACCGCCGCCGCCTGCTCTGCGGGAACGGCGATCCACAGCAGGCCGCCGCCCCAGTCATACTGCAGGCGCGCATCGCCGGCCCCACGCGCCGCGGCCGCCACCGCCGGCCCGTGCGAGGGCACGGTGGAGACGCGCCACAGCGCCTCGCCGTCGCCGACACCGAGCGCCGCGCAGTCGCGCACCTTCTCCCAGCGCGCCGTCGACGCCGCGGCCTTCAGGATGTCGGCCTCGCCGAAGCGGGCGAGTTCGCGGGCAAGCTCGCGGGCGCGATAGTCGACGGACTTCTCGAAGCCCTCGATGCGCAGCAGCGTCGCCTCGCCCGGCAGATGCGCCGCCCCGGTCACCTCGAAGGGACTGCCGAGGCCGGCGGAGAGGCAGTCGATGGCCATTTCGTCGTCCAGGCCGGCGACAGCCAGCGTCGCCTCGGTCTCGGCGACTGGAAGAACCTTGAAGGTGACCTCGCTCATCACCGCGAGCGTGCCCCAGGAGCCGGAGACCGACTTGACGAGGTCGAGGCCGGTCACGTCCTTCATCACCCGGCCGCCGGACTTGATCGCCCTGCCCTCGCCGGTCACCGCGCGGATGCCGATCAGGCTGTCGCGCACCGCCCCGGCCATGACGCGGCGCGGGCCCGCGATGTTGGAGGCGGCGAGGCCGCCGGCGGTCGGCGCGCCGGCAAGGCCGGTGAGCGCGGAAATCCCCACCGGGTCGAAGGTCAGGCGCTGGCGGTTCTTCGCCAGCGTCTCCTCCAGCTCGGCGACGGGGGTGCCGGCGCGGGCGCGGATGACCAGCTCGCTCGGCTCGTAGAGCGTGACGCCGGTCAGCCGCGCCAGCGACAGGGTCGCCGCCGCCTGGACGGGGTAGCCGACGCAGCGCTTGGTGCCGCCGCCGACGATCTCCAGCGGCGTGCCCGACGCGAAATGGGATTCGACGATGCCGGCGAGCTCCTGCTCGTCGGCGGGCAGAAGCTCGCTCATTCGGCCGCCACCGCCGGCGCGGCGCCGGCGAGATGCAGCGGAAAGACCTTGCCCGGGTTGAGCCGCCAGGCCGGGTCGAAGGCGCGCTTGATGCGGATCTGCAGGGCGAGGTCGTCGGCGCCGAACTGCTTCTCCATCAGATCGCGCTTCTCGATGCCGACGCCGTGCTCGCCGGTCAGGCAGCCGCCGACCTCGACGCAGAGCGACAGGATGTCGGCGCCGCAGGCCTCCGCCTTCTCCAGCTCCTCGGGATCGTTGGCGTTGAACAGGATCAGCGGGTGCAGATTGCCGTCGCCGGCATGGAAGATATTGGCGACCCTCAGGCCCCTGCCCTCGCAGATCTCGCCGATCCGCTTCAGCACATGCGGCAACTGTCCGGTAGGGATGGTGCCGTCCATGCACAGATAGTCGGCGATCCGGCCCATGGCGCCGAAGGCCGACTTGCGGCCCTTCCAGATCGCCGCGCTCTCGGCCGCCGAGCCCGACATGCGGGTGGTCATCGGATCGTGCTTGCCGGCGATGGCGACGATGCGCGCGAGCATGTCGTCGATCTCCTCGTCGGAGCCCTCGATCTCGACGATCAGCATGGCCTCGACGTCGAGCGGGTAGCCGGCCTTGGCGAATTCCTCGCAGACCTTGATGGCGGGCCGGTCCATATATTCGATGGCGACCGGGATGATGCCCTGGCCGATGATGTCGGCGACGCAGGCGCCGGCCGCCTCGCAGGAGGAGAAGCCGAGCAGCACCGGACGCGCGCCCTCGGCGGCGCGCAGGATGCGCACCGTCGCCTCGGTGACGAGACCGAGCTGGCCCTCCGAGCCGACGACGAGGCCGATCAGGTCGTAGCCACCGGTATCGAGGTGCTTGCCGCCGATATCGACGATCTCGCCGTCGGCCATGACCATGCGCAGGCCGAGGACGTTGTTGGTGGTGACGCCGAACTTCAGGCAGTGGGCGCCGCCGGAATTCATGCCGATATTGCCGCCGATGGTGCAGGCGAGCTGCGACGACGGGTCGGGGGCGTAGAAGAAGCCCTCATGGGCGACGGCCTGGCTGATCGCGATGTTGGTGATGCCGGCCTCGACCCGCGCGGTGCGGTTGGCGAAGTCCATGTCGAGCACCCGGCTCATCCGCGACAGGCAGACGACGACGGCGTCCTCCAGCGGCAGCGCGCCGCCGGCGAGCGAGGTGCCGGCGCCGCGGCCGACGACCCGCACGCCCTCGCGGTCGAGCAGGGCCATGACGGCGCTGACCTCCTCGGTGGAGCCGGGAAGCGCCACCGCCATCGGCATGCGGCGATAGGCGGTCAGCGCGTCCATCTCGTAGGCGCGGCGGCCGTCCTCGTCGTCGATCACCGCCTCGGCGGGCAGGATGGCGCGCAGCGCGGCGACGATCCGGTCGCGGCGGGCAAGCACCGCGGGATCGGGTTCGGGAAGCTCCAGGAAGGACAAATTTCGCTCCCTTTTCTTGTATACCAGATACCGCTATAGTGGCATCCAAGACTTGCAGGGCCAGACGCCGTTCGACCTTACATTATGTCGTCGGGACCCAAGCAGGCAAAGAGCAATTCTCATATTTCACGTGGGGAAACGATGAGCGAGGAAGGCCAGCGGCCGGGCACGTTGCCCGATATGGAAGTGTTCGCCCGCGTCGTGACGGCGGGCAGCATGTCCGCGGCCGGGCGCGAGCTCGGGCTGTCGCCGGCGGTGATATCGAAGCGCATCCGCCGGCTCGAGGAGCGCCTCGGCGCGCGCCTCATGCAGCGCACGACGCGGCAGATCGCGCTGACCGAGGAAGGTCAGGGCTACTACGAGCGCGTGGTGGCGATCCTGGCGTCGATCGAGGAGGCGGAATCCTTCGTCTCGCGGCGCAACTCCTCGCCGCGCGGCACGCTGCGGATCTCCGCCCCGACCTCCTTCAGCCGCAATCACATCGCGCCGCATCTGGCCGGCTTCATGACCCGCTACCCTGATCTGTCGATCAATCTCGCGGTTTCCGACAACGTCGTCGACATCGTCGGCGAGGGCTTCGACATGGCGGTGCGCATCGGCGAGCTGGAAAGCTCCAGCCTGATCGCCCGGCGGCTGGCGCCCAACCACCGCATCCTGTGCGCCTCGCCCGCCTATCTGGCGCGCGCCGGCGAACCGCAGGCGCTGCGCGACCTCGACCGCCACGAATGCCTGTTCCACGCGCATCAGGACGTGTGGCGGCTGGAGGGCCCCGAGGGGCCCGTCAATGTCCGCGTCGGCGGCCGGCTGCACACCAATTCCAGTGAGGTGGTGACGCAGGCGGTGCTGGCCGGCATGGGCATCGCCATGCGCTCGACATGGGACATCGGCGAGGCGCTGAAGGCCGGCCGGCTGTGCCCTGTGCTGCCGAAATACCGGGAGTCGCACCGCGTCGCGGTCTACGCCGTCTATCCGAGCCGGCGCTTCCTGCCGGTCAAGGTGCGCGCCTTCATCGACTATTTCGCCGAGATCTACGGGCCGGAGCCCTATTGGGACCGCGACCTTCCGCTGCCCAAGATCGCGCCGTCGATGCCGCTGGCGTCGGAGCCGCGGCTGGGCGCTATTCCGAGTGCCCGCGCCTGATCCGGCGCACCAGCCACCATACGGCGAGCATGACGACGGGGACGCAGAGCGCGGCGGCGACATCGCCGTTGATCGGCAGGCCCGCGCCCTTCGCGCCCTTGGCGAGATAGCCGATCAGGCCGACCACGTAGTAGCTGACGGCGGCGACCGACAGGCCCTCGACGGTCTGCTGCAGGCGCAGCTGCAGCCGCGCGCGCCGGTCCATCGAGCGCAGCAGCGACTGGTTCTGTCCCTCGAGCTGGATGTCGACGCGGGTGCGCAGCAGGTTGGCGGCGCGGGTCAGCCGGCGCGACAGCTCGGCGATGCGCTCGGCGGCGGCGCGGGTCGTGCGGATGGCCGGCGTCAGCCGCCGGGTCAGGAAGCCGGCAAGCGTCGGGTGGCCCTCGAGCTGGGTTTCCTGCAGCGCCTCGAGCCGGTCGAAGAGAATCTCGTGATAGGCGGCGGTCGCGCCGAAGCGGAACGACCCCGACGCCGATTCCGCCTCGAGGTCGGCGGCGAGCGCGGTCAGCTTCTCCAGCAGGTCGCGATTGGTGTCGAGGCCGGCCTGGTCGCGCATCTCCACCGCCGCCTCGGCGAGCGAGGATTCGATGCGGGTGAGGATCGGCGACAGCCGGCGCGACAGCGGCAGGCCGAGCATGGCGAAGGTGCGGTAGGTCTCGATCTCCAGCAGCTGGCGGACCAGCACGCCGGTCAACCGCGGGTCGGCGCGGTCGGCGATCAGCACGAAGCGGGTGAAGCCGCCGGCGCCGGTGCGGAAATCGGTCTGCACGCGGGCGGCGCCGCCGCGCAGCGCGGACTCGCAGTAGCTCGCGGCGTCGAAGCGGCTCGGCCCCTTGGGGGCGCGCGGCAGCACCGCGATCTCGGTGGCGACGAGCAGCGGGCCGGGCGGGCGCTCGAACAGGCTGCGCACCGAGGCGGGAAGCAGCTCGACGCCGGGATTGCCGCGCCCGGCGGCGAGAAAGGCGGTGAGCGTCGCGAACTCGGTGTGCCGCTCCCAGCGCAGCACCACGCCGTCGACCTCGAACAGGGTCAGGCGCAGCGCGCCCTCGTCGCCGTCATTGCCGGCGAGCGCGGCCAGCCGGCGGTGGAAGGCGACGGCGCGGCGGCCGCCCTCGTCCTCGATGACGAAGCCGAAATGCAGGACCCGCGAGGGCACGTCGACCGGATCGAAGGGTCGCGCGTGCACCTCGCCGATCAGTTCCGCGCGGGTGCGGTAGTATTGGGTTTCCATCGTCGGCAGCCCCGTCGGTCGCGAGACGATTTCACATCAGCGGCACGCCCGGCACAAGTACGCCCCTAGTTCAGCAGCACCCTCGGCAGCCACAGCGCGAGATCGGGGAAGGCGATCACCAGCCCGAGGCCGATGAGCTGGAGGATCACGAAGGGAATGATCCCGGCGTAGATGTGCTGGATCTTGATGTCCTTCGGCGCCACCGCCTTCATATAGAACAGCGCGAAGCCGAAAGGCGGCGTCAGGAACGAGGTCTGGAGGTTCACCGCGAGCAGGATGGCGAACCAGTAGACGACCTCGAACTTGTCGACATGGGTGCCGAAATCCATCAGCTCGACGATCGGCGTGAAGACCGGCAGCACGATCAGCGTGATCTCGATCCAGTCGAAGAAGAAGCCGAGGAAGAAAACGATCCCCATCAGCAGGAAGAGCAGGCCCCAGGAGCCGAGGCCAAGCCATTCGACGATCTCGATGACAAGGTCGTCGCCGCCCAGCGAGCGGAAGACGAAGGAGAACAGCGTCGCGCCGATGAAGATGCCGAAGAGCATCGCGTTGGTCAGCGCCGTGCGCTCGACGACACTGGCGAGGACGGAGAAGAAGTGCTTCACGTCGACGGCGAGCTGGCCGCTCACCGTCTCCTCGCTGTCCATCTTCGCCTCGCCCTCGAAATGGAAGTCGGGGACGCGCAGCGTCGGCAGGATGACCAGGTTGAGCAGCGCCAGGATGATCGAGCCGATGGCGCCGACGCCGGCCGCCTCGGTGGGCGTGGCGAAGCCGCCGAGGATCGAGCCGAGCACCATGACGATCAGGAACACCGGCGGCACGAAGCTGCGCAGCAGCATGATGACGAAGCCCTTGGTGGTCTGCGGGCCGATGTGGTCCGGCAGCTTCGGCGCGAGGCTCGGCTTCAGGACGCAGGCGATGATGATGTAGAGGAAATACAGTCCCGACAGCATGAAGCCGGGGATGATCGCGGCGACGAACAGATTGCCGACCGAGCGGCCGAGCAGGTCGGCCATGATGACCAGCATGATCGACGGCGGGATAAGGATGCCCAGCGTGCCGGAGGCGGCGATGGTGCCGGTCGCGAGCTGCGGCGAGTAGCCCCGATTGCTCATCACCGGCAGCGCCAGCAGCGTCATCATGACGACGGAGGCGCCGATGATGCCGGTGGTCGCGGCGAGGATCGTGCCCATCAGCGTCACCGACAGGGCGAGCCCGCCCGGCACCCGGCGCAGCAGCACCTGCAGGCAGTTGAGCAGGTCGCGGGCGATGCCCGATCGCTCGAGCATCGTCCCCATGAAGATGAACATCGGGATCGCGGTGAGGATCAGGTTCTCGGCGATGCCGCCGAAGATGCGCGAGGGGATCGAGCCGAACTGGTAGACCGTGAACTCGTCGAAGGCGATGCCGATGAAGCCGAAGGCGAGGCCGATGCCGCCGAGGACGAAGGCGACCGGAAAACCGGAGAACAGCAGCACCGCCAGCGCGGCGAACATCAGCAGCGGGAGGATTTCCGCGATATCCATCACAGATCTCCCCCGAGCGTCTGCGGCACCATCTCGGGCGGCAGCAGGCCGCGATAGCCGGCGACGGCCTTGATGAGCTGCGATATGCCGGCGAGCCCGAGCAGGATGAACATCGTCGGAAGGGCGATCTTGAGCACCCAGATATGCGACAGGCCGATCACCGACTTGGAGAGCTCGCCCTCCAGATAGGACTGGTGGGCGTAGGCGCTGGTGAAGTAGACCGCGACGACGACGTAGGTCATCAGGAAGCAGACGATGCCGATGATCTCGAGCAGGTATTTCACCTTGATCGGCAGGCGGTCGCGCACGAGGTCGATGCGCACATGCGCCTGGCGGATATAGGCGTATCCGAGCGTCAGGGCGAAGAGATAGGTGTGGATCCAGTATTCGGATTCCTGGATCTTGGTCGAGTTAAGCCCGAAGAACTTCGGGACGCTGAAATAGCGGGTGGTGACGTCATAGCAGACCGTCAGGACGAGCAGCACGCTCGCCCATGCACCGACCTTGGCGATCGCGGTCAGCAGTCGATCGATCGCCGCACTCAAGCGAAACAGGGATTGCACGGTCCAACACCCCTCCCGTCGGAACCGATGAACTCGATGCGGCGGAGACCTCCGCTTGCGCATCGGGCGGGAAAGGCCCGGGACGTCGCCGCCCCGGGCCCGCAAGGCGTCAGTTCAGGTAGCCGATGTCCTTCCAGACCTTGTATTCGGCACGGAAGGCAGTCAGCGAATCCCACGTCTTCTTGAAGCTCTCATTGCTGGCGGAGAGCTCGCCGGCGACCTCGTTCCAGGTCTTCTCGAACGCGGCCAGGATCTCGGGCGACCACTTGTGGATCTGCACGCCCTTCTCCTTGAGCTCGGCCAGCGCCTTGCCCTGGATCGCCTCGCCCTCGGCCATGCCCATGGCGAAGTTGGCGCGGCAGGCGATGGTGAGCTGCGCCTTCTGCGTGTCGCTCATGGCGTTCCACTTGTCGAGGTTGAGCATCAGCTCGAAGGTCGTCGACTGCTGGTGCCAGCCCGGGAAGTAGTAGTGCTTCGCGACCTGGTAGAAGCCGAGATTGAGATCGATGGCCGGCTGCGAGAACTCGGTGGCGTCGATGGTGCCGCGCTCCAGCGCCGGGTAGATGTCGGCGGCGGCGAGCAGCTGGGTGTCGACGCCGAGCTTCTGCATCACCGAGGCGCCGAGCCCGAAGAAGCGCATCTTCTTGCCCTTGAGCTGGTCGAGGGAGGTGATCTCCTCGCGGAACCAGCCCGAGGCCTCCGGCGCGATGACGCCGCAGATCAGCGAGTGGATGTTATGCTTGTGGTAGATCTCCTGCATCATCTCCTCGCCGCCGCCGTAGAACAGCCAGGCGGCGTATTCGCCGGCGTTGGGGCCGAACGGCACCGCGGCGAACAGCGACAATGCGGGCTCCTTGCCCTGCCAGTAGCCGGGCGTCGACCAGCCGGCGTCGACGGCGCCGGCCTTGATCGCGTCGAAGACCTCAAGCGCCGGCACCAGCGCGCCGGGCTCATAGAACTTCAGTTCGATCTGGCCCCCTGAAATGGCGGCGACGTTCTCCTCCAGCGCCTTGCCCAGCGAGCCGAGCTGCGTGAGCTTCGAGGGATAGGTGGACGCCATCTTGAGCTTGAGTTCCTGCGCTCCGGCGACGGACGCGGTGAGCGCGACGGCCGCGGCAGCGACCGCGGACAGTACAAGTTTCCTCATTTCCCGATTTCCTCCCGATAATCGAATTCCCCAATCGAATTCCCCTGGCCGGCCGCCTCGTTGGCTGTTGTCCGACGGTTTGCAGGCTAGCCTTGCGACGTGCGGCAATCCACCCTGAAAATTCTCCCGCGCCGCGGGAATGTCCGATTGCCCCATGAGCGCCGCGACCGGCGGCCTGCACCGGCCACGAAACAACGTATACACTGCATCCGTCAAGCGGGGGCGATTCGCGCAGTTGTGCGCCGGCGCGAGGAATGTATGAATGACCGCAGGGACGGAAAGAACACCGCAGGCGCACCAATGAACGAGAAGAAACCCATCCGCGTCGGCCTCTTCGTCACCTGTCTCGTCGACCTTGTCCGCCCCGTCGTCGGCTTCGCCGCGGTGAAGCTGCTGGAGGATGCGGGATGCGTCGTCGAGGTGCCCGCGGCCCAGACCTGCTGCGGCCAGCCGGCGTGGAACTCCGGCGACCGCGCCGACACCGCGGCGATCGCCAGGGGCGTCATCGAGGCCTTCGAGCCCTATGACCGGGTGGTCGCGCCGTCCGGCTCCTGCGCCGGCATGATCATCAAGCACTATCCGGAGCTCTTCGCGCACGATCCGCAGTGGCGCGACCGCGCCGTGGCGCTGGCCGACAAGACCCACGAGCTGGTCTCGTTCCTCGTCGACGTGCTCGGCGTCGACGCCGTCACCGCCGCCTATGCGGGCAGCGTCACCTATCACGATTCCTGCTCGGGCCTTCGTGAACTCGGCATCGCCCAGCAGCCGCGCCGGCTGCTGGCGAGCGTCGACGGTCTGGAGTTGAAGGAACTCAACGGCAGCGACGTGTGCTGCGGCTTCGGCGGCACCTTCTGCGTCAAGTACCCCGACATCTCCAACGCCATCGTCGAGAAGAAGACCGCCAACATCGCCGCCAGCGGCGCCGGCACGCTGCTCGCCGGCGATCTCGGCTGCCTGATGAACATGGCCGGCAAGCTGTCGCGCGAGGGCAGCGGCGTCGAGGTCCGCCACGTCGCCGAGGTGCTGGCGGGAATGACGGACGGGCCGGCCATCGGCAAGCCGGAACGCGGGGACTGACGCCCATGAAGATGCATTCGGCCACCTTCAAGGAGGACTCGCGCGCCGCCCTCGCCGACGCCGCGCTGCAGCGCGCGCTCGGCAATGTCGAGAAGGGCTTCATCGGCAAGCGCGCCAAGGCGGCGGCGAAGCTTCCCGAGTTCGAGGCGCTGCGCGACCGCTCGCGCGACATCAAGAACCACACGCTGGCGCATCTCGACCTCTATCTGGAGGCCTACGAGAAGCGGGTGAAAGAGGCCGGCGGCCACGTCCACTGGGCGATCGACGCGGCGGGCGCGCGCGACATCGTGCTCGACATCTGCCGCAAGGCCGGCGCCAGGACGGTGACCAAGGGCAAGACGATGATCTCCGAGGAGATCGCGCTCAATCCCTTCCTTGAGGCGCAGGGAATGGAGGTCGTCGAGACAGATCTCGGCGAATACATCATCCAGCTTCGCGGCGAGCACCCGAGCCACATCATCGCGCCGGCGGTGCACGTCAACCGCGACCAAGTCGAGGCCGATTTCCGGCGGGTGCACACGCATCTGCCGGCAGACCGGCTGCTCGTCGAGCCGGAGACGCTGCTCTCGGAGGCCCGGCAGGTGCTGCGCGAGCGCTTCCTGCGCGCCGATGTCGGCATCACCGGGGCGAACTTCCTGATCGCCGAGACGGGAACCTCGATCATCGTCACCAATGAGGGCAACGGCGATCTGACGCAGCTTCTGCCGCGCGTCCACATCGTGCTGGCCAGCCTCGAGAAGATCGTGCCGACGCTGGAGGATGTGAGCCAGATCCTGCGCGTGCTGGCGCGCTCGGCGACGGGCCAGGACTTCTCCGTCTACACGACGCTGTCGACCGGCCCGAAGCGCGCCGTCGACCCCGACGGGCCGGACGAGTATCACGTGGTGCTGCTCGACAACGGGCGCTCGGCGATGCTCGGCTCGCCGTTCCAGGACATGCTGCGCTGCATCCGCTGCGGCGCCTGCATGAACCACTGCCCGGTTTACCACGCCATTGGCGGCCACGCCTACGGCTCGGTCTATCCGGGCCCCATGGGCGCGGTGCTGTCGCCCTCGCTCGCCGGCATCGACAAGGCCGGAAACCTGCCCAACGCCTCGACCTTCTGCGGGCGTTGCGAATCGGTGTGCCCGATGCGCATCCCGCTGCCGAAGATGATGCGCCACTGGCGCGAGCGCGAGTTCGAGCGCCATCTGTCGCCGGCGACGCAGCGCGCCGGCCTCGGCCTGTGGGCGTTCTTCGCCCGCCGGCCCGCCCTCTACCGGCTGGCGACCGCGATGGCGGCGCGGGCGCTGAAGCTGCTGGCCGGCAAGGAGGGACGGATATCCCGCCTGCCCTTCGGCGGCGGCTGGACCGACAAGCGGGACTTCCCCGCACCCGCCGGGCGCACCTTCCAGCAGATGTGGCGCGACCGGCAAGACCAGCGACGGGAGAGCCGCGGGTGAGCGCGCGCGAGACGATCCTGTCGACGCTGCGCCGCTCGCTCGGCGCCGGCGCCGACGACACGGTGCGCGCCCACGAGGTCGCCGAGCGGCTCGCCGAGGCGCCGCGCGGCCTCATCCCGGCGCGCGGGCAGCTTCCCGGGCGCGAGCGCGTGGCGCTGTTCCGCAAGATGGTCGAGGAGGTCAACGGCACGGTCGCGGAAACCGCCGATGCGGCGGGCGTGCCCGAGGCCGTCGCCGGCTATCTGCGCGAGCGCAACCTGCCGGCGAGCCTCGTCCATGGCGCCGACCCGCTGATCGCGGGCCTGCCCTGGGAGACGCAGAAGCATATCGAGCACAAGACGCAGAAGCCGGACGGCTCCGAGGCGGTCGGGCTGTCGCGGGCGAGCGCCGGCGTCGCCGAGACGGGAACGCTCGCGCTGTTCTCCGGGCCCGACAATCCATCGACCGTCAACTTCCTGCCCGAGCACCACATCGTGATGATCGACGCCGCCGACATCGTCGCCGGCTACGAGGGCGTATGGGAGAAGCTGCGCGCGGTCTACGGCAAGGGGAAGATGCCGCGGACGATGAATTTCGTCACCGGCCCGTCGCGCTCAGCCGATATCGAGCAAACGCTGCTGCTCGGTGCGCACGGCCCCCGGGCGCTGCACGTCATCATCGTCGGCGAAGCCCGCGACTGACCCCGGCTC
>JBFWXZ010000058.1:0-16415 GCA_050186955.1 Flavobacteriaceae bacterium
GCCGCAGCAGCAGGCCGGCGCGAGCTGGGCGCAGGCGGCGAAGGACCCACGGCCGATGGCGGCCCGCCCGGCGGACTTCCCGGCGAGCCGGTACTAGGCGAAGCCGAGCAGCAGCACCGAGAGGATGACCAGCCGGCGGATGTTGAGGATGAGCTGCGGGATGTCGCCGCCCTCGGCGATGTGGACGCCGCGGCGGCGCAGCATCAGCGGCACCACGATGTCGTTGCAGACCATGATCGCCAGCGCGACGGAGGCGACGATGACCATGGCGGTCGCCGCCGACAGGCCGCCGATGAAGACCAGCAGGGCGACCAGATCGGCGTTGGCCAGCATCGGCAGGGCGAGCAGGAACATGTCGGAATCGACGACGCCGGCGCCGAAGGTCAGCAGGCCGGCGATGGCGATCGGCACGACGAAGACGTTGATGCCGATCAGGTAGAGCGGGAACAACCAGGCGGCGAGACGTATCTCGCGGGCCGAGTTGTTCTCGACGATGGCGACGTGGAACTGGCGCGGCAGCAGCAGGACGCAGACGAAGCTGAGATAGCACATCGTCATCCACCGCCCGCCGTCCAGCGTCCGGGTGAAGAGCGGCGTGATGACCTGGGTCGCCTCCGCCTTCGCCCACATGTCGCCGAAGCCGTCGAACATCGTATAGGTGACGAAGATGCCGGCGACGGTGAAGGCGAGGATCTTGACGATGGATTCCGCGGCGATGGCCAGCATCATGCCGTGCTGGTGCTCGGTGGCGTCGGCGTGGCGCGTCCCGAAGAGGATCGCGAATAGGGCGAGCGCGACGGCGACGATCAGCGACAGGTCGGCGATCACCGGCGCGGTCGCGATGTATTCCTGGTTGCTGAGGTAGCCGGCCATGGTGGCGACCGAGGACGAGATCGCCTTGAGCTGCAGCGCGATGTAGGGAATGACGCCGATGATGGCGATGACGGTTACGACGGCGGCGACCACCGGGCTCTTGCCGTAGCGCGCGGCGATGAAGTCGGCGATCGACGTCGTGTTCTGCTCCTTCGCCAGCCGCGCGACGCGGATGACCAGCGGGAAGCAGGCGGCGAGCATCAGGCCGGCGCCGATATAGATCGTCAGGAAGTCGAGGCCCGAGCTCGACGCCAGGCCGACTGATCCGAAGAAGGTCCATGAGGTGCAGTAGACGCACAGGCCGAGGGCGTAGATCAGCGGCCGGCCCTTGAGCCAGGCGCCGCGCTGGGCGGCGCGGTCGCCATAGGTCGCGACCGCGAAGAGCAGGGCGAGGTAGAGCACGGCCGTGAGGACGACGATCCAACCCTGCAAGGCGCTTCACCCTCCACCCGAGCGACACTGCGCTCCCGGCTTCTAGGATCACGTCATTCGCCGCGCCTTGTCCAGAAGCGCGGCTTCGCCACCGCCGCGATGATGCGCGCGCGGGGCCGCAGATTGTGGCACCATGGATGCGTTCGCGACCGCGGGGGAGCCGATGGACCCGACCAAGCTCAACGCCACGCCGCTGATCTCGATCGACGCGGTGGCGCTCGACACCGAGACGACGGGGCTCGACACCAAGAGCGCCCGCATCATCCAGATCGGCGGGATCGCGCTGCGGCACCGGCAGATCGTCGAGGACGCGGTGTTCGACCAGCTCGTCGACCCCGGCGAGCCGATCCCGCCGCTTTCCACCGCGGTGCACGGCATCGAGGATGCCGCGGTCGCCGGCAAGCCGTCCTTCCCCGAGGTCGTCGGGGCGCTCGACGCCTTCGTCGGCGACCGGATCGTCATCGGCCATTCGGTGGGCTTCGACGTCGCGGTGCTCGCCAGCGAGCACGAGCGCGCGGGGCTGGCCTTCAAGCGGCCGCGCACGCTGGACACGGCGCTGCTGGCGCAGATCGCGCTGCCGAAGCTGCCCGACCACTCGCTCGACATGCTGGCGCAGCGGCTCGGCGTCGAGATCGTCGGCCGCCACAGCGCGCTCGGCGATGCGCGGATGACGGCGGAGATATTCCTCGCCCTGATCCCCCATCTCAGGCGGCGCAACATCCGCACGCTCGCCGAGGCCGAGGCGGCCTGCCGGGGCCTGACGCGGATCATCGACGAGCAGTACAAGGCGGGATGGGCGGAGCCTGTGGCCGGTCCGGACGCGACGCTGAGCGAGCGGGCGCTGGCGCGCCTCGACGCCTATCCCTACCGCCACCGCGTCGCCGAGATCATGAGCAAGCCGCCGATCGGCACCGCGCCGGCGACGAGCATCGGCGAGGCGCTGTCGATGCTGGCCTCGAAGCGTATCAGTGCCCTGATTGTCAGCGACGACCCGGCCTTCGCGGCGGCGAAATCGGGGATCGTCACCGAGCGCGACCTGCTGCGCCGGCTCGCCCGCGACGGCGCCGGCGCCTTCTCGACGCCGGTCGGCGAGATCGCCTCGAAGCCGCTCGAATGCATCTTCGAGGACGCCTTCCTCTATCGCGCCATCGGGCGGATGACGCGGCTGAACGTGCGTCACCTCGCCGTGCAGAACGAGCAGCGGCGCATCGTCGGCATCCTGACGCAGCGCGACCTGCTGCGGCTGCGCTCGACCGACGCCATATCGCTCGGCGACGAGATCGACACCGCGCGCGACACCAGCGAGCTCGGCATCGCATGGGCGAAGATCCCATCGGTTGCCGCCGGCCTCGTCGCCGAGGGCACCAAGGGGCGCGAGATCGCCGCCATCGTCAGCCGCGAGCTCTGCGCGATGACGCGCCGCGCCGCCGAACTGGCCGAAGCGCGGATGCAGAAGGACGGCCTCGGCGGCGCGCCGGTCCCCTACGCGCTGCTCGTGCTGGGCTCGGGCGGGCGCGGCGAAAGCATGCTGGCGCCGGACCAGGACAACGCCATCGTCCATGCCGACACCGCCGACCCGGAGGCGACCGACCGCTGGTTCGAGGAGTTCGGCAAGCGCGTCGCGGCGACGCTGAACGCCGTCGGCATTCCCTACTGCAAGGGCGGGATCATGGCGTCGAACCCGGCCTGGCGGCATTCGATCTCCGACTGGGAAAAGCAGGTTAGCGCGTGGATCCGGCGCTCCAAGCCGGAGGACCTGCTGAATGTCGACATCTTCTTCGACTTCCGCGCCGTGCACGGCGACGCCTCGCTGGCGCAGCGGCTGTGGAACTTCGCCTATGCGCAGGCGCGCGGCCAGGTGAACTTCACCCAGGCGCTGGCGCTGCAGATCGGCGACTACAGGCCGCCGCTGACGCTGTTCGGCAATCTGCGCACCGAAAGCGGCCGCGTCGACCTGAAGAAGGGCGGCCTTTTCCCGATCGTGGCGATCGCACGCGCGCTGTCGATCCGCCACCACGTGCTGGAGCGCTCCACCCTCGGGCGGCTGCAGGGGCTGGCGGCGCTGGAGATCGGCAGCCAGACCGACCTGATCCGGCTGATGGAGGCGCAGGCGAGCCTCATGGACATCGTCGTCCGCCAGCAGCTCGGCGACATCGAAAGCGGCCTGCCGCCGACCAATTCGGTCGATCCCAAGGCCTTCGGCGACACCGAGGCGGCGCGGCTTCGCGAGGTCCTCTCGGGGCTCTCCCACATCGGCGACACGGCGCGCGACCTGATGAGCTGACCGACATCCGCCCGGTGCTGGAAAGGCGGCGGAATCACTTTATTATGTCGGCGCCGACGGCTCTCGCGGATGCGATCCGGCCAAGGCGATCAAACGCATCAGGGCGGAGGATTCGAGTATGTCGATCGGTTCGGAGTTCAAGGAATTCATCGCGCGCGGCAACGTCATGGACCTCGCCGTCGGCGTGATCATCGGCGGCGCTTTCGGCACCATCGTGAAGTCGCTCACCGACGACGTCATCATGCCGGTCGTCGGCGCGATCTTCGGCGGGTTCGACTTCAGCAACTACTTCCTGCCGCTGAGCGGCGGCGTCGATGCGCCGACGCTCGAGGCGGCACGCGAGCAGGGATCGGTGCTCGCCTATGGCAGCTTCGTCACGTCGATCGTGAACTTCCTGATCCTCGCCTGGATCATCTTCCTGATGGTCAAGGGCGTGAACACGCTGCGCCGCAAGGAGGAGCCCGCGCCGGCGGCGCCGCCGGCGCCGACGAAGGACCAGGAGCTGCTGGGCGAAATCCGCGATCTTCTGAAGAAGAAGTGACGCGGACCGCCTTGCTATCCCAGAAATCGCGCCCCGGTTTTCGCCGGGGCGTTCGTTTTTGACCGCTCTGCCCGGGAACGAGCCGATGGATCTGTCGCAATCGCTCAGCCGCAACGCCCTCGACGCGCCGGAAAGCGGCATCGTCGAGGTGATGAACTACGGCCGGGGCCGCCCCGGCATGATCCCGCTGTGGGCGGGCGAAGGTGACCTGCCGACGCCGGCCTTCATCGGCGAGGCGGCGGCGCGCGCCCTCGCCGAGGGCGAGACCTTCTACACCTGGCAGCGCGGCCTGCCCGAGCTCCGCCAGGCGCTCGCCGACTATCACGCCCGCCTCTACGGCAGGCCGTTCGATCCCGAGCGCTTCTATGTGACGGGCTCGGGGATGCAGTCGATCCGCATCGCCATCGACCTCGTGGCGGCGGCCGGCGACGAGATCGTGCTGCCGACGCCGGCATGGCCGAACCTGTCGGCGGCCTGCGGCGTCACCGGCGTGACGCCGGTGGAGGTGCCCATCGCGCTCGGCAATCAGGGATGGAAGCTCGACCTCGACCGGCTGTTCGACGCCTGCGGACAGCATACGCGGGCGCTGTTCATCAACTCGCCGGCCAACCCCACCGGCTGGACGATGACGCGCGACGAGGCGCAGGCGATCCTCGATTTCGCGCGCGCCCGCAAGCTGTGGATCATCGCCGACGAGATCTACGCGCAATTCTACTATCACGGCCGCCGGGCGCCCTCCTTCCACGACGTGGCGGAGGCGGACGACCGCATCATCTTCGTCAACTCGTTCTCCAAGAACTGGGCGATGACCGGCTGGCGCGTCGGCTGGCTGTCGCTGCCGGCGAGCCTCGGCCAGACGGTCGAGAACCTCATCCAGTATTCGACGTCGGGGGTCGCTGCCTTCATGCAGCGCGGGGCGATAGCCGCCCTCAACGAGGGCGACGCGACGGTGGCGGAGATGGTCGAGCGGGCGCGCAGGGGCCGCGAGATCTGCTGCGGCGCGCTGGAATCGACCGGCAGGGCGCGCTTCGCCTGGCCGGACGGCGCGTTCTACCTGTTCTTCGGCATCGAGGGCGAGAGCGACACCAGCCGGCTCGGCCTCCGGCTCGTCGACGAGGCCAATATCGGGCTCGCCCCGGGCAGCGCCTTCGGCAAGGGCGGGGACGGCTATCTGCGGCTCTGCTTCCTGCGCCGCGCCGACCAGCTCGAAGAGGCGATGGAGCGGCTCACGAAGTGGATCGCCGGCCGCTAGAGCGGTTCACGGTCTGAGCGTCAGAGAACCTTCAGCACGCTCTCCGGCGGGCGTCCGATGGCCGCGCCCTTGGGCCCGAAGACGACGGGACGCTCGATCAGCACCGGGTGCTTGACCATCGCGGCGATGAGCTCGCCGTCGGGCCTGCCGGCGAGGCCGAGCTCGCCGAAGGCCTTCTCGCCGCGCCGCACCAGGCCCTCGGCGCCGATATCGAGCTGCTTCAGCGCCTTCGCGATCTCGCCCGCCGAGGGCGGGTCCTGGAGATAGAGACGGACGACCGGCTCGACGCCCCTGTCGCGCAGCAGCTGCAGCGTCTCGCGCGACTTCGAGCAGCGCGGATTGTGCCAGATGGTGACGGCCATTGCGGGGCTCCTCACGGCTTGCGGGCGGCCCATTCGTTGACGCCGCTCGAGGTTATGTCGGCGACCCGCCTGACGCCCTCCCGGCGCATTCTCGCGGCGATGCCCGACACGATATCGGCGGCGAGCCCGATGCCGCCATAGACGAGAGCGGAGTAGATCTGCAGCAGATTGGCGCCGGCGCGCAGCTTCTCCCACGCCGAATCGGCGGAGTGGATGCCGCCGACGCCGATGATCGGAAGGTCGTTGCCGACGAGCTGGCGCATACGCGCGAGGATCACCGTCGAGCGGTTGAAGAGCGGCTTGCCGGACAGGCCGCCCGCCTCGTCGCGCATCGGCGAGACGAGGCCGTCGCGCTCCAGCGTGGTGTTGGAGATGACGAGGCCGTCGACGCCGCCGCGCAGGAAGACGCCGGCCATGATCTCGAGGTCGGCGTTGAGCAGGTCGGGAGCGATCTTGACCAGCACCGGCACGCGGCGGCCGTGGGTGAGCGCCATCTCGTCGCGCGCCTCGACGATCCGCGACAGGAGGTCGGCGAGCGCCGCCTCGTGCTGGAGGTCGCGCAGGCCCGGCGTGTTGGGCGAGGAGATGTTGGCGGTGAAGTAGGACGCGACATGGGCGAAAGCCCTCACCCCGGCGACATAGTCGGCGGTGCGGTCCTCGCTGTCCTTGTTGGCGCCGATATTGACGCCGAGCACGCCGCGCGGCCGGTTCCGCGTCAGCCGGGCGAGCGCCGCGGCATGGCCCTCATTGTTGAAGCCGAGCCGGTTGATGACGCCCTCGTCGGCGGGCAGCCGGAAGAGCCTCGGGCGCGGATTGCCCGGCTGCGGGCGCGGCGTGAGGGAGCCCGCCTCGGCGAAGCCGAAGCCGATGGCGAGCAGCGCTGCGGACGCCTGCGCGTTCTTGTCGAAACCCGCCGCCATGCCGAGCGGGTTCGGGAAGTCGAGATCCCAGAAGCGCTGCGAGACGAGCGGATCGGACGCGATGACGCCGCGCGGATAGAGCCCCGCCTCGAGGGCGCGGATGGTCAGCCCGTGCGCCTTTTCGGCGTCGAGCGCCATCAGGAAGGGCTGGGCGAGGCGCGACAGGCCGCCGATCATGCGAGGCGCTCCGGCAGCGGGCCCGCCGATCCCATCGGCAGGCTGGCGCGCCAGGCGATATGCGTCAGGTCGAGATCGCCGTAGAGATGCGGGAAGAGCGCGCCGCCGCGCGAGGTCTCCCAGCGCAGCGCGTCGCCGAGGGCCCGCGCCGGAACGGCAAGCAGCTCGAGGTCGCGCTCGCCGGCGAAGTGGCGCTCCAGCGTGCCGGGAAGCTGCTCGGCGGTCGAAAAATGGATGAAGCCGTCGCGCCTGTCGTCGGACGAGCCGGAGAACCGGCCGGCGGCGCGCGCCGACTGCCATTCCGGCGCCCGGAGCACCTTGTAGATCGTCGATTTATCCGCCGCGCGCGGCATGTCCGTGCATCCAACCGATTCAGGGGCGAAGACCCTATCCCATCGCCTGCCCGGCGCAAATCGGGCTCTGGCGGTATCGGCGAATCCATGGCATAGTTTGCAGGAATATATTCCGTGCAAGGCACGCGGAAGGCCGATGCTCAAGCACAGACATATCTGGAACGCGATCGACCGGCTGGCGGAGCGGATGTCGCTGTCGCCGTCGGCGCTGGCGAAACGGGCCGGGCTCGACCCGACCTCCTTCAACCGCTCCAAGCGGCAGGGCCCGGACGGGCGGCCGCGCTGGCCGAGCACGGAGAGCATCGCCAAGGTGCTGGACGCCACGGGCATCTCGATCGAGGACTTCATGGCGCTGACCCGCGACCACGATCCGGGCCCGCGCTACGAATCGCGCGCGGTGCCGCTGATCGGCTTCGCGCAGGCCGGCGCCGGCGGCTTCTTCGACGACGGCGGCTTCCCGGTCGGCGGCGGCTGGGACGAGGTCGAGCTGCCGCGCGTCTCCGACGACAACGCCTACGCGCTGTCGGTGAGCGGCGACAGCATGCTGCCGCTCTATCGCGACGGCGACATTCTCGTGGTTTCGCCCAACGCCGCGGTCAGGCCCGGCGACCGGGTGGTCGTCAAGTCGCGCAGCGGCGAGGTGATGGCGAAGGTGCTGGTGCGCCACGACGCATCGGGCATCGAGATCGAATCGCTCAATCCCGCCCATCCGCCGCGCCAGTTCGCGGCGAGCGAGATCGAGTGGATCGCGCGCATCGTCTGGGCCAGCCAGTGACGCGGCGCGGAGCACGCCATCCGTGACGGCGCTGGCCCGGATCCGGATTCCGCGGGTATCGCCGGCCGCGGGGATCGCGCTGGTGCTGGCCGGCGCCATCGGCTTCGGGCTGACGCCGCTCTTCGCGCGCACCGCCTTCGAGGCCGGGCTGACGCCCAACCACGCGCTCTACTACCGCTATCTGCTGCCGGCGCTGCTGTTCGCGCCGCTCTGGCCGCGCATCGTCCGCCGGCCGAGGATGCTGCTGCCGGCGATGGCCATCGGCGCGTTCCAGTCGCTCGGCTCGCTCGGATACTATACCGGCATCCGCGAGATGCCGGTCGCGCTGGCCGGGCTGATCTTCTTCACCTTCCCGCTGTGGACCGTCGTCTTCTCGCGGCTCGTCTTCGGCCTCGTGCCGGATCGCCGCGCCGTCGCCGGTGCGGCGCTGGTGCTGGCGGCGACCTTCGTCATCCTCGATCCGCAGACCCTCGCCGCCTCGCCGCGCGCCGTCGCCTTCTGCTTCGTCTCGCCCATCGCCTACGCCTTCATGCTGATCGTCTTCGGCCATGTCCTTAAGGGCGAGACGGCGATGGAGGTGACGGCGGGCTTCTATCTCGGCGCGCTCGTCACCGGGCTCGCGATCTTCGCCGCCGACCGCCCCGACATGCTGATCGCCGAGGGCGCGCGCGGGATATGGCTGCTGCTCGGCTTCCTGCTGCTCACCGGCCTTTTGCCGCAAACCGGGCTGATCGTCGGCGCGCCGGCCATCGGGCCGTCGCGCACCGCGACGATCGGCGGCTTCGAGCTCGTCGTGACGCTGGGCTGCGGTTGGATCGCGCTCGGCGAGCCGGCCGAGTGGCGCGAGGTCGTCGGCGCCGTCCTCATCCTGGCGGCGGTCGCCCTCGCGGCGACCGCGAAGGCGCCGGAACCGGCCGACAGTTGAAAGCGCGCCCGCGCTGATCGAACATGCGGAGCTGCAATGGCGCGGCGCGGCACATTCAGGCTTGTCACGACGGCGGCGATCCTGTCGGCGGTCAGCGTCGCCGCGCTGATCTTCTGGACCGATCCGCCGCCGCCCCCGAAGCCAGAGCCGAAACCGCGGCCGATGCCGGTCGAACAGCCGGCGCATCCGCGCGACGTGACGCCGCCCTCCGCCCTGCCCGGCCCCGTGGTCAGCGGCCCGCTGACCCGCCTGCCGGCGCGCGAACCGCCGCCGAAGCCTCCGGCGCCCCCCGAACCGGTGCTGCTCCACCGCGTCGTCGTCATTGACGGGGGCAGCGTGCGCACCGGGCGCGATGTGATCCGCATCGCGGGAATCCGCCCGCTGACGATCGACACGACCTGCACCGATTCCGAGGGCCGCGACTGGCCCTGCGGGCAGGCGGCGGCGACGGAGCTCCGGATGCTGATCAGGCGCCGCTCGCTGTCATGCGCGCCGCCCTTCGGCGACGAGCGCGCGCCGCGCTTCTGCACGGTCGGCACGCTCGACATCGGCGAATGGCTGATCGAGCAGGGATGGGCGGAGCCGGCCGACGGGGCGCCGCAATCCTACCGGTCGGCGGCGGAGCGGGCGCGCGAGGCGAAGGCGGGACGATACGGCCGCGCCTGGGGCCAGTGAAGGCGGCTCAGGCGGCCGCCAGCCGTCCGGCGATCATGCCGCGGGTCTCCTCGATGCCGTAGAGGGCGACGAAGGAGCCGAAGCGGGGCCCGCGCTCCTGGCCGAGCAGCACCTGATAGAGCATCTGGAACCAGTCGCCGGTGACGGCGGGACCGCCGTCGGGGCCCTTGCGGCTGTGGTCCTGATAACGCTCGAAGCCGCGCGCGACGTCGAGCACGGCATCCTGGATCGCCGCGCCGTCGGAACCGGCGGGCAGCGCCGCGAGCGCCGCCGACAGCTTCTCCAGCGCCTCGCGCTCGGTCGCGTCGGGATCGCGGAACTTCTTCGTCGGCTTCACGAAATCGTCGAAATAGCGGATGGCGTAGCCGACCAGCTCGTCGAGCTTGGGATGGTTCTGGGGCGTGACGCCGGGGGCGTAGCGCGAGATGAAGCCCCACAGCACCTGCTTGTCGTGGGCGTTGGAGGCGCTGACGAGGTTGAGCAGCATGGCGAAGGGCACCGGCATGTCGATGGCCGGCGGCTCGCCCGAATGGATGTGCCAGACGGGGTTGTTAAGGCGCGCGGCCTCATCCTGGCCCTCATAGGCGGCGGCGAAGGCGAAATACTCGTCGACGGCCTTGGGGATCACGTCGAAATAGAGCCGCTTGGCGGTGCGCGGCTTCTGGAACATGTAGAGCGCGAGGCTCTCGGTCGGCGCGTAGGTCAGCCATTCGTCGATGGTCAGCCCGTTGCCGCGCGACTTGGAGATCTTCTCGCCCTTCTCGTCGAGGAAGAGCTCGTAGACGAAGTGCTCCGGCGGCGTGCCGCCGAGCGCCGTGCAGATCCGGTCGTAGACCGGCATGTTGGGACCGTGGTCCTTGCCGAACATCTCGAAATCGACGCCGAGCGCCGCCCAGCGCGCGCCGAAATCGGGCTTCCACTGGAGCTTCACCTGGCCGCCGGTGATGCCCTGCGTCACATCCTCGCCGTCCTCGTCGACATAGCTGATCGTCCCGGCCGCGGCATCGACCGCCCGCATCGGCACATAGAGGACGCGGCCGGTCTTGGGCGAGATCGGCAGGAAGGGCGAATAGGTGGCGCGGCGCTCCTCGCCGAGCGTCGGCAGCATGATCTCCATGATCGCGTCGTAGCGTTCGGCGACCCGCTGCAGGATCTCGTCGAAGCGTCCCGAGCGGTAGTATTCGGTGGCCGAGGCGAACTCGTAGTCGAAGCCGAAGGTGTCGAGGAACCGGCGCAGCATCGCGTTGTTGTGCTGGCCGAAGCTCTCGAAATCGCCGCCGAAGGGATTGGGCACCGAGGTCAGCGGCATGTGCAGATAGGGCTCGAGCGCGGCGCGATCCGGCACATTGTCGGGGATCTTGCGCATCCCGTCCATGTCGTCGGAGAAGCAGAGCAGCCGGGTCGGGATCCGGTCATCCGTCAGCACCCGGAAGGCATGGCGCACCATGGTGGTGCGGGCGACCTCGCCGAAGGTGCCGATATGCGGCAGGCCGGAGGGGCCGTAGCCGGTCTCGAACAGCACCGGGCGGTCGGCGCCGCGCCCCTCGACGCGCTTGAGCAGCTTGCGCGCTTCCTCGAACGGCCATGCCTTGCTCTCCATGCCGATCGCCCGCAAGTCCGTCATCTTCCTATCCAATATCCAGAAAAAGGCCCGCCGAAAGACGGCGGACACTATGTGCCGCACCGCAGCGCGTCAATCAGGCGCGGCCCCATCACGCCAATGATACTTGATGGCCGCAGGCGGAGCACATAGCTTGCCGGCAATTGCAACGCAGCATGCCGTGAGAGCCATGAGCAAACTTTCCGTTCCCGACGCCCTGATCCACGTCATGGTGACCATGGCGGCAGCCGACCGCGACATGACCGATGCAGAGCTGAAACGCATCGGCGCCGTCGTCCAGAACCTCCCGGCCTTCGCCGGCTTCGACCGCGAACGGCTGGTGTCGGTCGCCGAGGCGTGCAGCGAGCGGCTGACCCAGGGGGACGGGCTCGACGACGTCCTCGACCTCGTCGCCGAAAGCCTGCCGGCGCGCATGCACGACACCGCCTACGCGCTGGCCGTCGAGGTCGCCGCCGCCGACCTGCAGGTCGAGCAGGAGGAACTCCGCCTGCTGCAGATCATCCGCGACCGGCTCGACCTCGACAGCCTGACGGTGGCGGCGATCGAGAGAGGTGCACGGGCCCGCTTCCGCAAGCCCTGACGCGATGGACCGGCTCGACGAAGGAACGTTGCGTCTCCTCGTCTTCGCCGGCGTCTTCCTGCTGATGGCGGCGGTCGAGCTGTTCGAGCCGCGCCGCGAGCTGACGGCGTCCAAGGGGCGGCGCTGGTTCACCAATCTCGCCATCCTGCTGATCGACATCGCCGCCGTGCGGCTGATCTTCCCGCTGGCGGCGGTCGGCGTCGCGATCTGGGCGGGCGAGCGCGGGCTCGGCCTGTTCAACGCGGCCCCCGTGCCCGGCGCGGCCGCCGGCCTCGCCTCCTTCCTGGCGCTCGATCTCGCCATCTACGCCCAGCACGTCGCCTCGCACAAAATCCCGCTGCTGTGGCGGCTGCACCGCGTCCACCACACCGACCGCGACGTCGACGTGACGACGGCGCTCAGGTTCCACCCGGTCGAAATCCTGCTGTCGATGGTCTGGAAGGGCGTGGTCATCGTCGCCCTCGGCGCGCCGCCGGCGGCGGTCTTCGCCTTCGAGGCGGTGCTCAACGGCGCGGCGATGTTCAACCACGCAAATATCCGCCTGCCGGCGCCGCTTGAGAAGCTGCTGCGGCTCGCCGTGGTGACACCGGACATGCACCGGGTGCACCATTCGGTCATCCACCGCGAGACCGATTCCAACTACGGCTTCAACCTGTCGGTCTGGGACCGGCTGTTCCGCACCTATGTGGACGAGCCGCGCGACGGGCACGAGGCGATGCGGCTCGGGCTCGAGCCCTTCCAGGACGACCGGCCGACGAGGCTGGGCTGGAGCCTGTGGCTTCCCTTCGGCGAGGGAAGGCGGCGCGATCAGTAAAACGAGATCGGGAAGTAGCGCAGATAGATCTCGAGGAAGGCGTTCGACCCGCCGACCTTCGCCAGCGCCTGGTTGAGCGCGCCCTCGAGCGCCTCGTTGTTCCTGGCCACGGCGATCGCCATGCCCTCGCCGAAATAGCGGCTCTCGGTATAGGGCCCGCCGACGAACTTGCAGCACTTCTCCGACGCCTCGCCGTTGAGCCACAGCGAGAGGGTGATGCCGTCGCCGAAATAGAACTCCGCCTCGCCCTTCTTCAGCGCCTCCAGCGCCGCGCCGGCATCGGGATAGTTGCGCGCCACGGTGCCCGGATAGAGCCCGCGCAGGAAGGCCTCGTGGGCGGTGTCGGCGACGACGGCGACGACCCGCCCGGCCAGCGTCTCCGGATGGGCGTCGGCAATGTCGGTCTCCTCGCGGGCGACGAAGCGCGCCGGACGGCCGAGATAGCGGTCGGTGAAATCGTAGCGCTCGCGGCTCGCCGGGGTGACGGCGATGGGGGCGATGATGGCGTCGCCGCGCTTGTCGTCGATGGCCGACACCAGCAGGTCCCATTTGAGCCCCTGGATGGTGCACGGCAGGTCGAGCACGCGGCAGAGCTCGCGGGCGAGCTCGACATTGAAGCCGGTCAGGTCGCCGTCGGGACCGATATAGCTGAAGGGCGGCGCATCGAGCTCGGTCAGGAAACGTATCTGCCGCACCTTGTCGAGATCGGGCTTGGGCACGAAGCGGCCGGGATCGACGAAATTGGGAACCGCCGGCCCCTCCGCCGCGATAGCGGCCGAGAGCAGGCAGACCGCCGCGAGACAAGCGGCGGCGAGGCGGCGCGGCTGAACGATCGAGAGTACGGACACGGTTTGGGACAGATCCCCGACGGCGCTGTTTCGAAGCACGCCCTTATATCCCGCCAGCCCGTGGCCGGGTAGGGGCAACCGGGATTGAAAATTCGTAAACCGATAGCGATTCCACGGGGATGTAACGGTTACATCCGGCAATGTAGCCCCATGTCACTGCCGTTGCGTCACTAGTTTTGATACCCCCTATGCAATGAAATGCGACACCCCTATCCGCAGGGAAGGTGGTGTCCGGGTAGCAATCGACGTGGAAGTCAAGGCATGCGGCGCATCCGGAAACGGATCGGCCGCGTTGAGATGCGGAACAAGATGACGGCCAGCCGGCTCCGACCGGTCCATTCCAGGCGGGGGCACGCGACAGCGGAGCAGAGCCTCGCCGGCATCGCGCAGACCGACAGTGCGCCGAGCGCCCTTGCGCAACGCGGCTATGCGAAGGCTTCCCCATGGAGTGTAAGACATGAGCTATGAAAACGAGGGGTTCACCGCCGCCATGGTGGCGCAGAGCTCCCTTCCCAACAGCGGGATCTCCCGCGGCGAGGCCGGCAACAGCGGCAAGCACAGCCTGAAGCTGCCGCAGATCGACATGCCGGCGGTCGCCGTCGACGGCGAGATCGGCATCACCGAGATGGCGGACATCTTCGGCGTCAGCCTGCGCACCCTGCGCTTCTACGAGGAGAAGGGCCTGATCATGCCGCGCCGCAGCGGCCGTCAGCGCTTCTACAATCGCGAGCACGTCCGCACCATGGCGGTGATCCACAAGTGCCGCGAGGTCGGCATGCCGGTGCAGCAGATCGAGACGATGCTCGACGATTTCCGCAATTGCGCCGACGAGGCGGAAGCCAATGCGGTCTTCGTGCTGCGCCTGGAGATCCGCATCGCGGATATCGAGGACCAGCAGCGCCAGCTTCAGAAGGAGCGCTCGATCGCCGGCCAGATCCTCGGCCTGATCGACAACGACATCACGCTGACCACCCGGTCCGCCTGAACGGCGCTTCCTTAAGCGACTAGAGCCTTTTTCGGGCGATCTCCGCACCCGCGGCGATCGCCCGAAGCTTTTCAGCCGCCACGTTGCGCGGCAGCGGCGCCATCCCGCAATTGGTGCAGGGATAGAGCCTCTCGGCGTCGACGAATTCGAGCGCCGCGGCGATGGTCGAGGCGACCTTCTCGGGACTCTCGACCTCGTTGGTCGCGACGTCGATGACGCCGACCATCACCTCCTTGTCCTTCAGCAGCCCCATCAGCGACAGCGGCACGCGGGAATTGGCGCATTCCAGCGACACCTGCCCGATACGGCTGGCGTTGAGGGCGGGGAAGATCGCCTCGTATTGCCGCCATTCGTTGCCGAGCGACTTCTTCCAGTCGATGTTCTCCTGGATGCCGTAGCCGTAGCAGATGTGGACGGCGGTCTTGCAGCGCAGACCGTCGATGGCGCGGTGCAGAGCCTCGACGCCCCGTTCGTTGACGTCGGCCATGAAGGCGTTGAAGGCCGGCTCGTCGAACTGGATGACGTCGACGCCCTCGGCCTCGAGCGCCCGGGCCTCCTGGTTCAGCAGGTCGGCGAAGGCCATCGCCATGTCGGCGCGTTGCCCGTAATGCGCGTCGGCGATCGTGTCGCAGATGGTCATCGGGCCCGGGAGGGTGAATTTCAGTTTCCGTTTCGTATGGGCGCGGGCGAAGGCCGCCTCCTCGCGGTGCACGGGCCTTGCCAGCGACACCTTGCCGGTCACCGTCGGCACGTCGACCACGTATCGGTTGTCGCGGATGCCCATGCGGGTCTTGCGCTGCCAGTCGATGCCGTCGACATGCTCGAGGAAACCGTGGACGAAATGGATGCGGAACTGCTCGCCCTCGGTGACGATGTCGATGCCGGCGTCTTCCTGCTCCTTGATCCAGACCAGCGCGGCGTCGCGCTTGGCCTGTTCCAGCGCCGCGCCCTCGGCCTGCCATCTGGCCCACAGCCTTTCCGGTTCGGCGAGCCATGCGGGCTTCGGCAGGCTGCCGGCGATCGTCGTCTCGAACATTTCTCGTTTCCTCCCCGGGCGGGACGCCATGTTCGGCGCGCGCCCGCGAGGCGTCAACCGCGCGCGGCACGGAGGAAATTGACAGCCCTGGCCACTCCGTATTACTATTTAAAAAAGCGTTTCTTATATAGAAACAATAACCAAGCCAGGGAGTGAAGCAATGAAATCGAAAATTCTCGGATTCCTCGTCGCGCTGGCGGCCCTTTCGGCACTGCCGGCGGCCGCGGCAGACTACACCTTCAAGTTCGGCCACGCGGCCGCCTCGACCCATCTGTTCCAGACCGGGCTCGAGATGTTCGCCAAGAAGGTCGCCGACAAGACCGGCGGCAAGGTCGAGATCCAGGTCTTCGGCGACCGCCAGCTCGGCGACGACAAGCAGCTCCTGGAAGGCCTGCAGCTCGGCACCATCGACGGTGCGCTGGTCTCCGCGCCGGTGCTGCCGCTGGTGATCGGGGCTTCCGCCTTCGACGCCCTGCAGCTTCCCTTCGTCGTCGACACCTACGAGCAGATGAGCGCCGCGCTGTCGTCGGAGACGGGACAGAAGATCCTCGACACGCTGGGCGCCAAGAACATTCGGGGCTTCGGCTTCATCGAGGCCGGCCAGCGCCACTTCCTCGCCAAGAAGGAAGTCGCCAAGGTCGCGGACTTCGCCGGGCTCAAGACCCGCATCGTCCCGATCCCGCTGCACAAGGCAACCTGGGAAGCCGTCGGCGTCAACCCGATCGGCCTGCCCTATGGCGAGGTCTATTCGGCGCTCGAGACAGGCACCATCGACGCGGTCGAGATCAACCTGTCCTCGGTCCAGTCGGAAAGCCTCTACCAGAACGCCAAGCACGTGACCCTCACCGGCCACGATGTCTGGCCCGGCGTCATCATGATGGGCTCGGCGAAGTTCGACGCCCTGCCCGACGAGATCAAGACGGCGATGATCGAGGCCGGCCACGAGGTGATCGCCGAGCACT